>NZ_VDEZ01000001.1:0-327500 GCF_017922435.1 Thalassospira sp. ER-Se-21-Dark | reverse complement strand
CAAGCCGATATTGGTAATACCTTATTCAAGACGATCAAGACAAGCCGTCTGCCGCGCCTGCAGCATAATTAGTAATCATTCTTGCGGTTGAATTTATATCGGCATTCTATCCTGAGGTCACTTGACTCCATATTATTAATTAATATTATTAATTCAATAGGGAGGATAATTAATGAAAATTTTGATTACTGGTGCAACCGGCAAGGTCGGCAAGGCATTTTTGGCGGCATTTCTTGATAACCCCAAGTATACATCGGCCAAGATCGTGGCGCTGTGCCACAACCGCAAGGTCGAAGCGGGTGAACGGGTAGAGGTCATTACGGGGTCTCTGTCGGATCCGGATGCGGTTGCGCACGTGATGGAGGGTGTCACCCACGTTCTTCATATGGCGGCGGTGAAAGAAAGCCCCGATCTGGTCATTGATGTTGCGATCAAGGGGATGTTCCTGCTTCTGGAAGCCGCGCGCCAGTCATCGACGCTTAAGCAGTTCATTCTGATAGGTGGCGATTGCTCTGTTGGGCACATTTTCAAGGATTATCCGGCGCCAGTCACAGAAACCTCCCCAAGGCAGGCCTACAGCGGCTGTTATGCGCTGACCAAGGTGCTCGAAGAGGTGATGATCGAGCAATATCAAATCCAGTATGGCCTGAATGGCACAGTTTTACGTGCGCCCTGGATCATGGAGAAAGACGACTTTAAATGCGCGCTTTCGTTTGGTCCGGACCAGTTTGGTGGCCCGGTCTGGAGCGACTTGATAAGCGCGGAAAAGGCTGCGCGCCTTGCCGAGGGCAGTTTTGTGCCGTTGATGCGTGATAAAAAGGGCGCGGCTCTTAAGCGCAACTTTGTGCATGTCGATGATCTGGTCGCTGCGTTGATGGCAGCCCTCGATCACCCGGCCGCGATGCAGGAGCTTTTCAATATCTCTATGGATGAGCCGGTCGATTACGCGCAGGTCGCAGATTATCTGGTGCGAACGCGTGATATGGAGCCCGTGGAAATCCCCACGCCGTTTCACAGCAACTGGCTTGATAACACCAAGGCACGGCACGCCTTAGGTTGGCGGCCGCAAGTAGATTTCGAGGAGATGATCGAGCGGGCCTGGGCATATGAAAGAAGCCCGAGCGATCCTCGGAAAATCTGGTATCCGGGGTAATCAATTCCGGGCCAGACCAACTAGGGAGAGCTAAACGTGAAACATAAAATGTTACTAACTCTCGCATCTGCGCTCATTCTTGCGACAGGTGTTGGCGCTGCAAATGCCGATGGGAAAAAGACATTGGCCATTGTGGTGAAAGGCTTGGATAACCCGTTCTTCGAGCAAATCAATCTGGGTTGTCAGAAGTGGATGTCGGAGAACATGGACTCTGAATACGAGTGTTTGTACACCGGGCCTGCATCCAGTGCTGATGAGGCTGGCGAGGTTCAGATCGTCGATGATCTGTTGACCCGCGGTGTTGCCGCAATCGCAATTTCGCCGTCAAATGCGCCAGCGATGGCAAACCGAATTCGTCAGATCAACCCGAATGTTCCGGTGATGACGATTGATGCCGATTTCCTTGAAAAAGATCGCGATTTGCGCGCGACCTATCTGGGAACTGACAACTATCTGATGGGGGTCAAGATGGCCGAAGAAGCCATGATGCTTAAGCCGGACGGGGGATCGGTATGTTTGCAGTTGGGGAATGTTGCGGCGGACAATATTAACGCGCGTGCTTCTGGCTTCCGCGACACGATTTCAGGCGCTAAGGGGACCGAGCGCCTTGCGAACAGCAATGGCTGGACGGAAATTGAAGGGTGTCCGGTCTTTACCAATGACCAGGTCGATCTTGCCAATCAGCAGATGGCCGACACCTTCACGGCAAATCCCGATCTTGATGCCTTTATTCTGATTGGCGGCTGGGCACAGTTTGCGCCGCAAGCCTATGCCCAGGTTACCGATCAGGTCATGGACCGGCTGAAATCCAAGGAGCTGATCCTGATTGCGGGCGATACGCTTCCTCCGCAAACCCAGGCATTCCGCGACGGGCGCAGCCATGCGCAGGTCGGTCAGCGTCCGTTTGAGATGGGGTATCGGGCACCTGACGTGATGATCGAACTGATCAATGGCAAAAAGGTAGATGATCCACTCTATACGGGACTGGATGTTTGCAATCAGTCGGATCCGGGTTTTTGCGCGGATAACTGATACCAATCCTTGATGAACTGAGCCGGATTTGTTGATCAGATCCGGCTCGATTTTTATCCGGGCTTACAAAGGGCGGAAGACAACGTGACAAAAACAAAAATCAACTGGGGCATTCTTTCGACGGCCAATATCGGCGTGGAGAAAGTTATTCCGGCAATCAAAAAATCACCCTCGTCGAATGTGCTGGGGATTGCATCGCGCAATGCGGGGCGATCGGCGAGGGTGGCCAATGACCTTGGAATTCAGAAGTCTTATGCGTCTTACGAGGCGTTGATTGCTGATCCGGAAATTGATGCGATTTACAACCCGTTGCCAAACCATATGCATGTCGACTGGACGCTGGCTGCAGCACGGGCAGGTAAGCATGTGCTGTGTGAAAAGCCCGTCGGGTTAAATGCGCGCGATGCAGAACGGCTACGCGCGTGTCCGAAAAATGTGTTGGTCGCAGAGGCCTTTATGGTGCGCTACCACCCGCAATGGATACGTGTGCGCGAGATGGTCAGAAGCGGTGAGCTTGGTGAGGTCAGGGCGATCCAGGCGGCATTCAGTTACTTTAACGATGATGGTCGGGATATTCGCAACAGGTCAGAGGCCGGTGGTGGTGCCATCATGGATATCGGTTGCTACCCGATCACGGCGGGACGGTTTTTGTTCGAAGACGAGCCGTTGCGCGTTATGGCCCTGATCGATCGAGATCCCGCATTCAAAACCGATCGGATGGCGAGTGTGGTTGCGGACTTTGGCGGCGGCCGGCAATTGTCATTCATGGTTTCGACCCAACTGTGTCCGTATCAGACCTTGAATGTGTTTGGCACGAAGGCACGGGCCGAAATCATGATCCCCTACAACGCGCCGGCAGACAAAGAAACCGCCCTGATTGTCGATACAGGCGAGAGCCTGGATGGCAGCCTGGCTGGCTGCGAGATCGTGCCAGCGTGTGATCAATATGCCGAACAGGCGGAAATGTTTGCGCAGGCCATTCTGACAGGAAGAGGTTTGCCATACGGCATCGAGGATTCGATTGCCTCCATGCGTGTTCTTGACGCGGTTTTTGCGAGCGAAGAGCAAAAAACGTGGGCCAATCTGTAATTAAAACCATCAACTTACACAACCGGGAGTGAAAAACGCTTGATCCAAAATTATTAATGATATTATTAATGATGAGCCGCACAGATAATTTATAAATACAGTCGTGCGGATTGTTAATCGGGAGGATTAAACGCATGAAATTTGTAACAACATTCGCAACCCTCGGTCTGTCAATGGTTCTGGCTGGCGGGGCGTTCGCACAAGAAAAGCAGCAGCTTGCATTCGTGGTGAATGCTGCTTCGGACTTTTGGAAACTGGCAGAAGCAGGGGTCGAGGCCGCACAGGCAGAACTCCCCGAATATGAACTGCAGTTCCGGTATCCTGCACAGGGAACCGCAGCACTTCAGAATGCGCTGATGGATGATTTGGTCGCCGGGGGAACGGATGCGATCATGATTTCGTCGGCCGATCCAAAGAACTCCATTGATGCGTTCAATCGCATTGCGGCCCAGGTGCCGCTCTTTACCACCGATAGTGATGCCCCGCAAAGTGATCGCATCGCCTATCTTGGATCATCGAACGTTGCCGCTGGCGTTCAGGCTGGAGAGATTGCCGTCAAAGCACTGCCAAACGGCGGAAAATGCATGGGCTTTGTCGGGTTCCTTGGGGCCGACAACGCGATTGAGCGTATCGCCGGTTTCCGTCAGGCGGTTGAAGGCAGCGGTATCGAGCTTGTCGATGTGCGTGGTGATGATGTCGACTTTGCGCGTGCGCGATCAAACGTCGATGACGTGCTTGCGGCAAATCCCGACATTGATTGCATGGTCGGGTTCTATTCCTACAACCCGCCCAAAATTTACGAAGCATTGCAGGCTGCTGGCAAGCTGGGGCAGGTGACGGTTGTTGCCTTTGATGAAGACCCTGTAACGCTAGGCGCGGTTCGCGAGGGCAGCTTTGCTGGCACGGTTGTTCAGGACCCGTACCAGTGGGGTTATCAGGGCATGCATCTGATGGCGGATTACCTTGAGGGGGACAAGTCCAAAGTGCCTGCAGATGGCTTGATCATCGTGCCGACGCAGGTGATCGACAAATCCAATGTTGATGAGTTCGAGGCCGTCGTTAAGGAAAGAATAGGCGGGTAATTTTCTTCCCCCTGCCTAGCGAGCGGACGCACGAAATCTGCGCGTGCGCCCGTTCGCACCTTTCCAACGATGTCGAATGGACATTGGGGAGCCGAGTATATGAGTGCAGTGCATGGACTTGATTTGCGACTTGAAGGCGTCACCAAGGTTTATCCCGGTGTGGTGGCCCTTAATGATGTTTCATTGCAGATCAAAGCTGGCGAAGTTGTTGGACTTCTTGGTGAAAACGGGGCCGGAAAATCGACCCTGATGAAGATTCTCGGCGGGCTGATCGCCCCTACATCCGGGAAAATTATTCTTGATGGACAGCATTATGACGCCTTTGACGTCAAACAGTCCCAACAAGCAGGGATCGCGTTCGTCCATCAGGAACTGAATGTTTTCGATAACATGGATGTTTCCGCAAACATCTTCCTTGGCCGGGAACTGGTACGTGGGCCTTTGCGGCTGACTGATCGCAAAGCCATGAATAAAATGGCGGAGCCGCTGATCGAGCGTGTTGGCGCCCCGTTCAAGCCAGATACACCGGTTTCCACATTATCCTTGGCGGAGTGCCAGTTGCTGGAAATCGCCAAGGCGTTGTCGATGAATGCGCGGTTGGTCATCATGGATGAGCCGACATCAAGTCTCACACTTTCTGAGACCAACATGCTGCTTAAGGTCATTGCCGACCTTAAGGCGCAAGGGATTGCCGTCATCTATATTTCACATCGCCTGAGCGAGGTGGAGGAATGCGTCGATCGTGCGGTTGTCCTGCGCGATGGCCATAATGTCGGCGTGCTTGAGCGTCAGGCCGTTACGCATGATGCGATGATCCGCATGATGATCGGACGAGAGCTCAAGGCACTTTACACACCACCTTCAGTGCCTGCGACCAAACCCGTTCTTTCCGTCAAAAACTTTGCGATCAGAGGCAAGCCTGATCGCACGGCAAGCTTTGATGTGATGGCGGGCGAGATCCTTGGCGTTGCGGGCTTGATCGGGGCAGGGCGCACAGACTTGGCCGAGGCAATCTTTGGTGTCGGCGACAAGCTTGGCGGGGACATTCTGATTGATGGCAGAAAGACCGAGATCAATAGCCCGGCCGATGCCATCGCAGCAGGGCTTTATCTTGTGCCCGAAGACCGCAAGCGGGCCGGGTTGATCCTTGAATTTCCGACATTGGAAAATGTCACGATGGCCAACTTGCCAGCATACACATCGCGCGGGCTTGTTTCCCAGAAACGTCAGATCGCTGTGGCGGAATCCCAGCGCAGTGCATTGGCGATCAAGACACATGATGTTCGCCGGGCTGCAAATGAAATGTCTGGTGGCAACCAGCAAAAAGTCGTTCTGGCAAAGTGGCTGTCCATGGATCCCAAGGTCATCATTTTCGATGAGCCGACCCGGGGGATCGATGTCGGTGCAAAAGCCGAGATTTATGGATTGATGCGATCGCTGGCCGATCGCGGAGTGGGGGTGATGATGATATCGAGCGATATGGAAGAGGTAATCGGGGTTTCAGACAGGATTGTCGTGATGAAAGACGGGCTGATTACTGGGGAATTGCCGCGCTTTCGCTTTTCCGAGAGCAATGTGCTCAATCTTGCCGTCGGTAAGGTGCTGGAAGAGGCCTGAGAAATGCAAAAAAAAGATATCGGTCTTGGCATTCTGATTATCGTGGTTGGCGCAATTGTTTATATGCGCAACCCGCTTTTTCTGTCGCCCATCAACCTTGGCAATACCGCAAATCTGATCGGTCTGTTTGGCCTGTTTGCCATTGGGCAAGGGTTTGTCATCATGACCGGCGGTATTGATCTTTCCGTCGGATCAGTGATCGCGCTGCTTGGTGTGTTGTTTGTCGACATGGTCGGTAAGTTCGGTGTTCCCTGGCCATTGGCCGTGGCGATCATCATTGGCCTTGGTGTTCTGATCGGGCTGGCGCACGGTATCCTGATTACACGATTTAGGCTGCAGCCATTTGTCGTTACCTTGTGTGGGCTTTTGATTTATCGCGGCATCGCACGTGGATACACAGCGGAATCAACGGCAGGATTTCCTTTTGGTTCCAGTTATCCTCAGCTTGAATGGCTTACAATCGGTCGGAGTTTCGGCGTGCCGCACTCGTTCGTCGCGATGCTGATTGTGGCGGCGGTGATGTGGGTTGTATTGCATCACACAGTTTTTGGTCGTCACCTTTGCGCGGTCGGCAAGAACGAGGAAGCCGCACGCTTTTCGGGGATAAACGCCCGTTTCGTCACGGTGATGGCATATGTGATCTGTGCCGTGCTCGCATCGATTGCGGCGATATATTTCGCAATGTTCACCAAGTCCGTCCAGCCGTCTTCGCATGGTAACTTTTACGAGCTGTATGCAATTGCGGCGGCTGTTTTGGGCGGATGTTCTTTGCGCGGGGGCGAAGGTTCCGTCATCGGGATCGTTCTTGGGGCCGTGTTGCTACAGGAACTGCAGAACCTGGTGAATTTGCTGGGCATTCCATCTTCGCTGAATTTCGCAGTGATGGGCGCTGTGATTTTGCTGGGTGTTCTGGCGGATCAACAATTTGCAGCCTATCGCACCAGAAAAAATACCGAAAGGGCGCTGGGCTTGCTGCAAAAACCATAAATCACAAAAGAAAACCGTCTGCTTGTTACCACGTTAAATGGATCAGCAGACATGGGGGGTGTTCATGAATGTGCTTGAACTTAAAAACATATCCAAACGTTATGGCGCCATACAGGCACTCGATAGCGTGTCACTTGCTATTGCGCCGGGCGAAGTTGTCGGACTTATGGGTGATAACGGGGCGGGCAAGTCCACCTTGGTCAAGGTGATTGCGGGGAACTTTGCCCCGACGTCGGGCGATATCCTTATTTCCGATAAGAAAGTGGCGTTTAACAAACCATTGGATGCACAGAAAGCCGGTATCGAGGTCGTTTATCAGGACTTGGCGATTTGCAACAATCTGAGTGCAGCGTCTAACGTATTTCTGGGACGTGAACCAACCCGCAGGATAGGGCCGATCAAGGTTGTGGATTATGCCTTCATGCGCAGCAAATCCGCCGAACTGTTTGCGCGATTGAAATCGGAAACCCGTCCCCGTGATCTGGTGCACAAAATGTCCGGCGGGCAACGCCAAGCTGTTGCAATCGCACGAACCCTTTTGAGTGATGCCAAGATCGTTTTGATGGACGAGCCAACGGCTGCGATCTCTGTTCGACAGGTGGCGGAAGTCCTCAACCTGATCCGGCAGCTTAGTGATCAGGGTATCGCTGTCGTTCTGATCAGCCACCGAATGCCAGATGTCTTTGAGGTGGCAGACAAGGTTGTTGTCTTAAGGCGGGGCGAACTTGTTGCAGACAAAAAAGCATCACAGTCTTCGCCAGAAGAAATTACAGGCCTGATTACCGGCGCGATTGAGCACGCATGAGTGGACCTAAAAAAGGAACAATGAATATGGCAACGCCGACTCTTGCTGAAGTCATCAATCGTTCTCAGCATCATGGGCTGATCGCGCGGGTTACAAGCCAGCAGATTTTTTGGGTGTTTATGGCGGCTGTCTTTGCCTGCCTGGCATTGACGATCATGACCGACAGTTTCGCAACAGAGCGCAACCTGTTCAATGTCACCCGCAATTTTGCGTTTGTCGGGATCATTGCGCTTGGCATGACGGCGGTTATTGCATCCGGCGGGATTGACCTTTCTGTTGGCTCTACGCTGGTGATCTCTGCGATGACGGTCAGCGTCATCATGTCCGCGGGAATGCCTTTTTGGCTCGGTTGTATTGCCGCACTTGGCATCTCGTTGCTTGTCGGGGCGGTTAATGGCGTACTGATTGCCTATGCGAAAATGCCACCATTCGTGGTGACGCTTGGCATGCTGTCGGTCGCGCGCAGTCTGGCAATGGTGCTTTCTGATAACAAGATGATCTATGAGTTCGGGCCGGATCACGACTTCTTGCTTTGGCTTGGGGGCGGTTCGACGCTCGGTCTTCCGCATCCGTTGATCATCATGGTGATTCTGGCCTGTGTGACGGCGTTCGCGTTCAGGCATTTACGTTGGGGCCAGCATTTGTTCGCGATTGGCGGCAACGAAAACGCAGCGGTTCTGACCGGCATTCCCGTCGCGCGCATCAAAGTCAGCGTTTATATGTTTTCAGCCCTGATGGCAGGTATTACCGGGGTCCTGGAAGTTGGCTGGCTCGGTGGGGTTACGACCAATCTTGGCCAGGCCATGGAGTTGACCGTCATCGCCGCCGCGGTCATTGGGGGTGCCAATCTTGCAGGTGGCGGAGGCACTGCGTTTGGTGCCGTGGTCGGTGCATTGTTGATTGAAGTGATCCGCAACAGCCTTATTTTGCTTGGTATAAGCACATTTTGGCAGGGAACGTTTGTTGGATCGTTCATTGTGATCGCCGTAGCGTTTGATCGTTTCAGGCAGAGAAAGTCATAGACCTGCAAAAGTACTTTGAGAGAAATGGCAGCTTTTTGAGGCAATCGGAAATGCCAAGTAATTGATTCTGCTGTATCTCGAATGTTACCTTTTGCGGCACGTGACAGCTATACCTCAGACAGCGAGACCCTTGTCCCGTCAGTCGCGGATTTCGCGATTGCATGAATGATTTTTTCGAATTCGTAAGCGTGTTCGAAATCGGGGTAGGCCGGGTTGTCATCGCGGATCGCACAAAGCAGTGCGGCAGCTTCGATGACCTTAAGGTCGTTAAAGCCAAGCTGATGTCCCGGTGCCGGGCAGAATTCGCCATAAGGCGGATGTGCCGGGCCGGTCAGGATTGTGGTGAAACCCTGCTGTGCCTTGTCGCCTGAATTGCGATAAAGCTGCAACTCGTTCATGCGCTCCTGATCAAAGCAGATCATACCCTTGGTGCCGTGAACTTCCCAAGCCAGCCGGTTTTTGCGGCCCCATGCGGAGCGCGATGTCGAAAGGCTGCCCTGAGCGCCGTTGGCGAACCGCACCAAGGCGGATGCCGTATCCTCGTTTTCGACCTTGGCCCGCCCGGTTCCATCAGGGAGCGGGCGGGTAGTGTGAACAGTTTGCATATCGGCAATCAAACTGTCGATGGGGCCAGCAAGGCCATATGCCATCGATACCAGATGGCATCCCATATCCCCCAACGCCCCAAGACCAGCGTCGGCAAGTTTGGCCCGCCATGTCCAGGGGAGTGCCGGGTCAGCCTGATAATCCTCGTCCACCCAGCCGCGAAAATGAACGATCTCACCGATTTCACCAGTTTGGATCAATCGACAGGCATGTGTGAATGCCGGATTCTTGATGTAGTTGTAGCCGACCATGGTTTTGACGCCTGCTGTGCGGGCGGCATCGCGCATTTCGCGCGCCTGATCCAATGTGAGAGCCAGGGGCTTCTCGCAATAAACATGTTTGCCCGCCTTGATGGCGGCAAATGCCATTTCGAAGTGAAGCGCATTCGGCGTGGTGATCGAGATGATATCGACATCCGGATCTGAGATCAGCGATGTCCAGTCGGCAGTACTTTTGGCAAAGCCGAACTGGTCGGCCATCTGTTTGGCTTTTTCGACCGGCGTATCACATAAAACCGCAAGATGAGACTCCGGCACATCGCCCATAACAGCCCGTGCTGCGCCAAATGCCAGCGCGTGCGCCTTTCCCATGAAACCAGTGCCAATCAGGCCAATGCCAAGAGATTTCATTTGCCGGAACTCCTAACCTAGTCAAAATAGAATTTTTGTTCTATTTAATGGATGATCATGGAACGCGCCGTGCGTCAAGCAGAAACAAAACAAGGAAGAATAAACGCCATGAGTGATCAGACCGCACCTGTTTCGCTTGAGGAATTCAATCACCGTCTGGCCGAAATATCGGAAACCATGCCCAAAAGGCTGCGCCAATGTGCGGAGTTTGTTGCGCAAAATACGGATCGCATTGCTGTCTCCACAGTTGCCGAACTATCGGTCGGTGCAGGTGTGCAGCCCTCGGCCTTCATGCGGTTCTGTCAGTTGATGGGATTTTCCGGATTTTCTGAAATGCAGAAAATGTTTCGGGAAACCTATGCGCAAAAATGGCCGGACTACGCCACACGGCTTGAGAACCTGCGTGCAACAGGGGATGACAGCCCCAGTGCCCTGCTGGCCGAGTTTGTCGAAGCCGGGCGGTTGTCGTTGGAAAATCTGGCGTCAACGGTCGATCTGGAAACGCTTGAAAAGGCGGTGGATGTCCTGGCCGAAGCCCCTATGATCCATGTGGTTGGTTTCAGACGTGCCTTTCCGGTCGCGAGTTATCTTTCCTATGCCTTTGAAAAGATGAACATTGCCGCCGTTCTGCATGACGGTGTGGGTAACCTTAATCCACGCCACGCGATCCGCGAGGGCGATGTGGTGATTGCGATCACCTTTGCGCCCTATTCACAGGAAACGATTGATCTTGCCGCCTATGCACATGACCTTGGAAACAAGGTTGTGGCGATCAGTGATTCGCTGAGCGGGCCGATGCGCAAAACAGAAGCTTTGATGTTATCGGTATCGGAGGTCGATGTCGGGGCGTTCAGGGCACTTTCGGCGACAATCTCGTTGGCAATTGCCTTGGCCGTTTCTGTCGGGGCAAAGCGCGAGAAACTGATCGATGGAAAATAATTATTGAAAAACAAAAATAATGGAATAAAAATTCCATAGCGTATTCCCAAGCAGAATACGCGTATCAGCATAAACGGGTGCGAGAGACATCCGCGTGATCATCCCGAAATCATCGATCTGCCATTTGGTTTGCCAGGTTCTTGCTGGCGTGTCGCAGGCAGTTCGGGACGATCATCGTAAGTCAAGGCGGGAACGCCGAAGGGAAGGAACATCGGAATGCTTAAAATAGGTTTGCTGGGTGCTGGACGTATCGGGCAGGTCCATGCGGTGAATATTGTTGCGCACCCGCAAAGTGAACTGGTCGCGGTGTCGGACAAATTTGATGAGCCTGCCGAGAAGCTCGCGCAGATGCATGGCGCTACTGTGCGCAGCAGCGAGGATATCATTGCCGATCCGTCAATAGATGCCGTGTTGATCGCAACACCGACCGATACCCATGCGGACCTGCTGGAGGCAGCGACAGCAGCAGGGAAGGCGGTTCTGTGTGAGAAGCCGGTTGATCTTGATCTTAAGCGTGCCCTAGATTGTCTTGCGCGATGTGAGCCGTACGGCAAACCCATCATGGTTGGATTTAACCGCCGCTTTGATCCGAACTTTGCCCGTCTGAAAGCGGCCTTTGATCAAGGCGAAATCGGCAAGGGGGAGCTGCTTTCGATCACTTCCTTTGATCCGGCGCCACCCCCGGTAAGCTATGTAAAGGTATCTGGCGGGATCTTCCGCGATATGGCGATCCATGATTTTGATATGGCCTGCTGGATGTATGGTGCGCTGCCCGACAAAGTCACCGCCATCGGATCAAGCATTGTCGATCCGGAGATCGGAAAGGCAGGTGACTTTGATACTGCCGTTACCACGCTTGAGTTTTCGGGTGGACGTATCGCCGTGATTAAAAACAGCCGTCGTGCGGCATATGGCTATGACCAGCGTATCGAGTTTTTGGGCTCGGACGGGTTGCTTGCCGCACATAACGTTCTGGAAAACACGATTGAGAAAATCACCGCGCACGGTGCAACCAAGGCCAAGCCGGAGCATTTCTTCCTCGAACGTTATGCCAAGGCCTATCAAATTGAATGGAACAGTTTCATTGAGGGCGTGCAGGGGGCATCGCCCCTTCCAGTTACCCTGAAGGACGGGATCAATGCCCTGGTCGTTGCCGAGGCCGCCGCGCTTTCTGCGCGCGAGGGACGGAGCGTTAATGTCGCAAACGAAATTCTGGCCTGATTAAACGCGTTCTCATCAGGGCTTGGACTTAAACCGGCGTGGCCCATCAGCTGCGCCGGTTTTCTTTTGGCGATCAGGGATTTGTGCCACGCGAGTCGCCCCGAAAACTTAAAACGGCCGATGGCGACTGCACTTATCTGCAATAGCATTATCGGCCATCGCAATTGGTTCGGGTTGGGATGAGCGGCGGTTTCAGCTGGTTTGGCAAGGCCTTGTGGCGGTGACAGAGGGTTATCTTGCAGTGCAATAGAAAAAAAATGTTGATTTCGATAAAAAATAGAACAAAAATTCCATTCAACGGTTTCAACGGGTCATATCAACCCACGCCGCCAGAAGCAGAAAGGTTGCACAAAGACGACTGACTGCCAGAAGAACACATAAATTCAATGGGAAAATCCCAATATTTCAGCCGACTAGGGAGGCAACAGATGAAAAAGGCGCTTACTGCCATCGCGGCAGCAGCATTTGCATTTGCCGGTTTGTCCGCAACCGCATCCGCAGAAAATGAAAAATTCGTTCTCATCAGCCACGCACCAGATTCTGATAGCTGGTGGAACGTGATCAAAAACGCGATCAAGGTCGCGGGTGATCAGATGGGTGCAGAAGTCGAATATCGTAACCCGCCGACCGGCGACCTTGCCGATATGGCGCGTATTGTCGAACAGGCTGCTGCGACCAATCCGGATGGCATCATCGTTACCATTGCAGACTTCAACGTCCTTAAGGGGCCGATCACTGATGCCGTGGATAAGGGTATCCCTGTCATCACGATCAACTCCGGCACGCAGGAACAATCCGAAGAACTTGGCGCGCTGATGCATGTCGGCCAGCCGGAATATGATGCCGGATTTGGTGCCGGTAAACGCGCCGCCGCAGCGGGTGCGAAAAGCTTTGTCTGTGTGAACCACTACATCACCAACCCGGCATCTGTTGAGCGTTGCCGTGGCTTTGCCGACGCACTTGGTGTCGAGCTTGGCAGCCAGATGATCGATAGCGGTCAGGACCCGTCGGAAGTAAAGAACAAGGTCAGCGCGTATCTCAATACCAATCAGGATGTTGATGCTGTGCTGACACTGGGTCCGAACTCAGCCCATCCGACCCTTGCAGCCCTGCGTGACGCAGGTCTTGCCGGTGAAATGATGTTTGGCACGTTTGATCTGTCATCCGAGATTGCCGAGGCCATCAAGGCTGGTGAAATCAACTTTGCCATCGATCAGCAGCCTTACCTTCAGGGCTACCTTCCGGTCGTCATTCTGACCAACTATGCGCGCTATAGCGTTCTGCCGTCCGGGCATATCAACTCCGGCCCCGGTTTCATTACCAAGGACAACATCGCGCAGGTCGAAAAATACGCCGGCGAATATCGTTAAGATTTCCTCCCGCCAAGGGCGCGCCTCAGGCCGCCCTTGGTACCCACCTGATAGTTAAAAGAGTGATGCCATGTCGGACGAGCGGCTCAAGCAAGTCTCAGCCATTCGCCGTGCCATGATCAGGCCCGAACTCGGTGCGATCTGCGGTACGATCCTGGTCTTTGTTTTCTTCTTTATGATTGCCGGTGATAGCGGCATGTTTTCCCCGGAAGGCATTCAGAACTGGGGCGTTGTATCGGCCCAGTTTGCCATCATCGCAGTCGGTGCCTGCCTGTTGATGATTGCCGGTGAATTCGATCTTTCGGTCGGCTCAATGATCGGCTTTGCAGGTGTGGTGATTGCCATTCTGTCTGTTCAATGGGGCCTGCCGGTTTGGCTGTCTATTATTGCGGCCTTCATCGTATGCACGGCACTGGGCGCACTGAACGGTTTTCTGGTGATCAAAACCGGTCTGCCGAGCTTCATTGTTACCTTGGCATTCTTGTATATTCTGCGTGGTCTGACCATCTGGCTTTCCATCCTGACAACCCGGCAGACAATTATTGGCGGGGTTAAGGAAGTTGCTGAGGGTGATCCGCTTGCCTGGCTGTTTGGCGGCGTGATCTTCAAGGGCTTCTTCCAATGGCTTGGCGATATCGGTGTTATTGATACCTTTACCCGTGGTTCCCGTATCGGGCAGCCGGTCGTTGAAGGTCTGCCGATGCTGGTCATCTGGGCGCTGGCATTGATCATTTTTGGTCATTGGCTTTTGACCAAAACGCGTTTTGGTAACTGGATTTTCGCATCTGGCGGGGATGCGCAGGCCGCACGTTATGTTGGTGTTCCGGTCAATCGCGTTAAGATCCTGATGTTCATGTTTACCGCATTCTGCGCAACCGTCTTCGCGACCTGCCAGGTCATGGAATTTGGTTCGGCTGCAGCCGACCGTGGTTTGCTTAAGGAATTTGAAGCCATCATCTGTGTGGTGATTGGCGGCGCACTTCTGACAGGTGGTTATGGTTCGGTCATCGGTGCTGCATTGGGTGCGCTGATCTTTGGCGTCGTTCAGCAAGGGTTGTTTTTTGCCGGTGCGGAAAGTTCGCTTTTCCGGGTGTTCCTGGGCGGTATCCTGATCTTTGCTGTGATCATGAATACCTATATCCGCCGCATGATTACGGGAGAACGGTAATGAGCACGCCATTGATTGAAATGGACAATATCGAAAAGCATTTCGGACCGGTAATCGCGTTGGGCGGTGTTTCCTTCAATGTGATGGAAGGCGAGTGCCACTGTCTTTTGGGTGATAACGGTGCGGGAAAGTCGACCTTCATCAAGACCATGTCAGGCGTACACAAGCCGACCAAAGGTGTCATGCGGGTCAGTGGTCAAGAGACCGTTTTCGACAGTCCGCGTGATGCGATGGAAGCCGGGATCGCCACGGTTTATCAGGATCTGGCGATGATCCCGCTGATGTCTGTAACGCGCAATTTCTGGATGGGCCGCGAGCCACGCAAAAGCTTCGGCCCGTTCAAATGGATCGACTTCAAGCATGCCAACAAGGTCACCTTGGATGAAATGGCATCCATGGGCATCAATCTGCGCGAACCCGAACAGGCGGTTGGCACGCTTTCGGGGGGGGAGCGGCAAACAGTTGCGATTGCGCGTGCCGTTTATTTTGGCGCCAAGGTCCTGATCCTTGATGAACCGACATCGGCACTTGGTGTGCGCCAGACGTCAAACGTTCTGGCGACCATTGATCGGGTGCGCAAAGCCGGAATTGGCGTCATCTTCATTACCCACAACGTGCGCCACGCCATGGCAGTGGGCGACAGGTTTACGGTTTTGAACCGCGGCCAAACCCACGGCACGGCGAAGCGGGGTGAAATCAAACCCGAAGAGCTTCAGGACCTTATGGCGGGCGGTCAGGAACTGGCCGAACTCGAAGGGTCCCTTGGAGGGACGATTTAATGAAGCGGCTTGATGTCATTACGATTGGACGATCATCCGTTGACCTTTATGGCACCCAGATTGGTGGGCGTCTTGAGGACATGGCTTCGTTCAAGAAGTATATCGGTGGTTCCCCGACCAATATGGCGTGCGGGACTGCGCGACTGGGATTGAAATCTGCGCTTATTACGCGGGTTGGCGACGAGCATATGGGGCGGTTCATCCGCGAAAAGCTGGTTGCTGAAGGCGTTGATGTTCAGGGTGTCATAACCGATCCACAACGCCTGACCGCGCTTGTGCTTTTGGGCGTGCGCGATCAAGAACAGTTTCCGTTGATTTTCTATCGCGAAAACTGTGCCGATATGGCGCTGTGTGAGGATGATATTGATCCCGACTTCATTGCAAGTTCACGCTGTGTGACGGTTACCGGGACGCACCTTTCACATCCCAAAACCCGTGCGGCCGTTCTCAAGGCCGTTCGACTGGCCCGTGATGCCGGCGCCAAAACAGCACTAGACATTGATTACCGTCCCAATCTTTGGGGGCTGTCGGGGCATGGAGATGGTGAAAACCGTTTCATTGCCTCGGACGCTGTTACCAAGGAATTGCAGGCAACGCTTCATCTGTTTGACCTGATCGTCGGCACTGAGGAAGAATTCCATATTGCCGGTGGTGTGACCGACACGCTCGAAGCGCTTGAAAATGTTCGGGTGATTTCGAATGCGACGCTGGTTTGTAAACGTGGTCCCATGGGGGCCGTGGCGTTTGCGGACAAAATTGGCAAAAGCCTTGATGACGGAATTTCCGGGCCGGGATTTGCGGTTGATGTGTTTAATGTCCTGGGGGCGGGTGACGGGTTCATGTCGGGCCTGTTGAAAGGCTGGCTGAGCGATGCAGATTGGGAAACATCCCTGAAATACGCCAATGCCTGTGGTGCATTCGCGGTGTCGCGCCATGGCTGTACGCCTGCTTATCCGAGTTGGGATGAACTGCAATTCTTCTTTGATCGTGGCATCAAAACGCCGGAACTGCGCAACGATGCAGAGTTGGAGCAAATCCACTGGTCAACCAACCGTAGCGGCAGTTGGCCTGAAATGCGGGTTTTTGCATTTGATCACCGGATGCAGCTTGAAGATCTTGCCGATGATCTCAGCGTTTCGCATGACCGCATTGGTCCGTTCAAGGAGCTGTGCCTGCGCGCGGTCCAGAATGTTTCGGGCGGCAGGGAAGGATACGGCATCCTGTGCGACCGCCGACTGGGGCGTGATGCCCTTTATGCGGCGGCGGGCACCGGGCTTTGGATCGGGCGACCGGTTGAACTTCCGGGGTCGCGTCCGCTTGAACTGGAAATTGGTCCCGATCTTGGCACGCAACTGGCCGAATGGCCGGTGGAGCATGTGGTCAAGGTTTTGTGCTTCTATCATCCCGATGATGATGATGTTACCAAGGCCGATCAGGAAGCCACCATCATTCGGCTTGCCAATGCAGCGCGCGGCAATGGCTTGGAATTCCTTCTGGAAGTTATTCCGTCAAAGGTTCGCGATTGTGATGATGAAACAACGGCCAAGGTGATCAGGCGTTTCTATGAAATCGGTGTCTATCCCGATTGGTGGAAGCTTGAACCGATGAAATCGGATGCGGCATGGCGCAATGCGTGCGATGCGATTGCCCAAAATGATCCCTATTGCCGGGGTATCGTCGTGCTTGGTCTTGATGCACCAGAAGCAGAGCTTGTGGAAAGCTTCGAGGTTGCGGCGCGCTTTAACATGGTCAAAGGCTTTGCTGTCGGGCGCACGATCTTCATCGATGTTGCGCGTGACTGGATGCAAGGTACGATTGCCGATGATCAGGCCGTTACAGCAATGGCCCAAAAATATCGCGCCCTGTGTGATACCTGGGACGCGGCACGCAAAAAATCGGGAGGAGCGGCATGAAAACCGTTCGATTAACCGCTGCCCAAGCAATGGTGCGTTATCTGAGTGTACAGCGCAATCACGACGGAGAAGACTTTTTCGGGGGCTGCTGGGCCATTTTCGGTCATGGCAATGTCGCCGGAATGGGTGAGGCACTTCATGGCGCAGGCGACAGTTTTCCGACTTGGCGTGGTCATAACGAACAAAGCATGGCACACGCGGCAATCGCCTATGCCAAGGCATCCAATCGCAAACGGGCCATGGCCGTGACAACGTCGATCGGGCCGGGTGCGACCAATATGGTGACGGCCGCGGCACTGGCGCATGTGAACCGGTTGCCGGTTCTTTTTGTACCCGGCGATGTATTCGCCAATCGTGCACCGGACCCGGTTTTGCAACAGATCGAAGATTTTGGGGATGGTACGATTTCGGCCAATGACTGCTTCAAACCGGTCAGTCGATATTTTGATCGCATTACCCGCCCGGAACAGCTTCTGACAGCATTGCCGCGCACAATGGCGGTTCTGACAGATCCGGCCGATTGTGGGCCGGTGACCTTGGGATTTTGTCAGGATGTGCAGGCAGAAGCCTATGACTGGCCGGAAAGCTTCTTTGTGCCAAAGACATGGAAAAAGCTGCGTCCCCGTGCGGACCTTCAACAGATTGAAGACGCCATTGGCGCGATCAGATCGGCGAAAAAGCCGCTGATCATTGCCGGTGGTGGCGTGCATTATGCCCAAGCCTGTGGTGATCTGCATGATTTTGCCCATCGTCACAACATCCCGGTGGCCGAAACACAGGCAGGGAAATCTGCCTTGCCGTGGGATGATGATCTCAATATGGGCTCGATTGGTGTTACCGGGGCAAGCAGTGCCAACACCATTGCCGAGGACGCCGATCTAATCATTGCGGTTGGTACACGTCTTCAGGATTTCACAACGGGCAGCTGGTCGCTGTTCAAGAACCCTGATCGTCGTATTCTTTCGATCAATGTCGCGGCCTATGATGCGCGTAAACATGACGCGATTTCGGTCGTTGGTGATGCCAAGGTCACGTTGGCGGAGCTCACCAAGGAACTGGGCGAATATCGTGCAGGTGCGGTGGACCCGGCACTCAAGCAAAGCTGGATGGATGCGGTTGAGGGTGTCACCGCGGCGCCAACAGGAAATGCGTTGCCAACGGACGCACAGGTGATTGGTGCGGTTCAGCGCAGCACAGATGAAAATGCGATTGTTGTTTGTGCAGCCGGTGGGCTTCCTGGCGAACTTCACAAGCTATGGAAAGCAGCCCGACCCAATGGCTATCACGTTGAATATGGGTTCTCGTGCATGGGATACGAGATTGCCGGTGGGCTTGGGGTCAAGATGGCCTGCCCGGATCGCGAGGTTGTCGTTATGGTGGGGGATGGATCCTACATGATGATGAATTCCGAGCTCGCGACCAGTGTGATGCTGGGGCACAAGATCATCACTGTGATCCTTGATAACCGGGGCTTTGGCTGTATCAACCGTTTGCAGATGGCAACCGGTGGGGAAAGCTTTAACAACCTTCTTGATACCGCGCGTCATGTCGTGCCCTCGGCAATTGATTTTGCCGCGCATGCCGGTGCGATGGGGGCGATTGCCGAAAAGGTATCCTCGATCAACGAGCTTGAAGACGCCATGGTGCGCGCCAAAGAGGCTGATCGATCCTATGTCATTGTGATTGATACCGATCCGTTGCCAAGCACGGAGGCCGGTGGTCATTGGTGGGATGTCGCCGTGCCGGAAGTATCGGTTCGCCCAAGCGTCAACGAAGCCAGAAAAAATTACGAAGCCGCGCTGAAAAAGCAGCGCCCGGGAGATTAAAATAATGATCCTTTACGGTACCAATCCGATCGCATGGTCCAATGATGATGACCAGACCCTTGGCGCAGACATCAGCCTTGAAACCTGTTTGTCCGAGGCGGGAAAGATTGGCTTTGACGGCATTGAAAAAGGTCACAAGATGCCGACCGAACCAGCGGCACTGAAAGCTGCCCTTGCGCCACATGGCCTTAAATTCGTTTCAGGTTGGCATTCGCTTAATCTTCTGACCCATTCGGTCGAGGACGAGAAAAAGGCCATTCAACCGCATCTGGATCTTCTGAAGGCGATGGGATGCAAGGTTTGCATTGTCTGTGAAACGTCAAACGCCATTCACGGCAATGATAACGCAGCCCTTAATAACAGCCCGGTTCTGCATGCCGACCATTGGGCCAAGTTCGGTGCGGATGTCGAAAAAATCGCCGCCTATTGTGCCGATCAGGGCATTGATCTGGTCTACCACCATCACATGGGTACGATTGTAGAAACGGCCGATGAAATTCATGCCTTCATGAGAAATACCGGGCCGAAAACCAAGCTTCTGCTTGATACCGGTCATGCCTGGTTCGGGGGTGCCGACCCCGAAGAACTGGCGGCGCGTTACATGGATCGTGTTGGCCATATCCATTGCAAAAACGTGCGCCCGACTATTAGCAAACAGGTCCGTGAAGAAGGGCTTAGCTTCCTTGAAGGTGTGCGGCGCGGGGTCTTTACCGTCCCGGGCGATATCGAGGGGGGCGTTGCATTTGAACCGGTTCTTAAAATCGCAGCCGACCATGGATATTCCGGCTGGCTAGTGATCGAGGCAGAACAGGATCCGAACGTTCGTAACCCGTTTGAATATCAGTCATTGGGACTGAAATCGCTGCGCGACATGGCACAGAAAACCGGACTGGATAAAGGAGACGCCTGATGGCAGATCTGCTCAGAAAGCCGAATGGAACGACCGGGAAGGTCCACGATATCACGACTGATAGTGCCAACTGGGGTTATGTCGGGTTTGGGCTGTATCATCTGAAACCCGGCGAAACTGCCCGGGAAGCAACCGGCGATCGCGAGGTCATTCTGGTTTTGGTTGAAGGCAAGGCAGAGATTTCTGTCGATGATCAGGATTTCGGTGAACTCGGTAAACGCATGAGCGTGTTTGAGCGTATCCCGCCAGCCTGTGTCTATGCGCCCAATGATGCCAATTGGAAAGCTATTGCGACAACCGATTGCACACTTGCGGTTTGTACCGCACCCGGGAAGGGAAATTACCCTGCACGCGTAATCGAAAACATCGAGCTCGTAGAGCGTGGCAAAGGGGCGAATACCCGATATATCCACCCGATTGCGATGGAAGAAAAAGACATCGCCGATAGTCTTCTGGTGACCGAGGTCTTTACCCCGCAAGGCAACTGGTCAAGCTATCCGCCACACCGTCATGACGAGGATAACTATCCCGACATGACCTATCTTGAGGAAACATACTACCATCGCCTCAATCCCAAACAGGGATTTGGTTTCCAGCGGGTCTTTACCGAAGATGGCGAACTAGATGAAACCATGGCGGTGTCAGACGGTGATGTTGTACTGGTGCCCAAAGGACATCATCCGTGTGGCAGCCCTTATGGCTATGAGATGTATTACCTCAATGTCATGGCAGGCCCAGTGCGCAAATGGCGGTTCCAGAACCACCCGGACCATGACTGGATATTCCAGCGCGATAGCAAGTGATGCCCTTGTTTAATCCAGGACCCAACAAGGCGCACAATTGCAACGTCGTGACACGCCTTGCGGTGCATGTTGTCATGGCTGTGCTTAGCTTGCTTGTGGTGTTTTGGGTTAGTGCGGCTTTTTCTTCGTCGCCGTTGCTCAGCTCCAACATTCTGAACGAGGCGACCGAAGTTTCCCCGATTACGGGCATGGCCTGTCGAACCTGGCTCTTTAAGGGCCTGCCTGATTCCAAACAACCTGAACGCGGAAGCCCTGCAAAAGCACGTTCTTCAACGCCATGCGGATGGTCGTATTAAAGCTGGATTTTGATTTCGGGTGCGGTTTGATGTCACCTCGCTTTACATTGCAACAGCCACCAGTGGTCTTGGTCGTCGCGGGGGTGAATAACCTTCAACTGCTTACTTTGGCTGTCAGTTTCGACAAAGCCGCAGGACGTTCATGCCCTGTTGGGTGAAGAACCGGATTTGTTTGCTGATCGCCAATCCGGCGTCGGGTATTTCGCCGTGTTTGTCGGTAGACGGACTGATGCTGATAAGGGTCGCATCCCGGCGGGCCAGGGCAAGGATGTCGGGTGCAACATCTTTGTCGTGGAAAATGATATCTGCCGTTTCGATGTTGCCGGCAACACCGTGCGGGATGTCATAGGCGTTATTGGCGCTGATCGTGACCTGCAAGGATTGGCCGGACGGCACGGTTGCGCTGCTGCCTTGCGGGACAAAGGTGCGGAGTTCATGTGCGAGGTCATCCGGGGTGACTTTGCCGGTGTTGTCCGTGCGCAAGGCGTTTTGGAAAAAACGGGTCCAGAAGCGCTGTCGAGACAAGCTGTCGTTCAAATGTGCGGCAACTGTCTCGCGGGCGTCACGGGCGATCTTGGCGAGGTTTGACAAGGTTGCCGGGAACACGGTTTCAAGTCGTTGCCGTAACATGCGTGCCAGTGCCGGGGCGCAGGCGCCTGTCGAGATCGTGATCATGATTGGCGCGCGATCCAGAATGGCGGGCACAATGAAATCGCATTGCGCGGTCTTGTCGACGACATTCAGAAGGATGTTGCGTCGTTTGGTTGCCGCCTCGACCCGCTTGGTCAGATGGGGGTTGTCCGTCGCGTCAAACACCATGATCGCGCCATTAATCATGGTATCGACAAACGGGGCGCGTTCCCAAGTGATCTGACCGGTTTTGTGCATGTTTGCAACGTCATCGCACACTTCAGGCGCAATGACCGTGATATCGGCGTGACTGCGCAAAAGAAGGCGGAGCTTGCCCGCGGCAACTTCGCCGCCCCCAAGTACGACAACCTTCTTGCCCTGCACTTTCACAAATGCCGGGAAGTAGGCGAATTTTTCGTCCGGCTGATCGGTGCTTGCCCGAGATGCCGTGGTGTTGAGAGTGCTATTCTGCGGCGCGCGGTAATACGTCATCGAGAATCTCCTTTATCTCCGGCACGCAGGATCCGCATCCTGTTCCGGCCTGAAGCAGGCGGCCGATGTCGATCGCCGTCACGGCATTCTGTTTAGAAATGGCTTTGCTGATTGCGGCCAAACCAACCGAGAAGCATGAGCAAATCAGGCGATCATTGATCGCCCCGGCATCGGGCATCCGCCCGGCCAGAAGCGCGTTGCGTTCAACCGGCGCGATGGCATTCGCACCAAACAGGTTTGAAACCCAGTCACGACCAAGTGCCGGACGATCCGGGCCGACAAACAGCGCCCCGGTAATCCGATCACCCTCAAGGCGGGCAAACCGATGGACCCCCTTGTTGGCGTCGGAATATTCAATGATCTGCTCAACGTCCCTGCCTGCTGTAATCGGCAACAGGGATTTAAACAGGATCGGGGCATCACCGGCGATTTCGAAAACCATGCTGCCCGGTCCGGTCGCACCGACCCAGTAGGGCAGTTTGGAAAGATCAACCGGTGTGCTTGAAAACAGCAATCCCTGCCATTTGGCGCTAAATGGCTCGAGGGTAATCGGGATATGCTTGCTTTCGGGTTGGCCGGAGTGGGGGTCAACATTGGGGGGCTGTAGTCGACCAATCCCACCCGCGGCCGAAAAGACATCGTTCCAGTGCATCGGAACGAAAACCTGTCCTGGTGTCTGTGCATCCGTAATTGCCACCCGCATCAATGCAGTGCCATGCTGGCTTTTGATCCGGGCGATCCCGCCATCAGAAAGGCCGTAAAGCACAGCATCCTTTGGGTGAATTTCAAGCAACGGTTCAGGGCGATGCGCGCTGAGGCGCGCGGCAGTGCCTGTACGCGTCATGGTGTGCCATTGATCGCGGTAACGGCCGCTATTGGCAATCAGTGGATATTCCCGGCTGGTTTGAGATTGCGGGCGGCTGTGGGTAAGGCCAAGCATCTTGGCGCGCCCACTTGAAGTGGTGAAGATGCCGTCGCCATAAAGACGGGTTGCGCCATTCGCAGGCTGAGATTTGCGCGAGGCCGGCCATTGAAACGGTTCCATACTGTCATAGACCGATTTTCTGGCCTTGTGCCATGCACCGATATCAAAGGCACGTGTGCCATCATTTTCGAATTCCGACAGGGCGGCGTGCTCGACAAAGATGTCGCTTGGGTCCTTGTATTTAAACGCCTTGCCAAAGCCCATGGCCTTGGCGACTTCGGACATGATCCACCAGTCTGGCTTGGCATTGCCAAGGGCCTCTCGGAAGGGGCGTTGGCGCGAAATGCGGCGTTCGGAATTGGTGACCGTGCCCGATTTTTCGGCCCAACCGGCAGCGGGGAGTTTGATATCAGCATGGCGCAATGTATCGGTATCGTTCACGACGTCCGAAACAATCACAAGCGGACAACGTGATAGCGCAAGCCGGACGCGATCGGCATCCGGAAGGCTGACGGCAGGGTTGGTCGCCATGATCCATACAGCCTTGATTTCCCCACGCTCAATGGCGCGGAACATATCAACCGCCTTGTACCCTTCGCCCTGTTCAAGAACATCGGATTTCCAGAACCGACGTACGCGATCAACATCAATCGGGTCATTGGGGTTCATGTGGGCGGCCAATTGATTGGCAAGCCCGCCAACTTCGCGTCCGCCCATGGCATTGGGCTGGCCGGTGACGGAAAACGGGTTTGAACCCGGCTTTCCGACGCGCCCTGTTGCCAGATGGCAATTCAGGATCGAGTTGACCTTGTCCGATCCGCTTGATGACTGGTTTACCCCTTGCGAGAACACGGTGACGGTGCGTTCAAAGGCCGCAAACCAGTTAAAGAACGTTTCCAGTTTTCCCAGACCCGAGCCGAGTTCATCAGCGCTTTCATGGGTGTCGAGCCCGCATTTTTCTGCGGTTGTCTCGATATCGGGGCAGTCAGCACGTGCTTCTGCCACGGCGTGTTCGTAGCCGGTCACATGACGGGCCACGTAACGAAGATCGGTATTGCGAGTTTGATCAAGCCAGGCCAGCAACCCGTTAAACAGGGCAACGTCGCTGCCCGGTTTGATCGGCAGGTGCAGATCGGCAATATCGCAACTTGCCGTCCGCCTAGGATCAATCACGACGATCTTTGTGCCGTGTTTTTCCTTGGCCGTGCGCAGGCGCTGGTTCAGCACCGGGTGACACCATGCCAGATTTGATCCGGTCAGAATGACCAGATCGGCGATTTCAAGATCCTCGTAACAGCCCGGCACAACGTCCGCGCCAAACGCCCGTTTGTGCCCGACCACGGTTGATGCCATGCACAGCCGGGAATTGGTATCGATATGCGGCGATCCGATGAAGCCTTTGATCAGCTTGTTGGCGACATAGTAATCCTCGGTCAGAAGTTGACCCGAGACATAAAACGCCACCGATTTCGGGCCATGTTGGTCGATGGTATCGCGCAGGCGCTTTGCCGTTTCGCCAATGGCATCATTCCAAGAGACCTGCTTGCCATCGACTTCCGGTTCCAGCAGGCGAATATCGCGCTGTTCCTCGGCCATGATGGTATCGATCAGCGCGGCACCCTTGGAACATATCCGCCCGAAATTGGCCGGATGATCCGGATCGCCGCCCACAGCCCATCCGTCACGGGTTGGCGAAATGATCAGGCCACAGCCAACACCGCAGTAGGGGCAGGTTGTTTTGACCTCATCCTGCATGGCGCAATCCAGCTTGCAGTTCGGTCAGGCCAACACGGACAATCCCGTCAATGACCTGGCATTCCACCTTGGCGGCACAGCCGTCATCGGGTCCCTGTGCCTCGCCGGTTTCAAGCGAGAACACCATATTATGCAACGGACAGGTCACGAAATGACCATGGACGATGCCCTGTGCCAGCGGCCCTTGTTTGTGCGGGCAGCGGTCAAGCAATGCAAAGATCTGATCATCAAGAGTTCTGAAAATCGCAATGCGATCCGTTTCGGTTTGCAGGGTGCGTGCCCCTTGCTGCGGGATGTTGGCAGCGGGCCCGACTACTACCCATGTAAGATTGTTGCTCATCTGTCTTACTCCGCTGCGACCATCGAAAGGGGGGTGAATTCGTGCGCGTCAACGCCTTCGGATGCGCGTTCTGCCCATGGATCAATCTGCGCTGTTTTCTGACTGATCATGAAGCGTTCAAACAGCGCCTTGCGGTTGGCTTCATCATCGACGACCCGTTCCTGAACATGTTTCATGCCAACCCGTTCGATCCAGGGGGCCGTGCGTTCAAGGTAGCGGGCCTCTTCACGGTAAAGCTGAATGAAGGCGCCGCAATATTCCTTGACCTCGTCATCGGTTGTGACCTTGCACAGAAGATCGGTCGCACGGACATGAATGCCGCCATTGCCACCAACATGCAGGTCCCAGCCGCCATCGGTGGCCACAACGCCGAAATCCTTGATGGTTGCTTCAGCGCAGTTACGCGGGCAACCCGATACGGCCATTTTGAACTTGTGGGGCATCCAGGATCCCCAGGTCATTTTTTCCAGTTCGACGGCCATGCCCATCGACATCTGGGTGCCAAAGCGACACCATTCCTGCCCGACGCAGCTTTTGACCGTTCGAAGCGATTTGCCATAAGCATGGCCTGATACCATGCCCGCCGCATTGAGATCGGCCCAGACAGCCGGCAGGTCTTCTTTTTTGACCCCCAAAAGGTCAATGCGCTGGCCGCCGGTAACCTTGACGGTGGGGATTTCGAACTTGTCGGCAACATCGGCAATCGCACGCAGTTCACGCGGGTTGGTCAAGCCACCCCACATGCGCGGAATAACCGAATAGGTGCCGTCTTTCTGGATGTTGGCGTGAACGCGTTCGTTGATAAAGCGTGATGCACCGTGATCGACATATTCACCCGGCCATGCCGCCAGCAGGTAATAGTTCAAAGCCGGGCGGCAAACATGACAGCCATCAGATGACTTCCATTCCAGTTCCTGCATGACAGCCGGCATGGATTTCAGGTTTTTGGCGATGATCAGGCGACGGACGCTGTCATGATCATGATCGGTGCAGGTGCAGATCGGCTTGACCGTCGCGGCCTGATAATCGCCGCCAAGGGTTGCCGCCAACAGGTTTTCGACAAGGCCAGAGCATGACCCGCAGGATGCCGATGCCTTGGTGTGGCCTTTGACCTCATCAAGGGTGGTCAGGCTCTTTTCACTGATGGCGGCAACGATCGATCCTTTGCAAACGCCGTTACAGCCACAGATCTCTGCATCGTCTGGCAGGGCTGCAACGGCATCAAGAGGGTTTCCGGCAGATCCCCCCGCAAATGCCTGACCAAAGGCAAGTGTGTCACGCAGTTCAGTGACGTCTTCGCCGTCTTTCATCAGCTGGAAATACCAGCCGCCATCGGATGTGTCGCCATACAGGACCGCACCCTTGATCTTGCCGTCTTCAAGCACGATACGCTTGTAAACGCCGCGACCGGCATCGCGAAAAACGATTTCCTCTGTCTCGCCGCCGCCGGAAAAATCACCTGCGGAAAAAACATCGACGCCTGTCACCTTAAGCTTGGTCGAAGTCACCGAACCGGTATAGCCATCGGTTTCGATTTCGGCCATGTGATCGGCCAGTGATTTGGCCATTTCAAACAGCGGGGCAACCAGGCCATAACATTGACCGCGATGCTGAACGCATTCGCCAACGGCAAAGATCGCCGGATCACTGGTGGTCATGACATCGTCAACAACGATTCCGCGTTCGACTGCAACACCCGCGTCTGCGGCAAGGCGCCCATTTGGGCGAATGCCAACAGCCATAACCACCAGATCAGCCGGGATCATGCGTCCGTCTTTAAGGCGAACGCCGGTAACATGTTCACTGCCAACGATTTCGGCGGTATCGGCCTCGGTAATCACCGTGATGCCGCGACGTTCCAGTTCTTGTGCCAGAAGATAACCCGCCGACGGGTCAAGCTGGCGTTCCATGACATGGCCTGCCAGATGCAAAACCGTGACATCCATGCCGCGCGATTGCAGGCCCACGGCCGCTTCAAGGCCCAGAAGCCCGCCGCCGATGACGACTGCCGGGCCGCCCTTGGCAGCAGCACCCAGCATGGTGTCGACATCATCGACATCGCGGAAGGTGACAACGCCGTCAAGCTTGTGACCGGGAACCGGGATGATGATCGGATCAGAACCGGTTGCCAGCAAAAGCTGGTCATACTCGGTTTCGGTTCCGCTTTTGGAAATCACCACTTTGCGGTCGCGGTCGATCTTGACCACCGGGTCGCCGGAATAAAGATGGATGTTGTTTTCGGTGTACCATTCCGGGGTGTTGATCACGATCTCGTCGAAATCTTTTTCGCCAGACAACAGTGGCGACAGCATGATGCGGTTGTAGTTCACGCGCGGCTCGGCACCGAAAACGGTGATGTCATATTTGTCTGGCGCGCGGTTCAGGATTTCTTCAACGGTCCGCATGCCGGCCATGCCGTTGCCGATGACAACCAGGCGGACTTTGGCGGTTCGTAATGCAGCAGTGACGTGGTTCATTTGTCTCTGGCTCCTCGTCGCGGGATGCGAATTGGCACAAAAAAAACGCCCGATGCGGCCTGCCCTCAAAAGAGGCATTTCGCAACGGACGTCATTATCCGGTGAACCCGTCTTTGGATTCTTTATATATACAATCGGCTTTTTCGCCGGAGCCGCAGGCGACACTGCCCGCGCTCTTGCTTCAATATATTCAAGTGCCGTGCCAGAATTGAAAATTGAGAAAATTATCTCTTAACAAGCTGAAAATATTGATGAAAATGCTTACTCGGCAGATTGGGGAATTTGGCTGGACTTACTAAAGTGATTAAAAAATAATCATCAAGAAAAATGAGTGATTTAAATTTGTGCAAAAAATAGTCATTTTGGCGCGTTAAAAAACATCCTGTGCAGATGCGGTCGTCAAATTATGATTATTTTCAACGATTTGATGGAATTGTCCCGCATCGCGGAAGAACTGGCGCGGTGTTTGCAATACCGGTTTCGTGTGAGCAGCTTTGACGAAAGCATGCCCAATGACGGGTGGCTCACAGTTCTTCGTCCAACGGCGGACGATCAGACGTTTGGAACAGCAGCGCGATGAGCGCGCAGCCTTTCCGATACGAATGACGGGCCGCCTGCGGACATCTTCCAGATGAAGCATGAGGCCCATGGGGAAAAACCGTCGGTCGTACAAAGCAAACATCAAGCTCTGCGCGACCTAAACGAAGGGCTTCAATGTTATGGAAATCAAGAACAAGGCTACACGCATAAATCTATTCAGTCTCAAGACTGTCCAGATGCGTACTTTTCACCTCACCTGGCTTTCATTTTTCCTGTGCTTCTTTGGCTGGTTCGGGATCGCACCGCTGATGCCGCTGGTGCGCGATGATCTGGGGCTTAGCAAAAGCGAAATCGGCAGTACCATCATTGCCTCGGTCGCGATTACGGTTCTGGTCCGACTTTTGATCGGACCGCTTTGCGACAAGATCGGCCCGCGCAAGACCTATACCGGTCTTCTGGTGCTTGGGTCGCTTCCGGTCATGCTGATCGGTCTTGCCGACAGTTATGAAACCTTCCTGCTTGCCCGTCTGGCCATTGGGTCCATCGGCGCATCCTTTGTCATCACGCAGTATCATACCTCCATGATGTTTGCGCCAAACGTTGTCGGTACGGCCAATGCCACGACGGCGGGTTGGGGTAACCTTGGCGGTGGCGTGACCCAAATGGTCATGCCAGCAATCCTTGCGATGGTTCTTGGTTTTGGCGTGGCTGAAACCATGGGCTGGCGTCTGGCGATGGTGTTCCCGGGTGCGATCATGCTGGTTGTTGCCGTGCTGTACTGGGTCTTCACCACCGATTGCCCGGAAGGCAACTATGCCGACATGCGCAAAAGTGGCGCGCTTAAGCCGGAAGACGATACTGCCGGTGCCGCCAAGGGCATGATGGCGGCCGTTTCCGATTACCGTGTCTGGGCATTGTTCCTGGTGTATGCCGCCTGCTTTGGTGTCGAACTGACGATCAACAACATTGCTGCGATCTATTTCTTCGACAAGTTTGAGCTTTCATTGGCAACCGCTGGCATGATTGCCGGTCTGTTTGGTTTGATGAACATTTTTGCCCGTACGCTGGGTGGTGTGTTCTCGGACAAATTTGCTGCCAAGGGTGGCATTTCGGGTCGTGTGAAATTCCTGTTCATGGCACTGTTCATCGAAGGCGTCGCACTTGTTGCCTTCTCGCAGATGGAAGCACTGGTTGTAGCCGTTTCGGTGATGATCGTCTTCTCGCTGTTTGTTCAGATGTCAGAAGGTGCGACCTTCGGGATCGTGCCGTTCGTTAACCGCAAGGCGCTTGGCTCCGTTGCCGGTATTGTCGGTGCGGGCGGTAATGCTGGCGCGGTCGCAGCCGGCTTCCTGTTCAAGTCCGAAGCACTTACCTATCAGGAAGGTCTTCTGTATCTCGGTCTGGCCGTGATCGTCTGCTCGTTCGCGGCTTTGGCAGTCCGTTTCTCGGCGGAAACCCAGGCCGAAGAAAAGGCGCGTTTCGATGCGGCACAGTCAGAACGTTTCGGGACTTCGGGTACAGCGCAGCCGGTTCCGGCTGAATAAGATACGCTGTTTGATATGATCTTTTCGGGATGCGGTCGGCGCCGCATCCCGAAACCAATAATCCGGACCCGTAAACGGGACGGAGCATATAAAAAATATCTCAGAGAGGCGCAGCCATTTCAGGCTGTCAGGGAGTTAGGGTTAGTTGGTGAAGCTGGAAGAATTCAATATTCTGGTGATTGACGAAAATCCGGACCGTGCGGCGATTGTCGAACGTGGTCTGGTTGAAAGCGGCTATACCCGCGTGGCCCGTATTGGCACGTCCCACAATCTGGTCGAACGCATTCAGGCGTTGGCACCAGACATCATCATCATCGATCTTGAAAACCCCGACCGCGACACGCTTGAACAGATGTTTCAGGTGTCGCGCGCCATTGCGCGCCCGATTGCGATGTTCGTTGATCAAAGTGACGCATCCATGATCCACGAGGCGGTTTCGGCAGGTGTCAGTGCCTATGTGGTTGATGGTCTGCGTCAGGACCGCATTCGCCCGATTGTCGAAATGGCGATTTCACGGTTCAACGTCTTTGACCAGCTGCGCCGCGAACGTGATGAAGCGCAGGCGAAGCTCAATGAACGCAAACTGATTGAACGGGCCAAGGGCATCCTGATGAAAGAAAAAGGTCTGTCCGAAGAAGATTCTTATGCGCTGCTGCGCAAAAACGCCATGAAGCAAAATCGCAAGATTTATGAAATCGCGCAAAGCGTTATAACGGCGTTTCAGTTGGAGTTTTGATGGATGGCTAACAAGGTTCGTCTTGGTTTTGTTCCACTGGTCGACTGTGCCATTCCGGTGGTGGCGCGTGCAATGGGGTTTGCCCAGCAGGAAGATATCGATCTGGAACTGGTCCGTGAAATGTCATGGGCAGCCATTCGTGACAAGCTTTCCTTTGGCATGTTTGAAGCAGCCCATCTTTTGGCGGGAATTCCGATCGCCGCGCGGCTTGGGCTTGGCGGACTGCCGGTTCAAAATATCGTCGTGCCGATGGCGTTGGGCCGTGGTGGTAATGCGATTACGGTCTCGACCCAGCTTTATCAGCGCATGTTGGAGGCCGACCCGAATGCGATGCTTGGGCCGCGCGGGCGGTCCGCAAGGGCGCTTAAAAAGGTCATTGATGAAGACAAGGCCGAAGGGCGCCCGATCCTGTCCTTTGCCACCGTGTTTCCGTTCTCAAGCCATAACTATGAGCTTCGCTATTGGATGGCGGCAGCCGGAATTGATCCGGACATGGATGTGAATATCGGCGTGATCGCGCCGCCGCGCATGTTTGACAGTCTGCGTAATGGTTGGGTGGATGGTTACTGCGTTGGCGAACCATGGAACCAGCGGGCGGTGTTTCACGGTGATGGTGTGATTGTTGCGCTTAAGGACGATATCTGGTCACGAAGCCCCGAGAAGGTTCTTGGTCTGCGGGAAGACTGGGCGCAGAGCAATCCGGAACTTGTTTCTGCACTTGTGCGTGCGCTTGTCAGGGCTGCTGAATGGGCAGACCAGCCGGGGAACCGCGTTGAGCTGGCACATATACTGTCTGAGGAGGCCAATGTCGGCGCGCCGTTTGAAGTGCTGAAGGCATCGCTGAGCGGTAAGCCGGTCTTGCGTCCGGGGGAGCCGCCCATCGATCTGCCTGACCGCCATGTCTTTTACCGCTACACCGCAACTTTCCCGTGGTTGTCACAGGGTCGCTGGATTGGCGAACAAATGAAGCGTTGGCGACAAATCCCCCAAGACACGGATCTTAAAGCCGTCATTCCCGATGTCTTCCGACCGGACCTTTATCGAGCGGCAGTTGCCGGGCTGGATGTTCTGGTTCCGCAGGATGACTGGCGTGTCGAAGGTGCCGCAGACGCACCGGATCGATCACTTGTCGGGATGGATCAATTCCTTGATGATACGATTTTCAAGGCTGAGTTCTGAGCCCAAAGGTGGGTTTGGCCGCCCTGCAAATCTGATGAGCTGACCGGTTCAGGGCGCAAAATTGTGCCGCGCGTAAAACCGGTTGAGTTCGCTTTGCGTCGGGGCCTGACCGCAGAATGTTTCGACATAGCCGGGAATGCGCGCCATGCGCACGGCTAGATCTTCGTTTGCTTTCATCGAGATATAGCCAATCTGTACCAGATAGATCGCACGGGCGCGGACATCGGCCATGCGTTCTTCCTGTCCGAAATGGATGAACAGTTTGGCGAGCGCATCAAGGCGTTGCTGATCGGCCTTTTCAATCTCGGCCCTGACATCGTTGGACTGCATCGACCAGCTGCGCACGGCAAATTCAAGACGCGAATCAAACAGGTCGGGCATCAGCCAGCAATCGATGATGTTCAGCATCGCTTCCGAGACGGTCTCGGCATAGGCCTCGGTCTGTTTGATCAGATTGCCGGTGTTTTTTTCGCGCCACAGATCCAGCAGCGCACCCAGCAACTCCTTCCGGTCCTTGAAAAACCAATAGAAGCTGGTGCGTGACAGGTTCAGGCGTTTTGCCAGTGGCTGGATCTTGACGCCATCGACACCTGTTTCAAGCAGGGCGTCATAGGCCGCATTCAGCCAAATCTCCGCCGATCCGCGCCAACCGCTATTTTGTCCTGCGATATCTTCAATCTGTTCTTCCATGGACGTTTCCTTAGCAAACTGCCCGGGCCGCGACAAGCAGAGTGTACATGAATGTATCTAAAATATACATCAGTGAACTTAAAATTGACATAACTGTACATTTTTGAATATCGTCATGGGCAGAGAGATCAAATCCGGAGCCCCGCACATGTCCAACGATCCGCTTCTTCAGCCTTATCAGCTTAAACATCTGACGCTGCGTAACCGCATCATGATGACGTCGCACGAACCGGCCTATCCCGAGGATGGCATGCCAAAGGACCGTTATCGTGCCTATCATGTGGAACGTGCCAAGGGCGGCGTTGCCATGACCATGACGGCGGGGTCGGCCGCGGTGTCAAAGGACAGTCCGCCGGTTTTCAACAACCTTTTGGTCTGGAAGGATGAAGTCGTTCCGTGGATGAAGGACCTGACCGATGCGGTGCATGAACAGGGGGCGGCGGTTATGATCCAGCTAACCCATCTGGGGCGTCGCACGCGCTGGGACAAGGCAAACTGGTTGCCAGTGGTATCCCCATCGCACAAACGCGAAGCCGCCCACCGGGCCTTCCCGAAAAAAATGGAAGACTGGGATATCGAGCGCATCATCAAGGATTATGCCGATGCGGCCGAACGCATGAAGGCAGGCGGCATGGACGGGATCGAGCTTCAGGCCTATGGCCATCTGATGGATCAGTTCTGGTCGCCGCTGACCAACGAACTTGATGGCCCCTATGGTGGCAGCATTGATAACCGCCTGCGGTTCACCTTTGATGTGTTGACCGAAATTCGCAAGCGCGTTGGGTCCGACTTCATTGTCGGTGTGCGCTATACCGGGGATGAATGTATTGATGGCGGCTTGACCCCGTCCGATGGTCTTGAGATTTCCAAGCGTCTTAAAGACAGCGGGATGGTCGATTTCCTGAACGTTATTCGTGGGCGTATTGATACCGATGCTGCGCTGACTGATGTGATCCCGATTCAGGGTATGGCCAATTCACCGCATCTGGATTTTGCTGGTGAAATTCGTGCTGCAACCGAATTCCCGACCTTCCATGCCGCCAAAATCCCTGACGTGGCAACTGCGCGTCATGCGATTGCTTCGGGCAAGGTTGATATGGTGGGCATGACGCGTGCGCATATCACCGATCCGCATATTGTCCGCAAGATCATTGAAAAGCGCGAAGACGAAATCCGCCCGTGCGTTGGGGCAAACTATTGCCTTGATCGCATTTATCAGGGCGGGTCGGCCTATTGCATCCATAACGCCGCAACCGGCCGCGAGCTTTCGATGCCCCAAATCATTGAAAAGGCAGAAACCCGTAAAAAGGTCGTGATTGTCGGATCCGGCCCGGCGGGTATGGAAGCCGCACGTGTTGCCGGCGAACGCGGCCACGAGGTTGTCGTCTTCGAGGCCGCCCCAAATCCCGGTGGGCAGATCCGGCTGACCGCGCAGAACGAACGCCGCCGCGAAATGATCAGCATCATCGACTGGCGCATGGCCGAGTGCACCCGACTTGGTGTGACTTTCCATTTCAATACCTGGGCCGAGGCCGACACGATTACGGCCGAAAACCCCGATGTGGTGATCATCGCCACCGGCGGCATGCCCGATACCGAAGTCCTGTCAAAGGGCAATGATCTGGTAGTGTCGACCTGGGATATCATTTCGGGCGACGTCAAGCCGGGCTCCAATGTTCTGGTTTATGACGATGCCGGGGATCATGCCGGTTTACAGGCAGCCGAACTGATTGCCAAATCAGGGGCCAAGGTCGAAATCATGACCCCGGATCGGTCATTCGCGCCCGAAGTCATGGCGATGAACCTTGTGCCCTATATGCGCAGCATGCAGAAACTTGATACCACCTTTACGGTGACCTATCGCCTTGAAGCGGTCGAAAAACAGGGCAATCAACTCATTGCGCATGTCGGCAGTGACTATGGCGGGGTTGTCAAGCAACGCATTGTTGATCAGATCGTGGTCAACCACGGCACCATTCCACTTGATGATATCTATTTTGATCTCAAGCCCGGCTCATCGAACCATGGTGAAATGTCGCATGACGACCTTTTGGCCGGAAAGCCGCAATCGGTCGTGCGCAATCCCGACGGGACCTATCAGCTGTTCCGGATCGGGGATGCGGTATCGGCACGCAATACCCATGCGGCGATCTATGATGCATTGCGTTTGTTAAAAGACGTCTGATGTGTACGGCAAGCGTGGCAGTGTGTCGCGCTTGCCGTTTCCCGCTATCTCAGGCGGCATCGATCAGCCAGTCGACAAATATGCGGGCCTTTTCGGATGCGCGCGGATGGACGCGCAGATAAAACCCCATCGGCGAGGGGATTTCGTCAGGCACAAGTTTGATCAGGCGTCCGTCTTCCAGCAGAGGCCCAACCAGCTCGTCCCAGCCAAGCACCGCACCGACGTCATCCTGTGCGGCCTGAAGCGCAATCGTGTAATTGTTGAGCTTGAAGCTGCGGCCCTTTGGGGCCGGGCGTCCCAATGCGCGGAACCAGTCGGTCCATGTTGTCCAGTCGGTTTCCTCGTTATGCAGATGGATCAGGGGCGCACGCAAAAGATCATCAATCGTTTCGATGTTTTGTTCTGCCTTGAAGGCCAGTGTGCCGATGGCGGCCACGCGATCCTGAAACAGTTTGTAATATCCATTGGCCCCGTCATCGGGGTTGCTGTAATGGATGCTAAGGTCACAATGCCCCGTCATGCCCGGCACGTCCGATACAATCTGCGAGACAGTGATATTGGGATGAATTTTCCAGAAGGCGGCAATTTTTGGCGTAAGCCAAAGTGAACTGACCGCCGTTGTCGTGCGGATTGTGACATCAACCGTTTCGGGTTGATCGCGCAACTGAATGACCGTATCGGAAATGGTTTCAAAGCCCCTTTGCAGGGCGACGAGAAGGAAGGCACCTTTCTCGGTCAGCTCCACCCCGCGGTTGCGGCGAATGAAAAGCGCACTGCCAATATCGGCCTCAAGCGCCTTGATCTGGTGGCTTACAGCCGCTGGCGTGACATTGAGTTCTGCCGCCGCATCCTTGAAGCTCATATTGCGACCAGCTGCCTCAAAGCAGATCAGGGCATTTATCGAAGACAGATCATATGGGTGGGCCAAGAGCCTCTCCTGAAAACAGAGCAGCGTAACTTAGGTGAGTTTTTCAGATTAGGTGAGCTAAACCAAGATGAAAATTAATGCCGTTGTAAATCGCGGCATGAAGTTCACACTTTTGGTTGCTTCTAACCATCAAGAAACGGATTTCCGCCATGCCCGTTATGCCGCATTCAGTCCAAGATCTTTTGGCGCGTCGCGTTCCCGGATATTCCCTGGAACAGCCGTTCTATACGGATCAATCGATCTTTGAGCTCGACCTTGAAAACATTCATTACAAGGAATGGCTGTTTGCGATCCCGGCATGTGAAATCCCCAGGGCGGGCGATTACGTCATTTATGAAGTCGGTGCCTATTCCGTCGTTATCGTACGTGGCAATGATCAGGTCGTGCGGGCATTTCACAATTCATGCCGTCATCGTGGGTCGGTTCTGTGCAAAACCAAAAAGGGCCGAAATCCAAGGTTGGTTTGCCCGTATCATCAGTGGACCTATGACCTTGATGGCAAGTTGCTTAGGGCGCGTGATATGGGGCCGGACTTTGACAATTCAAAATTCGGGTTAAGCCCGGTTCATTGCCAGGTGATCCACGGCTTGGTCTATATCTGCCTTGCTGAAAACGCACCGGATATTGAACCGTTTGCGAAGGCCGCCGAACGCTATCTTGCGCCACACGATCTGGAAAATTCCAAGGTCGCATTCGAAAGTACGATTATCGAAAAGGCCAACTGGAAGCTGGTCTGGGAGAATAATCGGGAATGCTATCACTGCGGGGGCAACCACCCATCCCTGTGCCGGACCTTCCCGGAAGATGCGCGTGCGATCGGCAGTACATCTGATGGTGTCGTGGCCAGTGTGCTTGATGATCATGTGGCCCGCTGCGAGGTGGTCGGGGCGCCATCTGCCTATCAGATGGCAGACAGTGGTGAATGGCGTCTGGTGCGTGTGCCGCTTCTGGGTGAAGCCGAAAGCTACACACTTGATACCAAGGCGGCCGTCAGTTTGCCGAACTCCAACATCCCGTTCAAAAATGCCGGATCGCTTTTGAAGTTCCATTATCCGTCAACCTGGAACCATTTTCTGTCTGATCATGCGCTTGTTTTCCGTGTGACGCCCATCAGCCCGATGGAAACGGAAGTCGTCACCAAGTGGCTTGTCCACAAGGACGCGGTTGAAGGCCGTGACTATGATCTGAAACGTCTTACCGAAGTCTGGCTTGCGACCAATGCCGAAGACAAGGAAGTGGTCGAGAACAATCAGCGCGGCATTGCGACACCGGCCTACAAGGTCGGTCCGTATTCCGAAATCCACGAAGCCGGTGTTGCCCAGTTCGGCAACTGGTATGCGAAAACCCTGTCGGACAGGCTGACCCAAACCAGATTGATCGCGGCGGAGTAGGGCGATGTCTGTGATCGAGAAACCAAAGCTTGCCTTTTGGTCGGACGCTGAGGAACTGGAATGTGTTTCGTTCCTGCCAGAAGCCCCCAATGTCATGACATTTTGCTTCCAGTCGGTGTCGGGCGCGTTGTTTAGCTATGACCCGGGGCAGTTTTTGACCTTGGAGCTCCCGATGCCGGGCGGGCCGCTTTATCGTACCTTTACGATTTCATCTTCACCATCGCGGCCGACATCCTTGACGGTGACGGTCAAGGCGCAGGCGGGTTCGGTCGGTACGCGCTGGATGCTGGATAATTTGCGTCCGGGCGTGCGCATTCGGGCCAAGGGACCGGCGGGCAGCTTTTCACTCATTAACCATCCGGCGGACAAATACCTGTTCATTTCGGCGGGATCGGGTATCACGCCGATGATGTCGATGACGACCTATCTTTATGACGCGGGGCGTGATCCCGACATCGTGTTCGTTAATTGTGCGAAACGCCCGTCCGAGATCATCTTTCGCGAACGTTTGGAGCACAGCGCGTCGCGGATTAACGGCATTGCCCTGAAATGGGTGGTCGAAGAAGCCGATCCCTACAAGCCATGGACCGGGTATTTGGGCACGTTCAATCAGCTAATGCTGGGCCTGATGGCACAGGATTATCTTGAACGTGAAGTGTTCTGTTGCGGACCTGAACCGTTCATGCAGGCCGTGCGCGAGGTTCTGGTCGGGCTTGGCTATGATATGGATCGCTACCATCAGGAAAGCTTCCACGCGCCGACAATGGAAGCAGAAGACGTGCCCGATGATGTCGTGCCTGATGAGGACAGCAAGGCTGTCATCGCATTCACCGCATCTGGCATCACGGCAAATTGCACCCAAACCGATACCGTTCTTGCCGCGGCGCGCACCGCAGGACTCGTGATCCCGTCAGGCTGTTCGATGGGGATTTGTGGCACCTGCAAGGTGCGCAAGACCGAGGGCCAAGTGCATATGGTCCATAACGGTGGCATCACCGATGATGATATCGAGGAAGGCTATATCCTTGCCTGCTGCTCAAACCCGATTGGGCAAGTCACCATTGATGCCTGATCAGGGCTGGGCCGTAGAAACCGTGTTTCGGTATTCCGACGGGTTCATGCCGATTTCGGCCTTGAAGGCATGAATGAAGTGCGATGCATCACAAAAACCGGTGCTTAGTGCGATCTGGGTGGTTGTTTTTCCGGTTTCGCCAAGCAGCTTTTTGGCGGCATCAAGCCGGATGCGCAGGGCCGCTCGTGATGGTGAAATGCCGATATCGGCGTTAAACACCCGTTCGAGCTTACGGCGTGTGACGCCAAGTTTTTCGGCCATTTTGGCGACGGTTTCCGGCGACTCAATATTCTGGCGCATCCGCAGAAGCGCCTTTTTCACCAGTGGTTCGCGGGCAACCAGATCGGTCTGAAAGCCCGGTTGCGGGTTTTCGCCGGTCATGGCCTCGTTGATGATCATGATACTCAGGCTTTTGGTCGCAGCCGTTCGACCGATGTGCTTTTCCACCACCCAGGCCGCCAGATGGGCCGCGCCATGCCCACCCGAACAGGTCAGGCGATCCCGATCAACGACAAAGATCTGATCGGAAACCGGTTGGGCGGCCTCAAACCGTGCGACGAATTCGTCATGGTGAAACCAGCTGACACAGCATCGGTATCCTTCAAGCAACCCCGCCTCATACAGCGCGAAAACACCGGTACACAACCCGATCAGGTTTTTGCCCTTGGCGGCAGCCGCCTTGAGATAGGTGATGCAATCAGATGAAAACCCGCCTTGTTCTTGAATTAGGCCGCCGACAACCACGATATAGTCGTAGTCACCGGCATTGCGCAGGCGTGTGTCAGGCTGCACCTTGACCCCGCAACTGGATCGCACCGGGTTCATGGTATCAGACAGCACCGTCCAGTCGCAGTGAATGGGCCGCGAACGGTCGGCTTCATCGGCCGAAAGACGCAAGACATCGACAAAACTGGCAAACGCTGTCAGCGTGAAATTGTCTGCCAGCAGAAAGGCGACGCGAAGGCGCTTTTTTGCATTGGGTTTACCGGGGTTTGATCCCGGGCTCGAAAAAGAGTTCATGGCAAAAATATACAATGAAATTGTCGCAATTATCCAGTCCGCAGAGCATGGACATTGATAGAGTTCCGGCAATGGTAAATCGGGGGATCGTATAATCATGACCCATTTTTCTGCGCTATCGCTTATCAAAAACGCCCTTAGCGGCCAAAAAAACTGGGAGCCGCAATGGCCCGACAGTGAGCCGAAGGCCGAATACGATGTCATCATCGTCGGCGCGGGTGGTCATGGTCTTGGTGCGGCCTATTATCTGGCCAAGGAACACGGCATCACCAATGTCGCCGTGATAGACAAGGGCTGGCTTGGCGGTGGGAACACCGGCCGTAACACGACGATCATTCGGTCGAACTACCTCTATGACGAAAGTGCCAAGCTTTATGACCACGCGCTTGATCTGTGGGATGGGCTGAGTCAGGATCTGAATTACAACGTCATGTATTCGCAGCGCGGCGTTCTGATGTTGGCGCACAACGTGCATGATGTTCAGAGCTTCCAGCGTCACGTACATGCCAACCGCCTGAACGGTGTAGATAACGTCTGGCTGTCGGCCGAGGAAGCCAAGGAATTCTGCCCGCCACTCGATATTTCGCCCACTGCACGCTATCCCGTCGTTGGTGCTGCCCTTCAGCGTCGCGCGGGTACTGCACGCCATGATGCGGTGGCATGGGGTTATGCTCGTGGGGCGGCGGCGCGTGGTGTTGATATCATTCAGAACTGCCCGGTAACGGCCATTCGCCGTGGCCCGGATGGCCGTGTCACCGGTGTTGAAACCGCCAAGGGTTTCATTGGCGCGAAAAAGGTTGCCGTTTCGGCTGCTGGTCACACCTCGGTTGTGATGGATACGGCAGGTGTTCGCATGCCGCTTGAAAGCTATCCGTTGCAGGCGCTGGTGTCCGAGCCGATCAAGCCGATCTTCCCCTGTGTCGTCATGTCCAACAGCGTGCACGCCTATATCAGCCAGTCTGACAAGGGCGAGCTCGTGATTGGGTCGGGCACCGACCAGTATACCAGTTATTCCCAGCGTGGCGGTTTGCCGCTGATCGAACATACGGTTGCCGCGATCTGCGAGATTTTCCCGATCTTCAACCGCATGCGCATGCTGCGTAAATGGGGTGGCATTGTTGATGTGACCCCGGACCGTTCGGCCATCCTTGGCAAGACGCCGGTGCCGGGTCTTTATGTCAACTGTGGCTGGGGTACCGGCGGGTTCAAGGCAACCCCGGGTGCCGCCCACACACTGGCATGGACCGTGGCAAAGGATGATCCGCATCCGGCCAACGCGCCCTTCACCCTTGAACGTTTCAGCACCGGCCGTCTGATTGACGAAGCCGCTGCTGCCGCTGTTGCGCACTAAGGAGACCGGACATGCTTCTGATCCATTGCCCCTATTGCAATCAGACCCTGCCGGAACTGGAATTTACCTATGCCGGTGAAGCGCATATTGCACGTCCGGCCGATCCGTCGTCGGTCAGTGACGAAGAATGGCGTGATTTCCTGTTCATCCGCACCAACGTGAAGGGCCCGCATTATGAACGCTGGCGCCATTTCCATGGCTGCGGTCGATATTTCAACGCTGTACGTGACACGGTTAGTGACCGGTTCCTGATCACCTATAAAACCGATGATCCCCGTCCTGAACTGTCCAAATTGTTGGAGAAATCGAAATGAGCAGCTTCCGCGTTTCCGGGCGTGGTCGCGTCGATCACACCCAACCCATCCAGTTCACCTTTGACGGCAAGAAAATCAAAGGTTTTAAAGGCGATACCATTGCATCGGCATTGCTGGCCAATGGCATTCACCTGATGGGTCGTTCGTTCAAATATCACCGCCCGCGTGGTGCCGTGACCGCCGGTTCGGAAGAACCGAACGCACTGGTTGGCACGCGCCGTGGTCCGGGCCGGTTCGAGCCGAACACCCGTGCAACTGTTCAGGAAATCTGGGACGGCCTTCAGGTCAACAGCCAGAACCGCTATCCCAGCCTGTCCTTTGACGTTGGTGCGATCAACGACAAGGCCTATATGCTGTTTTCGGCAGGGTTCTATTACAAGACCTTCATGTGGCCGAAATCCTTCTGGGACAAGGTTTATGAGCCGTTTATTCGTGCGGCGGCCGGTCTTGGCGTTTCGCCGACGGAACCGGATCCGGATCACTATGCATCGCGTTATCTGCATACCGATGTTCTGATCATTGGTGCCGGTCCTGCCGGTCTTGCGGCGGCCTTGTCGGCGGCGCGTGCCGGATCGCAAGTGACCCTTGTTGATGAAAACCCCGAAGCAGGTGGATCGCTTCTGTCCGAGCCGTCGGCAATGATCGAAGACATGCCGGCATGGGATTGGGTTGCCAAAACCGTGGCGGAGCTCAAAGAGCTTGGCGTCAAGGTCATGACTCGCACGACCGCGATTGGCTATTACCACCAAAACATGGTTGGTCTGTGTGAAAAGCTGACCGATCACCTGGCCAGCCCGGATGCAGAAACACCGCGCGAACGCATGTGGCGTGTCCGCGCCAAGCAGGTTGTTCTGGCGCAAGGCGCACTGGAAAAGCCGCTGGTATTTGATGGCAATGACCGCCCGGGCGTGATGCTTGCGGGTTCGGCCCAGACATACCTTAACCGTTATGGTGTGCGGGTTGGCAACAAGGCCGTCATCGTCACCAGCCATGACAGCGCATGGTACGCTGCCTTTGATCTTGCCGATGCGGGCACCACGATTGCTGCCATCGTCGATACTCGTTCCGAACCGAATGCCGATCTGATTGCCGAGGCCACCAAGCGCGGCATTCGCATCATGGCCGGTCATACCGTAACCGGCACCGAAGGCCGCCTGCGTGTCAAATCGGTGCGGGTCAACCCGGTCAGTGGTTCGTCGGTCGGTCCGGCCGAAATGATCGGGTGTGATTGCCTTCTGATGTCGGGTGGCTGGACGCCGTCGCTACATCTGTTCTCACACACCAAGGGAACGCTTAAGTGGGACGACGAACGCCAGACCTTCCTTCCGGATCACAAGGCAGAGGAATGCGAAATCGCCGGTGCAGGCCGTGGCCTGTGGGGCATTGAGGCGGTCCTGAATGACGGGGCGGCAATGGGTGCTGCAGCCGTCAAAAGCCTTGGTAAGGACATTGCGCCTGCGTCTTATACAGTTGCCAATGATCGCCCGGGAACGGGTGTCAGCCACAAGGAACTGCCGACCGATCTGGATGCCGGCAAGGCACGTGCCTTTGTCGATTACCAGAACGACGTAACCGCCAAGGACCTGCGCCTTGCGGTGCGTGAAGGCATGCGTTCAATCGAACATGTCAAACGTTACACCACCAACGGCATGGCGACTGATCAGGGCAAGATGTCAAACATCAACGGCCTCAATATTGCCTCCGACGCATTGGGTGTGCCGCAGCCGAAAGTTGGTCTGACGACTTTCCGTCCGCCTTACACCCCGACGACCTTCGGGGCGTTTTGTGGCTATCACAAGGGCAGTCACTTTGAAGTGACGCGGAAAACCCCGATTGACAGCTGGGCCGAAGAAAACGGTGCCGCGTACGAGCCGGTCAGCCTGTGGCGCCGGGCATGGTACTTCCCGAAAGACGGCGAAGACATGCATGCCGCAGTATCACGCGAATGCCGTGCGACGCGTGCAAGTGTCGGCATTTTTGATGCATCGACCCTTGGCAAGATCGAGGTGGTTGGTCCCGATGCGGTTGAATTCATGAACCGCATGTACACCAACCCCTGGACAAAGCTGGCACCGGGACGGGCACGTTATGGCCTGCTTCTGGGCGATGACGGGTTTATCCGTGATGACGGTGTCATTGGTCGTTTGGCCGATGATCGCTTCCATGTCACCACCACGACCGGTGGTGCGGCGCGCGTTTTGAACATGATGGAAGACTACCTTCAGACCGAATGGCCGGACCTTGATGTCTGGCTGACCTCAACGACCGAGCAGTGGGCGACCATTGCGCTGAACGGCCCGAATGCCCGCAAGGTGCTTGAGCCGTTTGTCGAAAGTCTTGATATGTCTGATGAAGCCTTCCCGCACATGTCGGTTGCCGAATGCCGCGTTGGCGGCTTCCCGGCACGCCTGTTCCGCATCAGCTTTACCGGTGAGGTTGGCTTTGAAGTCAACGTGCCGGCCCATGCTGGTCGGGCCCTTTGGGAAATGCTGTTCGAAGCGGGCAAGAAATACGATATCTGCCCCTACGGGACTGAGACCATGCACGTGCTGCGTGCCGAGAAGGGCTATATCATTGTCGGTCAGGATACCGATGGCACAGTCACCCCGCATGATGCCGGGCTGAGCTGGGCTATTGGTAAAATGAAACCAGACTTCGTTGGCAAGCGTGGTCTGGCGCGTCCGGACCTGGTTGCCGAAGGCCGCAAGCAGTTGATTGGTCTTCTGACCGAAGATGGCAAAACCAAGCTTGAGGAAGGGGCGCAAATCGTTCTTGATCCGAACCAGCCCAAGCCGATGAAAATGGTTGGTCACGTGACATCCAGCTATCACAGCGATGCCGCAGGTCGCCCGATTGCCATGGCGCTGCTTGAAGACGGTTTCAATCGTATGGGTGAAACCATTTACATTCCGATGCCTGATCGTGTGATCAAGGCGACCGTCACCGGGACCGTGTTTTACGATCCCGAAGGCGAACGGTTGAAACTCTAGGCGGGGAACAGAAAAATGACGGTACTTACACACGCATTTACGCCGGGTCCGATCGTTGCTTCCGGGCCGGTTAAACTGACCCTGATGGCACCGGTTGCGCGTTTCTCGCTGCGTTTGCGGGCGGCCAATATTCCGGCCGTATCCAAGGCGATTGGTGTTGATCTGGCAATCACCGTTGGCGCACGTGCGGTCAATGGCACGACTGAGACCATTTGTCTCGGCCCGGATGAATGGCTGATCATTGCCAAGCCGGATGATGCCGAAACAGTGACCAAGGCGTGCGCGGATGTCTATGCATCGGCAACCCACAGCCTGACCGAGGTGTCTGCCCGTGAAGTCACGGTCCGCATCGAAGGCGAACGGGCTGCTGAGCTTCTGACCATCGGTTGCCCGCGCGATATCGACAGCATCCCGGTGGGCGGTGGCTGCCGTACGGTGATTGATGGTGTCACGGTTGTTCTTTGGCGGGATGCCGCGCAAAGCTTCCGCATGGATATCTGGCGATCCTTTGCCTTGCACATCATCGATCTGCTGTGCACCGGCTGCAAGGAATTCGCGGCAGAATAATCTGCATTGGGGCGGGGTTTTGGCGATTGCCATCCCCGCCCTTATTGTATCTAGGCAAACGTATTGGGTTAAATGTCGTGTCCTGGCGATATGAAACTGCGCATCAACTTGTCTCAGGTGATTGAGGCCGCTAGTCTTTGGGGCACACGCAGCCACCGAAAGACGCCCCAATGATACGCTCCGTCCTTGCCCTTCTTGATATCCGCCCGACCTATACGGCCATGTTGGCAGAACGCCACCATCTGCATCGTTATGACCTGATTGAGGACAAGCAGAAATTTCTTGATGAAATGGGCGACCAGATCAGAGCTGTTGTGACATCCGCGCGCTTTGGTGTTCCGGAAGACTTGCTGGCGCAACTCCCGAACCTTGAAGTCATCACAAGCTTTGGCGTTGGGCATGATGTCTTTGATCTTAAGGCACTGCGTGACCGCGGTATTCGTCTTTCAACCACACCTGACGTCCTGACCGATGACGTTGCCGACACGGCGATCATGTTGATGCATGCCACCTTGCGACAGCTTGTTTTGGGCGACGACTGGGTGCGCAGCGGAAAGTGGGCCGCAAAAGGTCCGATGGCACTGACCAGAAGTGTACGCGGCAAGAAACTTGGTATTGTCGGGCTGGGCCGGATCGGACAGGCAATTGCATCACGCGCAGTTCCAAGCGGGGTCGAGGTCGGCTATTTCGGACGCAGCAGGAAGGATGTCGATTATCGGTTCTTTGATGATCTGACGGCACTCGCGACATGGTCGGATATTTTGGTGTTGTCGTGCCCCGGTGGGGCCGCGACCAACGGGATCGTCAATGAAGCAGTGCTTGAAGCCCTTGGCAAAGATGGTGTCGTGATCAATATCGCACGGGGATCGGTGGTTGATGAACCGGCTTTGATCCGGGCGTTGCAGCAAGGGTTGATTGCCGGCGCGGGACTTGATGTGTTTGAAAATGAACCGGACATCGATCTGGCATTTGCAGATCTTGATAACGTTGTGCTCTATCCGCATCTGGCGAGTGGAACGGTGGAAACCCGCGATGCCATGGGCCAACTGGTTGTAGATAATCTTGATGCCTGGGATGAGCGCCAAGAATTGATCACACCGCTTGTTTAGTTGATCGGTTGATCTGCCAGTCGGACAGGTTGAAACAGGCTTGTGTCAAAGTGTCACTGTGCCATTCTGTCGCCCATCTATTTTCCTGTTATTGAGGCCACCCCATGACTTTCAAGCCCCAGCATCAAGCCCCAACAGACGCCGCCGAGCGTCGTGCGATCAAGCCGGTCGTTGTTTATCCCAACGGAACCTTGCCTGAACCGGACTTCGCGACCTTGGCCGAATTCAAGGCATCAATGAAGAAAGCGAACGAGGTTATCGTTCCGCCGCGCGATGCGCGCACGTTTCATGTGCCGAAGGGATACTTTTTCCGGATTGTCAGCGTCGATGGCCCGCAGGTCGGTGATTTAAACCTTTGGAATGCCAATGACCTGAAGGAACGGTTTTTCAGCGGCAAGACCCGTGCCCTGCATCGGACTCACCTGACCACAGGTGACCGTTTGTGGTCCAATATGCCCTATCTGCGTTCGATGGCGCTGATCAGTGAAGATACCCTTGATTGGTATGGCTTTGATGAGGATGGCGGCAGCGTGCATGACGTGATTGGCACGCGCTGCGACCCGTTCACCAACCGGTTGCTTTCGGGGAATGATTATCATCATTGCTGCCACTCCAACCTGTGCCGGGCCTTTAGTGATGAGACCGGCATGTCGATGCAGGAAGCCGATCACTATGTGCATGATGTGTTGAACGTCTTCATGTGCACCGGCTTCACCAAGGACACCCATCAGTATTTCATGAAGGCAAGCCCGGTACGTCCGGGGGACTATCTTGAAATGTTTGCCGAGATCGATTTGCTGGGCGATCTTTCGACCTGTCCGGGTGGCGATTGCAGCACCGGCCATTCAAGTGATGAGGCCGCCTGTTATCCGCTTAAGGTCGAGATCTATGAAACCGATCCGGCCTTGCAGGACAAATGGGATTGGCCAGGACCCAGTGCGTATCAGCATCCTTAAGCCTTAAAATAAACCCCCGTCGAAGATACCGACGGGGGTTTGACGTTTCTTGGTGTGTCAGTTTTAGCGATCGCGTAACTGCCCATTGACTGTGACCGATTTGATCACGGCAAAGACCTTTTGATGGGGCTGCAGTTTTAAGCGTGATCCCGACCATTTCGTAATGCGGGCATGAATTTTGGGGCGGCCACTGGTTTCCGCCAGAAGGGTGGCATCCGCATCCTGACCAAAGCACATGGTCACATCGATTGTGTCACCGGGCTCGTCACTGATTTTGGTGATGGTGACGGGAATGATGTTGTTGGCACTGATATCGTGCGGCGGGGTGCGGGCAATCATCACATCACGGGCACGAATATGGAGTCGGATACGATCACTTTTCGGACGGCCGAGATAGGGCACGACAAGTCGTTGTCCGCCACATTCAAGGAAGCTGACCTCGGCCTTGGGATCACGGCTGACAATCCGGGCGGCCAGAACCGTTCCGGCGTCAAAGCGCCCGGCAAGCGGCGCCAAGTCTGTGCGGCCCAGCATGTCAAAAACCGACCCGGTCGCAAGTGTCTTGCCCTGATCAATGATTACCATGTGGTCAGCAAGGCGGGCGACCTCGTCAATCGCGTGGGTGACATACAGGATCGGTATCTTCCTGTGGTCACGCAACCATTCGAGATACGGCAGGATTTCCTGCTTGCGGGCGTGATCAAGGGCCGAAAGCGGCTCATCAAGCAGCAATACATTCGGATTGGACAAAAGCGCACGCCCAAGTGCCACCCGTTGCTTTTCCCCGCCAGACAGAAGGTTGGGGCGGCGATCCATCAGATCCCAGATATCAAGCATCTCCAGGATGGCCTGTTGTTCATCCTGTGGCAGTTTGTGGGGATTGCGGCGCGCCCCGTAAAACAGGTTGTCACGTACCGATTTGTGCGGGAACAGGCGATTATCCTGAAACACGCACCCAACCCGACGCTTGCGAACCGGAAGGTTGATGCCACGCGAATGTTCAAAAAGCACATGGTCGTTGATCTGGATATGGCCGCGATCCGGGCGGACCAAACCGGCAATTATGTTAACAAGCGTCGTCTTGCCGCTGCCCGAAGGGCCAAACAGGGCGGTTATCCCCGGTTCAGGAATATTGAATTCGGCGGAAAGCCTGAAAGTCTTGAGACTGCGTTCAACATTGACACCGATGCTCATGACGCGGCCCTCTTGCGAATACGACGGAGCGCCAATTCAGACAGAAGCAACCCGGCAAAGGCCAAGCCGATTGAAAGGACAGCCAAACGCGCCGCGGCCAGTTCGCCGCCCGGTGTCTGGATCGCCGTATAGATCGCCAGTGGCAGGGTGCGGGTTTCACCGGGGATGTTCGAGACGAACGTGATGATCGCGCCAAATTCGCCGAGGCTCGCGGCAAAGGCGGTAATTGCACCGGCAATGATACCGGGAAGTGCCAAGGGCAATGTCAGCGAAAAGAACCGGTCAATCGACCCGGCGCCAAGGGTCTCAGAAGCCTGATAAAGACCCGGATTGACGTTTTCAAGACTAAGCCGGATGGCGCGGACCTGAAACGGGAAGCTTACGATTGCCGATGCCAGTGCCGCGCCCGTCCAGCTAAAAACAAAACGCAGATCGAATGTTTCATACAGCCAAGCGCCCAACGGTGCCCGTGTGCCCAAGGCAATCAGCAACAAATAGCCCATCACAACCGGTGGCAGGATCAGCGGTAGATGCACAATTGCATCAAGAATAAAGCGCCCGGGAAACCGACCGAGGGCAAGCGCGGTTGCGACAATAATCGCAAAGGGCAGGGCACAAGCAACAGCAACGCCTGAGATGCGCAAGCTTAGCAGAAGTGCCTCTATTTCGGCGGGGGTCAAATTGATCATTTTCTGGGCACGTTGGCTTGCGTTGTTGCAACGGGTTCAAAGCCATAGTCTGCAAAAATGCGGCCCGCGTCATCCCCCAAAAGCCAAAGTAGGAATTTCGTGACTTTGGTTTCGGACGGATCACCCGTCAGGGCAACAGGATAGGTAATGACGGGGTGGCTGTTTTCAGGGAAGGAGCCGATGATTTTGACTTTATCGGAAATACCGGCGTCAGTTTGATAGACGATGCCAATCGGTACTTCGCCCCGTTCAACCAGCGCCAGGGCCGCACGAACATTGTCAGTACGCGCAAGTCTTGGTGCCACTGTTTCCCACTGCCCCAAAGATGTCAGTGCCTGTTTGGCATAAGTGCCGGCCGGCACATGATCCGGGTCGCCGACTGCAATGCGATCATTGGGTCCGATCAATGCTGTCAGGTCTGAAGTATTGCTAATTTTAATCGGGGTAAGATTGCTATCTTTGGGCGCAACAATAACCAGACGGTTTGTCAGTAGGTCATGACGCCTGCCGGGGACAAGCAAACCCTGATCATTTAACCAGGTCATCCATTTTTCGTTGGCAGAGATAAAGACATCTGCGGGTGCCCCTGCGGCAATCTGGCGCGCCAGTGTCGACGAACTTGCCAGTGACAAGCGTATTTTATCACCGGTTTCCTTTTCATAGGTGGCGGCCGCAGTTTCAATGGCATTGGTGAGGCTCGCAGCGGCAAAGACAGTGATATCGCGCGCACGGGCCGCTGTTGAGATGCTGCCGAAAAATATGATCGCGATCACAAAGAAGACGACTGCAGATGGCAATGGGGATCGAAAATGGGGCATAGGGTCCCGTAACTTAAGAAAAAGGGCGCGTTTGCATCACTATAGACGAAATCAGTTTTGTTGCCACACATGACAAGGCCCGCCACAGGGCGGGCCAAAGGGTGTCCGATTTGGCGATGGAAACAGCGTTCAGGAACAGACCGCCGCGCGCAGGGGGTCGTCGGCATCCATATCAAACCATTCATTCATCGCGGTCGGGAAACCGTTGCTGTCGAGTGACGTGTCGGGTGTGATATAGCCACGCCGTCCTTGCGCGCAATCAACAAGATGGATCAGGGCAAGGGTTTCTCCGCCCTTGCGCAGCAGCAGGGTCATGACGCGTTTTTCATCGGGGTTTTGAGGATTGGATACCAGTTTTTCGCGATCAATCGCCGTAAAGCGGTTGGTCGGTGCGGAAACCAGTGTCCAGGGCGCGAAAATGTTTTCGTCAGTAAAGGTCTGAATGACGCTGATGGTCTGAGGCAGGCGGGCCTCGTAGCGATCAAACCATGTGTATTCATCCCAGATCATGTAGCCAAACATCGCAATCGCTGCGACGAGCGGAATGACATATTTCGGTGCCTTGCGGCCCCAAAGCCGGAACAGCAACATGACCACGCCAGCCGACGCAAATCCGACAACAACGGTTGAGAAGATAAAGACGTACATAGGCTGGTGGCTCCCGATCTGCTGTTATTATTGGTGGGGCATTTTTTGAGCCCTGATAACCGATTAGCGCAGTATCCGGTCGAGCTCAAGTTCGCCTTTCGGATCACGTTTGGCGATCTGGGCCAGAAACAGGCCCGACGCGGCAATCGCGTCAGACAATGCGTTATGGGCCCGGAAAGGGGGCAGGTTATGATTTCGGCGCAATGTATCAAGCCTGAGCGCCCCGGATTTCATGGTTTCACCGCTGCGCCGGATGTCACGCAGAGCCAAAACCAGGGTATCGACCGTCGGGATTTGTAGCGGCGCGCCAAAGAACTGTTTGCAGGCCTGGCCAAGGAAGCCTAGCTCAATCGGCGCATGGTGGGATAACAGAACCCGGCCAGCCATCTGCGGCAAGAGATGCTCAAGGGCCGCTTCAATGCTTGGGGCATCGGCGACATCGCTGTCAAAGATCCGGTGGACCACGACCGAGCTTTCGCTGAGCTCCTTGGTTGGCCGCACCAGAATATGTTCGCAACTTGAAAAATCGACCGAAAGCTGACGGATAATCACCCAGCCGAGGCTGACAATTTCGTCCTTTTTGGGGTCAAGGCCGGTGGTTTCCAAATCAAGAGCGATGAATTCGGTTTCCATCACGGATCTTTCAGGATCGGCAGGCGGAACATCGTAATAGGTCCGCAAAGGCCCGGTTGCCTTGCGCTGGATGAAGTCACGATACAGCCGACTGTCGAGGATTTTCTGGCGCAATCCCATATGGCTTATGTCCCGCTTTTGCCAAAGGCGTGCTCAAGTGCGCCCTGAAGGTTCTTGATCACTGAGAACGCATCTTTGAGATGGCTGCGCTCAAAGGCCGACAGGCTTTCAGGTTGCAGGAAGTTATCTGGCTTTTCGCCGCGCCGGATCTGACGGACCTGATGTTTCAGGCGGGTGATGCTAATGAATTCAAAGGCATCAAGAAGGTCTGACGCCCCCTGATTGCTGATGGATGGGAATGCCTTTACGGCATTGAGCCGCTCATAGGTGTTTACGGCCTCGACACCGTTGGCAAGGGCGTGAATGCGGGCGACATCAACGATTGGCACCACGCCGTTATGTTTCAGATCAAGGGTCTTGTCATGTTCGCCGCCACGGATCATGACGAAATTTTTGAAGAAACCAAGCGGGACGTGATGGCTCAGCGCATTGCCCACCATATAGGCCTGGAAAATACGGTTGTCCTTGGCCTTTGAGATGATCATGCGATGCAGGTCTTCAAACAGGCTCTTGGTGCCGTGGACCGGGCGCAGGTCAAACCAGACCGAACACAGCATCAAGGATTTTGGTTCGGGTTGTTCGATCCATTTGTTGAAATAGTGCTGCCAGGTGCGCACCGGTTGCCGCCATTCATCTGTTCTGGCCATCATTTCACCGGGGCAATAGACGTAGCCAACCTTGTTCAGGCCATCACAGACAAAGTCGGCAAGCTTTTTGAAATAGTCCCCGTGCTGATCCGCGTTATAGGCGTCATCTATAATCAGGCAATTATCCTGATCCGAAAGTGCCGTTTGTTCCTGGCGGCCTTGTGATCCACCCGCCATCCAGACATAGGGAACGGGCGGGGGGCCGAATTCTTCCTCTGCCAGTTGCAGCAGCCGGGCGGTCGCTGCATCCGAAAGGGTCGTTACGATATGTCCGGCATTTTGCGATGTCGCGCCCGCCTCAATAAGGTGGCTAAGAAGTTCGGGGACCTGGGCGATGACCTTTGCCATTTCTTCGGGTTCGGTCAGTTTGCCGATGCGGCCTGCCATGTAAACAGCCGATAGCGACTGGCGTGCCAGCAGGTTGTTGGTGGTGATCATGCCAACCGCCTTGCCGTCTTTCATCACCGGCAGATGGCGGATATTATTGCGCGTCATGGTCAGAAGCGCATCAAAGGCGTACTGATCGGGATCGATCGAGATCGGCTTTTCGGTCATGATGGCGGTCACCGGCTCATCATAACTGCGGCCCTTGGCGATGACACGATTGCGCAGGTCACGGTCGGTCATGATCCCGGCAACGCCGTCACCGCCTTCGGTAATCAGCAAACAGGAAACGCGTTCCTTGCTCATCAACTGGCCAGCTTCAAGGATCGAGGCTGACTTGTCGATGCTGACCAGTTCGCGGGCAATCAGGTCACTGACCTTCACACTCATCAGTTTGAGCTGATCGTCATCGCGACTTTCGAGCAACTGCATGCCACTGCGCAGGCGTTCGCCACCCATCTGGGCGAAGAAATAGCTAAACTGCGGATACTTGCCCGTCAGCGCATGAAAATCTTTTTCGGGCAGCAAGTAACACAGGCTGTCTTCCAGAGTTGTAATGTTATTTGCCGCGCGACCATTCTGATACATCGCGCGCACACCAAAGCATTCACCCTCTGACAGACGGGCAAGCAACTGCCCGTTCGGGTCGCGGGTTTCGGTGCCGCCGGTGCGGATGATGTATAGATGAAGGCATTGTTCCTCGGGCGAGAGGACCTTGGTCCCTGCACGGAAATAGCGGGCCGACAGGCGCTTGGGCAGGGCGTTGATTTCTTCGTCAGGTAACAGATCGAACGGGTGATGTTGTTTTAAAAACTCGGCAATTTCTTCGAGTTCGATGCTCATGACTGTTTTCCTCCGCAAGGGCATGCCCTGAGTGCATTGTTGCCTGACTAAAGCCGAAAAGAAAAGCCCCCGGATCAATGATCCGGGGGCCTGCAACAGTTCCTGGCAAACCAGTTGACCGATTAGTGGTCAACTGCGCCACCGGCTCCTTTCGGAACGCGGATGTCTTCAATCATGTGCTGGATATGCTCTGGCGGTTCAGCGGTGACTTTCGACACAGCGAAAGCAACGATGAAGTTCAGGAGCATACCAACGACGCCAATGCCTTCCGGCGAGATGCCGAACAACCAGTTTGCTTCGACGTTTTCGATCAACACCGGGATAAAGATGCCCTTGTAGGACATGATATAACCCATGGTGAAGATCAGACCGACCAGCATCCCGGCAATAGCACCTTCACGGTTAACCTTCTTGGAGAAGATACCCATGATGATAACCGGGAATAGCGAGGATGCGGCAAGACCGAAGGCGAAGGCCACCACCTGTGCCACAAAGCCCGGAGGATTGTAGCCCAGATAACCGGCAATCACGATCGCGACCGCAGCCGCAACACGCCCGGCCATCAGTTCCTGTCCTTCTGTCATGTTCGGTGTGAACGTGCCTTTGAGAAGGTCATGTGAAACGCCCGACGAAATCACAAGAAGCAGACCAGCAGCTGTCGAGAGTGCTGCGGCGATACCGCCAGCTGCGACCAGGGCAATGACCCAGTTCGGAAGCTGTGCGATTTCCGGGTTGGCAAGAACCATGATGTCACGGTCAACGCTCAGTTCGTTACCAGCCCAGCCATATTCGGCTGCTTTGGTCGCAAACTCTGCGTTCGCATCGTTGTAATACTGGATGCGGCCGTCACCGTTCTTGTCTTCGAACTTCAGAAGGCCGGTAGCTTCCCAGCGCTTCATCCAGTCCGGACGTTCTTCATAGACGAGGTTACCGTCTTCTGCGCCCACTTCACCGGTCTGGATGGTGTCGGTCAGGTTCAGGCGAGCCATTGCACCAACTGCCGGAGCAGTGGTGTACAGCAGCGCGATGAATACCAGCGCCCAACCGGCCGAAGAACGTGCATCACGTACTTTCGGAACGGTGAAGAAGCGAACGATAACGTGCGGAAGACCGGCCGTACCAACCATCAGTGCAAGCGTGATTGCAAAGATATCAATCGTAGACTTGTTGGTGGTGGTGTATTCGAGGAAGCCGAGTTCCGTCACAACCTGGTTCAGGCGATCAAGCATGTATTCGCCGGTGCCATTCACGGTCGAGCCAAATGCCAACTGCGGCAGCGGATTGCCGGTCAGCTGGAAGGCAATGAAGATTGCCGGAATGGTGTAGGCAATAATAAGAACGCAATATTGTGCAACCTGGGTATAGGTAATGCCCTTCATGCCGCCAAGAACAGCATAGATGAAGACGATGCCCATGCCGACGATCAGGCCGGTGAGGAGTTCAACTTCAAGGAAGCGCGAGAACACGATACCAACGCCGCGCATCTGACCTGCCACATAGGTAAACGAGATAAAGATCAGGCAGATAACAGCAACGATACGGGCGGTTTTGGAATAATAACGATCCCCGATGAATTCCGGCACGGTGAATTTGCCGTACTTGCGAAGGTACGGTGCCAGAAGCATCGCCAGCAGGCAGTAACCACCTGTCCAGCCCATGAGGTAAACCGAGCCGCCATAGCCAAGGAAGGCAATGAGGCCAGCCATAGAGATAAAGGAAGCAGCCGACATCCAGTCTGCTGCGGTCGCCATGCCGTTGACGACCGGGTTAACACCTTTGCCAGCGACATAGAATTCGCCGGTGGTGCTTGCCTTGGCCCAGATCGCGATGCCGATATACAGCGCGAAGCTCAAGCCGACGGCAATATATGTAAGGGTGGTAAGATCCATCTTGTCTGTCTCCCTGATCCTGCGTCAGTCGTCTTCACGAACGCCGAATTCGCGATCCAGTTTGTTCATCTTGGCCACATAGACGAAAATCAGTGCGACAAAGACGTAAATGGACCCCTGTTGAGCAAACCAGAAACCAAGCTGGAAGCCCGCGATTTCGATAGAGTTGAGGGCATCGACAAACAAGATGCCGAAACCGTAGGAAACGATGAACCAGATCGCGATAAGAACCGAGACCAGCTTCACGTTTCTCTTCCAGTAGGCTGCGCTTTGTTCATCCATCGCGCGTCTCCTTCCTAGAAATGATAACTTTCCCTGCCGACATATTTTTATGCTGTGTTTGCCGGCCGCATGAATGCGTGGCGTTGAATGCATCAAGACACACTCATTGCCTGTAAAGCTCGATACCAGTTTTCGAGAGTCGCCATAAGCTAATCATTAGTCGTATAGAACAGGGTGTTAGAAGGTGTTCTGCCCCAACGTCGAATAAAAATAGTGACAGAATCCGGGCGGTTCTCACTGTGTGCATTGCAGCATTTTAAGGTTGAAAAACATTGCGTCTAAGTGCCTAAAAAGTGACGTTTTTATAACTTAAGGGACCCATCACGGTCTGATGCGGCTATTTTTTGACTGAAACCGACGCAAATTTCGTTTGCCTGACCCGATTGATGTCGCCGACGCGAGATTGCTTGATGCACCTTGTTTCAGCTCGCCACTTGGCATGTTTTGACAGCATGTGAGCTGTCTGCGGTTTGAAGTTGTTAAGAGCCTGCCTGTCGGTTACAAACGGGCACAGTATTTCAGGCATGCGCATGAGTGTGCCGAAGTGTTTCAGCCCAACAGGGCGGACCCAACGACTTTTGGATGGGGAATTTAATGGCATCCTACCAGTATATTTACGTCATGAAGGACCTGACCAAGATCCTTCCGGGCGGTCGCGAACTTTTCAAGGGCATCACACTGTCCTTCCTGCCAGGCGTAAAAATCGGTGTTCTCGGTAACAACGGCGCAGGTAAATCCACCCTGCTGAAAATCATGGCCGGCATCGAAAAGGATTACGCCGGTGAAGCTTGGCCTGCCGAAGGTGTCAATGTCGGCTATCTTGAGCAGGAACCGCAGCTTAACCCGGAGAAAGACGTTCTTGGTAACGTCATGGAAGGGTGTGGCTCGATTGTTGACGATCTTGCACGCTTCAACGAAATCAGCGGCAAGTTTGCCGAGCCGATGACCGATGACGAAATGAATGATCTCCTTGCCGAGCAGGGTGAACTTCAGGAACGCATCGATGCGGCCAATGGCTGGGATTTGGAGCGCACCCTTGAGATCGCGATGGACGCCCTGCGTTGCCCGCCCAAGGATGCGGACGTAACCAAGCTTTCAGGTGGTGAGCGCCGTCGTGTCGCCCTTTGCCGCCTGTTGCTTGCAAAGCCTGACATTCTGCTGCTTGACGAACCGACCAACCACCTTGACGCTGAATCGGTTGCGTGGCTTGAGCGCCACCTTGAAGATTATCAGGGTACCGTCATTCTGGTCACCCACGATCGTTACTTCCTTGATAACGTCACGGGCTGGATTCTGGAACTTGACCGCGGCCAGGGCATTCCGTTCGAAGGCAACTATTCCTCCTGGCTTGAGCAGAAGCAAAAGCGTCTGGAACAGGAATCCCGTCAGGAAGGCAGCCGCCAGAAACAGCTTGCCACCGAACTTGAGTGGATCCGCCAGAACCCGAAGGGCCGTCAGGCAAAATCCAAGGCCCGTGTCCGTGCCTATGACGATCTTGTCGCCGAGGCCGCAAAAGCGGTGCCGGATTCCACCAAGATCGTTATTCCGATTGCCGAGCGTCTTGGAAACGAAGTTATCACCGCCGAAGGTCTGACCAAGGCTTATGGTGACAAGCTTCTGTTTGAAAACCTTGATTTCCGTCTGCCGCCGGGTGGTATCGTTGGTGTGATCGGTCCGAACGGTGCGGGTAAAACCACCCTGTTCAAAATGTTGACGGGTGCTGACACCCCGGATGCAGGAACGCTCAAGATCGGTGATACCGTCAAGATGGGCTATGTCGATCAGTCGCGTGACTCGCTTGATCCGAACAAAACGGTTTGGCAGGAAGTCTCCGACGGCCTCGACGAGATCCTTTTGGGCAAGCGTCCGATGTCGTCGCGTGCCTATGTGTCACAGTTCGCCTTCAAGGGCGCAGATCAGCAGAAAAAAGTCGGCCAGTTGTCCGGTGGTGAACGTAACCGTGTTCACCTTGCCAAGATGCTGAAATCTGGCGCGAACGTTCTGCTGCTTGATGAACCGACCAACGATCTTGACGTTGATACGCTGCGTGCGCTTGAGGAAGGTCTTCTTGAGTTTGCCGGTTGCGCTGTGGTCATCTCGCACGATCGCTTCTTCCTTGACCGTATTGCGACCCATATTCTGGCCTACGAGGGCAACTCGCATGTCGAGTGGTTCGAAGGGAACTATCAGGAATATGAAGCCGACTACAAACGTCGCTATGGTGAAGAGGCAAGTCGCCCCCACCGCATCAAATACAAGCCGCTGACCCGCTAAAACGGTTTATGTGCTTTGAGATTAAAGGCCACCTTCGGGTGGCCTTTTTTTATGCCCGGATGCGAGATGTAAAAAAGCCACCGTCGCAAGGATGGTGGCTTTTATATTCGGATATTAAGGCGGGCTTTGATCAGAGACCGGTTTTTGCCTTGAGTGCAGCGGTCAGGGCGCCGACATCGTCATTGTTCTGTTGGATGACCGATGTGAATTCATCGCGTTGGGTGATGCCCATGCTCAGACCTTCGATGGAAACATCAATGATCTTGTAGCTGTCATCAAACATCCGCATCCGCCAAACAATGTTTACCGGTGGGCCGTCCGGGCGGACGAACTGCGAATCGACAAAGGTGTCCTTGTTCTTCTGGGTCTCATCACCGACGACAAACTGTTCGCCGTTGAATTCCTTGAACTGGTTTGCGTAGTTGAGCGCCAGATAGTTCTGAAGCAGGACTGAAAACTCCTCGATCTCCGCTTCGGAAATCGAACGCCAGTAACGCCCCAGAACGAAGCGCGAAACGACATCCATTGCAAAATAGCGGTCCATCAGGGACACGAACTTTTTGCGGCGAACGTCGTCAGCAAGGCTTTGATCCGTCAGTTCATTCATGGCCTGGTCAGCCATGCTCTGAATGACATTTGCTGCGCTGGTTTCGGCAGCGACTTCGGCAACAACGTTTGAAGACAAACCCGTTGCCGATGCCGGACCAGACCAAGCGGCCGCGATGGCGATCATCGCGGCGGTTGATATGGCGATTTTGCTGTTTACCATGACTGGCTCTTACTGGCTTGCCGCTTCGACAGCATCGTCGAAGTCAAAAGATGCACTTTCGTCTTCTACGGCGAATTCTGGTGACGGGCCACCATTGCGAATCATCTGATTGCGTTGCTGACGATAGAGGCTGCGCAGGGCTGCGTAATAGTCGATAGACGACTTTTGCAGTTCGTTCAGCTGATTGATCGTCGCGTAACGATAATGCAGGGCTGTAAGACCGACCGAGCCAAGATAAAGGGCTTCGGCGGTATCGCTGTTCTGTGCGCCCCATGTCAGCGGGTTGGCAACATAGTCAACCCCGATGCCGGCTGTATCACGCAGGTTGGACGGGCCAAGCAGCGGCAGCACAATGTAAGGGCCGCCGCCAATGCCGTAATGGGCAAGGGTCTGACCAAAATCTTCGCGACGGTACGGAATGCCGAAATCAGATGCGACATCATTGAAACCAAGGAAGCCAAGCGTCGAGTTCATGATGAAACGCTGGAACGAGGCAGCAGCCTGATCCGGGTCCCCCTGCAGCAACGCGTTGAACGAGTTCAACGGTTCGTTGATGTTGCGCACGAAGCTCGCGACGGAGGTTTTAACAGGTTCCGGGGCAATGTCGCGGTACCACATTGCAGCAGGATACAGGACCATGAAATCGACCGCGCCGTTAACACCGTGAACCACGCGGTTCACCGGCTCAAGCGGATCATAATCACTCGTGTCCTGAGCGGGTTCTGTCGATGCGCACGCGGTCAGCAAAGACAGCGATCCTGCGGCACAAAGCGAAAGCAAAGTTCGAAACTTCATTATTTTTAGCCAACCGATGTTCGATACACAGACTTCCCCGACCCGAAACGCTTTTGATGCGGAATACCAAAAAACGTTACCGATCAATCCCCTGCTCGAAGGGCGATCATGTAACGCGCACGCCTCAGATATCCATTTGGTTAGCATAGGGTGAAATTAAACACCAGCATACAAAAAGTTGATCAGGATCAAGCAGTTTTCAGGTGTGGCATTTAGGCAACAAGTTTTCACGCGAAAATAGCGCTTGAACAAATATAAACATATCTTTATATCTTTCTTGTCAACGTGGAGGGCAATGGTATGGAGCAGGTTCTGGCAAGATTGCGCGCAGCTGCTGAAGCAACGCGGCTTCGCTTGCTGGCGATCTGCGCCGAGTGCGAATTGACCGTCAGCGAAATCACCCAGATCATCGGTCAGAGCCAGCCGCGCGTCTCCCGACACCTTAAATTATTGTGCGAGGCAGGCCTGCTTGTCCGGTTCCGCGAAGGGACTTGGGTCTTCTATCGCACGCCGCATTCCGGGCCGGGTGCCGACCTTGTGCAGCCTGTGCTGTATCTGTTGCCAAAAGATGACGAGACGCTTGCACTTGATCGTGCCCGTCTGGATCAGGTGAAGGCAGAACGGGAAAAGATCGCGACAGAATATTTCCGCGCCAACGCCGAAGACTGGGATCGGATTCGCTCGCTGCATGTCGACGAGGCGGTTGTTGAAAAAGCATTGCTTGAAGCGGTTGGTGATCTGACCGGTGGCCGGATTCTCGATGTCGGAACAGGTACTGGGCGTATTCTTGAGCTTCTCGGGCGCAATGCCGAAGAGGGCGTTGGCGTTGATATGTCGCGCGAAATGTTGGCTGTTGCGCGCGCACGCTTGCAGCGTGCAGACCTGTCCAACTGCCTTGTTCGACAAGCCGACATGTACCAATTGCCTTATCCCGGCGGCATGTTTGATGTGGTGACCCTGCATCAGGTGCTGCATTTCGCTGAAAAGCCCGAGGCGGCCCTTGCCGAGGCAGCGCGCGTTCTGGCCCCCGGTGGCAAGCTTGTCATTGTCGACTTTGCCCAGCACGAACAGGAAGAACTGCGCGAAGAACATGCGCATCGACGTCTTGGTTTCGATGATGGGTCCATCAATGACTGGTTCCGCGCCAGCGGTCTTGAGCCTGGTAACGTTGTCAGTTTGCCGGGTAAACCACTGACGGTTCGGATCTGGATGGCTCGCCCGACATCGGCCCAAACAGCGGACAAAAGTCAAAGAAATTCTGAAAAGGCTGCGGAATAACGCGCAGCATGTATTGAAAATAACCAGATAGAAAGACCGACCCAAGGGCTCAGCCTGCGGGAAAGCGAAGACAGGATTGAGATATCAATATGATGACGGTTCCAGAAATCAACGCAGTACGCAAACACCTCAAGGTTTCGTTCGAATTCTTCCCGCCGAAAACGGAGAAGATGGAAGAAACCATGTGGCGGTCGATCCATCGGCTTGCGCCGCTCAATCCGTCTTTTGTTTCGGTGACCTATGGGGCCGGCGGCACCACACGTGATCGCACCCATGGCAGTGTCACCCGTATTCAGGGTGAAACCGGCATTCCGGCTGCGGCGCATTTGACCTGTGTTGGTCACACCAAGGAAGAGATCGATCAGATCGCGCGCAGTTATTGGAACGAGGGTATCCGATCCATCGTTGCCCTTCGCGGGGACCTGCCGGACGCGGGCGATAAGTATGAACCGACCCCGGGTGGCTATGCCTATGCGGTTGATCTGGTTGCCGGCCTTAAGGAAATTGCCGATTTTGATATTTCGGTGTCTGCTTATCCGGAAACGCACCCGGATGCGCCGAGTTCCGATTTCGAAATCGATTATCTCAAACGCAAGATCGATGCGGGCGCCAACCGGGCAATTACCCAGTTCTTCTTTGATAACGAGACCTATCTGCGGTTCCGTGACAAATGTGTGGCTGCGGGCATCGAGGCGCCCATCGTTCCGGGCATTTTGCCGGTGACAAACTTTGCGTCGCTCTTGAAATTTGCCGATATGTGTGGTGCTTCTGTGCCGCAGCGTTTGCATTGGCGTTTCGAAGGGCTTGATGAAGATCCCGATACCCGTCGCATGGTCGCATTCCACGAAGCCATTTCACAGGTGGAAGGTTTGATCAGCGAAGGGGTGACTGACTTCCACTTCTATACGCTTAACCGTGCCGAACTGACATATGCCATCTGCCATGCGCTGGGCATTCGCGGAACTGAACAGGTTGCAGCCTGAAACTGTTTTTGCCCTGTAACCCGGACGCATGAAGAATTGATTGGATGAAAAAGATGAATGATCGCAAGGAACGCATTGCCCTGCTGCGCAAACGGGCCGAGGAAAAGATACTGATCCTTGATGGCGCAATGGGCACGATGATCCAGAAGCACAAGCTGACCGAGGAAGACTATCGCGGCGAACGCTTTGCTGACTGGAAGCAGGACGTCAAAGGCAATAACGATCTTTTGTCACTGACCCAGCCGTATATCATCAAGGACATCCATCTGCAGTACATCGCGGCCGGTGCGGACCTGAACGGGACCAACACGTTTAGCGCGACAACCATTGCCCAGGCCGATTACGGCATGGAAGACTTGGCCTACGAGATCAATTTCGAAAGTGCCAAGATCGCACGTGCTGCCTGTGATGAATGGGAAGCAGCCCATCCGGGGGATGTGCGCTTTGTAAATGGTGCGATCGGCCCGACCAACCGCACGGCATCGATTTCGCCGGATGTGAACAATCCCGGCTTCCGTGCCATCACCTTTGATCAGCTCAAAGAGGCATACAAGGAAGCCACGACCGGTTTGCTGGATGGTGGCGCGGACACGCTGCTGGTGGAAACCATTTTTGATACACTCAATGCCAAGGCTGCGCTTTTTGCCATCGACGAAGTTCTCGACGAACGTGGTGAAGATGTACCGGTGCTGATTTCCGGCACGATCACCGATGCGTCAGGCCGGACGCTTTCGGGGCAGACGACCGAAGCGTTTTATAATTCCGTGCGTCATACCAAGCCGTTCTCGATTGGGCTGAACTGCGCACTCGGTGCCGCACAGCTGCGCCCGTATGTTCAGGAACTGTCGCGCATTGCCGAATGCCGCGTTTCGGTTTACCCCAATGCAGGTCTTCCCAACGAGTTTGGCGAATATGACCAGACCGATGCCGAAATGGCCGAATTGGTCAAGGAATGGGCCGATACTGGCATGGTCAATCTGCTGGGGGGCTGCTGTGGTACGACACCGCCGCACATCAAGGCGATTGCCGATGCGGTGGCAAATGCCAAGCCGCGCGTTGTGCCCAAGTTTGAGCCAAGAATGCGTCTGTCCGGCCTCGAGCCGTTTGATGCTGCGTAAATCTGATATTGATAGCTGAAAAGAGATCGAAAAGACCCATGACCGACATTTCCAGATTTATCAATATTGGTGAGCGGACCAACGTCGCCGGATCGCTGAAATTCAAGAAGTTGATCGTCGAGGAAGATTACGATGCAGCCCTTGAGATCGCCCGTCAGCAGGTCGAAAACGGCGCGCAGATCATCGACATCAACATGGATGATGCGATGCTTGATGCCGAAACGGCGATGGTCAAGTTCATCAACCTGATTGCGGCCGAGCCAGACATTGCCCGCGTTCCGATCATGGTCGACAGTTCCAAATGGAACGTGATCGAAGCCGGTCTGAAATGCCTGCAGGGCAAGGGTATTGTTAACTCAATCAGCCTGAAGGAAGGCGAAGAACCCTTCATCGAACAGGCCAAAAAACTTCGCCGCTATGGCGCAGCAGTCGTTGTCATGGCCTTTGATGAAAAAGGCCAGGCCGATACAGTCGATCGCAAGTTCGAAATCTGCAAGCGCAGCTATAACGTGCTGGTCGATAAGGTTGGCTTCCCGCCCGAAGACATCATTTTCGATCCGAACATCTTTGCCGTCGCGACCGGTATCGAAGAGCACGACAATTATGCTGTCGATTTCATCGAAGCCTGCAAGCTGATCAAAAAGCACCTGCCATACGCCAAGATTTCAGGCGGTGTTTCCAACGTTTCCTTCTCGTTCCGGGGCAACAACCCGGTCCGCGAAGCGATGCACTCTGTGTTCCTGTATCACGCCATCAAGGCGGGACTGGATATGGGCATCGTCAATGCCGGCCAGTTGGTTGTGTATGAAGAAATCCCGGCAGAGCTTCGTGAACGCGTCGAAGACGTCATCCTGAACCGCCGTTCGGATGCGACCGACCGTTTGCTCGAAGTTGCCGAGAAATACAAAGGTACTGGCGGGCCCGAGAAAAAGGCCGACCTTGAATGGCGTAAAAAGCCGGTCAAGGAACGTCTGGCGCACGCCCTGATCAACGGTATTGCCGAGTTCGTCGAAGAAGACACCGAAGAAGCCCGTCAACAGGCCGACAAGCCGCTGCATGTGATTGAAGGTCCGTTGATGGACGGCATGAACATCGTTGGCGACCTGTTCGGTGACGGCAAGATGTTCCTGCCTCAGGTGGTGAAATCCGCGCGTGTGATGAAAAAAGCGGTGGCTTATCTGATTCCTTTCATCGAAGAGGAAAAAGACGGCAAGCACGAAACCAACGGCAAGATCTTGCTCGCGACCGTTAAGGGCGATGTGCATGACATTGGCAAGAACATCGTTGGTGTGGTTCTGCAATGTAACAACTTCGAGGTCATCGACCTTGGCGTGATGGTGCCGACCCAGAAAATCATCGAAACCGCCAAGGCCGAAAAGGTCGACATGATCGGTTTGTCGGGCCTGATTACCCCGTCGCTTGAAGAAATGACCTATGTCGCGGCCGAAATGGAACGCGAAGGGCTGAATATTCCGCTTCTGATTGGCGGGGCGACGACGTCGAAGGTCCATACCGCTGTTAAAATCGCGCCGAACTATCTGAAATCATCGGTGGTTTACGTGATCGACGCATCCCGTGCGGTCGGTGTTGCCAGCAATCTGCTTTCAAAAACCAATGGCGAACGCTTTGCTGAGGAAATCCGCAACGAATATATCGCGATGGCTGAAAAGCATGCAGCACAGCAACTGCAGAAAAAGCGTTTCTCGATTGTCGATGCACGTGCCAACAAGGTTCAGCTCGATTGGGACAACTTTGAAGCACCGGTTCCGCTCAAACCCGGTATCACCCTGTTTGAAGATTTCGATCTGGAAGAACTGGTGTCGCGCTTTGACTGGAAACCGTTCTTCGAGACTTGGGAACTTCATGGGCGTTTCCCCGACATCCTGAAGGATGAAAAGGTCGGCGAAACGGCGCGTAGCCTTTATGCGGACGCGCAGGAAATGCTTAAAAAAATCGTTGCCGAAAAATGGTTCAAGCCCAAGGCGGTTGTCGGTCTGTGGCCGGCCAACTCGGTCGGTGATGATATCGAAGTTACCCCGGCACCGGAGAAGAATGAGCCGGTGATGCTCCATACCCTGCGTCAGCAGATGTATCGCGAGAACAACAAGCGTCCGAACCGCGCGTTGGCCGACTATATCGCGCCAAAAGACAGCGGCAAGACCGACTATATCGGCGCCTTTGTTGTTACCGCCGGGCCGGAAGTCGAAGAAATCTCTGCCAAGCTTGAAGCAGAGCATGATGATTACAATGCCATCCTGGTCAAGGCACTGGGTGACCGTTTTGCCGAGGCCTTTGCCGAGCATATGCACGAAAAAGTTCGTAAGGAGCTTTGGGGCTATGCACCGGACGAGGCGCTTGGCAATGATGATCTGATTGCCGAAAAATATCGCGGTATCCGTCCGGCACCGGGTTATCCGGCCTGCCCGGAACACACTGAAAAGGGCATTCTTTGGGATCTTCTGGATGCAGAGAAGAATGTTGGTGTGTCTCTGACTGAAAGCTATGCCATGACGCCAACCTCGTCGGTGAGCGGTTTTTACTTTGCCAACCCGGAAGCCAAGTATTTCGGCCTTGGTAAAATCGAACGCGATCAGGTGGAAAGCTATGCCGAGCGTAAGGGTATGACCCTGGCCGAGGCGGAACGTTGGCTTGCCCCGAATTTGAATTACGATCCGCGTCAGGCGAAATAAACGCCTGTCCGGTCGCAAGGAGAAGCCCCGCAGACTGCACTCTGCGGGGCTTTTTTGTGACCAGGAATGTCGGTGCCTAGTGGGTTGCCTGACAGAACTTGCCGCGTTCAGTGATGCCAACAATCACAATGCCAATCAGGCCAAGCGCGAAGTAACCGACCAGAAGCGGGATAACAGTGCCATTGAACTGCTGCCCGATAATCCCGCCGGCAATGACGCCAATCAACGTGCTGTAAACACCGGTGATCGAGGATGCAGTACCGGCAATCGCGCCGACCGGCTCCATCGCAAGCGAGTTGAAGTTCGGCATGGTCAGCGAGAAACAGAACAGGATGGTTGTCAGGCCGATGCCAAAGACGAACAAGGGCGGATGCCCATCAAACCAGAGCGCAATGAGAACATTGATCAGGCTGCTGGCGGTCAAGAAGAACAGCGCGACATGAGAAATCTTGTGCATGCCGATCTTGCGCACCAGTCGCGCATTGATGAATGACGAGAAACTCATGCAGGCGGCAATCATGCCAAAGGCCAGCGGAAACCAGACACCAAGCCCGTAAACCTCGGTTTCGAAGATCTGTTGGGCAGATCCGATATAGGCCATCAGGCAGGCGAACATGACGCCCATCGCCGTGGCGTAGCCGAATGTCTGGCGATTGGTGACGGTGGTTTTGATGTCGCGTGCGATCCGGCGCATCGACAGTTTATGCCGATATTCCGGATGCAGGGTTTCAGGCATGCGCATCAGGTACCAGCAGACAATCGCAATCGCGAGGACCAAGGTGCTGACGAAAATCATATGCCAGTTGGCCAGAGCTAAAATCAGGCTGCCTGATGCCGGGGCGAACACAGGCAGGATGATGAACACCATCATGACAAACGACATGACGCGGGCCATTTCGCGCCCTTCGAAACAATCGCGCGTGATCGCCATGGTCAGAACCCGCGGTGCAGCCGCGCCAAGACCCTGCACGAAACGCGCAATAAGAAGGTGCTCATAGCTGTCGGAAAAGATCGCCATCACGGTGCCGATGCAATAAATGCCAAGTCCTGCGATCAGGGTGGGGCGGCGACCAAAACTATCGGCAAGCGGGCCATAAACGATCTGCATCAGACCAAACGCGATCATGAAGACATAAATCAGCATCTGCATGCGGTTGCCGTCTTCGATGCCAAAGTCTTGCGCGATTGGGCCAAAGGCCGGCAGCAGATTGTCAATCGACAGGGCAACAAGCCCGATGGTGATTGCCATCAGACAGATAAATTCAACAAGACCGGGCAGCGGCCGCGCCGCCTGTGTACCCGTTGGTCGGTGGTCATTCATTGTTTTTGGTTCCGTTGAGAACGATTGGTGGCGTTTCTGGCCCTGCTTTCACGCGAGACGGGCAGAATGCTGTATTTCGTATGATTTTGGCAATGACGGTTTTTTGAAACGGAATCGCGGCAATGGGAATGCGCTGAATCCGGGTCACTTGTTGTGGCATATCTATCCGGATCAATCAACGGGCCTCAGGAATGCGAAATTAAACATGGTGGTTCTTGTCTTTACCCTTTATTCGCAGGAAAAGCTGATCCTAAGATCACACGCACAATCAATTCGCCAACCCCGGTATTGCTGACATGGCTGAAAAGCTTTTGAAATCGAACATCTTTTTGAACCGCATGCGTCGCATCGTCAAAAGCGAGCAACTGGTTCTGTCGATTTTGGCAATGATTGTCGGTGCACTGGCCGGGGGCGGAACCATCCTGTTTCGGGATGGCTTGTTGCTTGTCCAGTCGTTGTTTTTCGGGACTGGCGAAGAAGCGCTTCATCGGCATCTCAGTGAAATTCCCGTTTGGCAACTCATTCTGGCCCCGGCGGTGGGTGGTCTGATTGTCGGGATTTTCATCTACAAGTTCCTGCCGGAAAAACGACCGCACGGGGTTGCCGATGTGATCGACGCGGCATCGTTCCATGATGCGCGGATGTCGACCCGCTGCGGGATCAAAAGTGCGATTGCCAGTGCGGTATCGCTTGGCAGTGGGTCATCTCTTGGCCGCGAAGGGCCGGTTGTCCATATGGGCGCATCATTTGGCGCGTGGCTGGCGCGCATTCTTCATTTGCGCCGTTCGGCATCCCGAACACTTTTGGGGTGTGGCGTGGCATCAGCGGTGGCGGCATCATTCAACGCGCCGCTGGCAGGCGCCCTTTTCGCCCACGAAGTTGCACTGGGGCATTATGCCCTGACTGCTTTTGCGCCGATTGTGCTGGCATCGGTTACCGGTACGGTCATAACACGCATCTATTATGGCGATGAGGTCGCCTTCCTGATCCCGGGGCATGAAATCCAGTCTTTCTGGGAGTTCCCGGCTTTTGCGCTTTTGGGGATTATTGCCGGTGTGGCGGCGGTTCTGGTCGTGCGCGCCATCCCGGTCGTTCAAAAAACGGCAAATTGGACCAATGCACCGCTTTGGCTGCGACCGGCGGTTGCCGGACTGATTGTTGGCCTGATTGCGTTGGCATTTCCGCAGATTGTCGGTGTCGGCTATGGGGCGATGAACGATGCGCTTAATGAAAACTACAGCCTGACTTTCCTGATCGGCTTGTTGCTTGCCAAGGGCTTTGCCGTTTCGATCTGCATGGGGCTTGGTTTTGCGGGCGGCATGTTCAGCCCGGCACTTTTCCTTGGTGCAATGCTGGGTGGTGCATTTGGGATGATCGCAACCAGTGCCTTTCCCGAGCTATCATCGGGCTATTCGGCCTATACGCTTGTTGGTATGGGGGCTGTTGCCGCGGCCATCCTTGGTGCACCGATTTCAACGACCCTGATCATCTTTGAATTGACTGGTGACTATGCGTTGACGGTTGCGGTGATGGTGGCATCTGTCCTGGCGACGGTGGTGATGGATCAGTTCCAAGGCGGATCGTTCTTCCAGTGGCAATTGAAATGCCGTGGTTTGTCGACGCGCTGGGGCAGGGAAGTCAATTTGCTGCGCACGATCAAGGTGGACGAGATCATGAAGCGCGAATACGAAACCGTCCCCCTGACCGAGGGGCTGACGACTGTCCGCGAAAAGCTGATCAACGCACCCTATTCGGAACTTTTTGTCATTGATGATCAGGGCAAATTGCACGGAACGATCACACTGACCGATTTGCGCCACGCTGCCTTTGATCCCAATCTTGGCGATGAAGTCACAGCCGGCGAGGTCGCGCGATCAAAGCCGCCGGTCTTGTACCGCTCAGACAATATCGAAAAGGCCATCAAACTGATGGAGCAAACCGGCGAAGAACATCTGCCGGTTCTTAACAGTGCCGAGGAGCGTCATATCATCGGCTTCGTCCATGAAAAGGATGCGATGATGGCCTATAACAACGCCTTGCTGGAACTGCAAAGCGAAGAACGCGGTGACGCGCCGCCGAAGCTGTTCTAGTCCGATCCGCAATGAAAAAAGAGCAGCGCTATTTTGCGCTGCTCCGTTCAAGGTTTTTAGGCCGATGTAATCAGGCGGCCAATGCAGGTTGCTGTCGTGCTGGCGAACCAGACATGACTTGGGCTGCAACCCGGCTATCAAGACCGGCAACGTTTTCTGGAAGATCCGTTGCAGCCTGTTGAGCTGCATCGTCAATTTCCTGACGTTCTTTGCGTTTCTCAATTCGAGCCTGTTCGTTACGTTCCTTGTCTTTTGTCGGTAGATTGAAACTGTCACGAGCGGCAGACTTGAATTCCTCCTCGGCATCCTGCTCTGCAAGTGCAGGATCATCTTTTGCCGGATCGGAATTCGACGAGACCGGGTCATCAGTGGTCTTGATACCGTTTGCTCTATCATTGGCTTTGACTGCGTCCATGGCCGCAGCAAAGCTTGATGACCCGCTTCCGATATTCTGGAATTCAAGCATGACGGCTTGAACCGCGTCCGAAAGTTGGCTTTTGGAGGAGCCACCCTCAGATCCGATTGCCGCAACGCCTGAAACAGGTGCAGCGCTACCTGCGCTAAAACTTTCGATACTTTCGTGTGCACCCGACCGTTCCGCAGAACTGGCCCGGGTTGATATCGGCAACCCGTTGCCCAATCCAAAAATAGCACTCATTTCGAGATACCTTTCTTCTGGGATGCACAAAGCAAAGCTGGCACTCCCAGAAGACCTCCGGGGGCGTCAGACATGCTTACCACCAGAAATCAAAGCAATTTTCAGGCCATGGATGCTGAAAGCGCGGGTGAGCAAATCACATACAGATACCATGAAGTAGGCTGATGATGTTATTTGGTATTTCTGATCCCGCAGCTGTGACGACCTGCGGCAAAAAATACCGATACCAAAGAGGGTTATGGGAAGCCGGACTTATCTATTAGGCTATGTGAAGAAGACCAAGCTTTTCCAGAAGCAGGATGTATCGATATAAGATGAAGCTTCATCTCGTTGCCGGTGCCAGACCCAACTTCATGAAGATCGCGCCGCTGTTGCGCGGACTGGCGAACCATCCAGTAATTCGTCCGTCTTTTGTCCATACGGCCCAGCATTTCGACGACGTGATGTCTTCGACTATCTGGCGGGAGCTTGGATTGCCGGACCCTGATCAAGTCCTGAACTGTGAGCCATTCGAAAATGGCGATCAGATTGCCGGAATGATGCAGGCATATGAGGCACTTTGTCGTGAAGACCGGCCCGACATGGTTCTGGTTGTCGGGGATGTGAATTCATCCCGTGTCGCAGCCATCGTTGCAACTGAGATAAACGTGCCCCTTGTTCACCTGGAAGCGGGTCTCAGATGCTTTGATCCTGAAATGCCCGAAGAGCAAAACCGTATCGAGATAGATCACAAGGCAGATCTGTTGCTGACGCCGTCAATGGATGCAGATGCAAATTTACGGACAGAGGGGATCACGGCCGACCGCATAAAGCGTGTCGGCAATATCATGGCTGATACGTTGGCAATGATGAAGGCAACGATTGATCAGGAAGAAGGCGCCCGCAAGCTCAATCTCGTTAAAGGTCGCTATGTCCTTGTAACCCTGCATCGGCAAAGCAATGTCGATGATCTCGATCGGCTCCATCAGATATGTCATGCGTTGATGGCCCTTTGCTCCGAAGCGGACATCTGTTTTGTCCTTCATCCCCGGACCGAAAAGCGCCTTCGAACATCAAATTTGATCGAGCCACTAAGTGCTGCGGATGTTCTCTTGCTGCCGCCGATGGCGTATGTCGGGTTTACCAGTTTGATGCAGGATGCAGGCGTTGTCGTAACAGACTCCGGTGGTGTGCAGGAAGAAACCAGCCTTCTGGGCGTACCATGTCTGACGCTGCGCAATTCAACCGAACGTCCAATCACGATCACGCAGGGAACCAATCAGCTTGTCGGACTTCATCAGCTGACCGCTGCAGTGATGTCCGCGCTAGATGTTTCCGACGGTTGCAAGCGTACGCCCGCCAAAATCCCGCTGTGGGATGGTAAGACAGCGTCGCGTGTTATTCGGGAACTCGAAGTCTTTCTGCCGGGCAGAGCCGGTTGATACAAACGATCCCGCGAAGGGCTTGGTTGATGCTGGCAATGTGGTGCAGAATGTAAAAATCGTCGGTTCAATATGGAACGACACTGGCCCCCTTCGCACAGCGTGATATATATGCGGTCATGATGGATGATCCCTTCGAAATTGATGAATTCGCCGCCAGCCCCGAAATGCGTCTGGCCGATACACCGACCCCGGCATATCTCGACAATCTGAATGCCGAGCAGCGCGATGCTGTCGAAACGCTCGACGGACCTTTGCTTGTTCTGGCGGGTGCCGGAACCGGGAAAACGCGTGTTTTGACGACGCGTCTGGCGCATCTTCTGCAAACCAAGGCGCAAACCGAACGCCTGCATCCTCAGCAGATCCTTGCCGTGACCTTTACCAACCGTGCGGCAAAGGAAATGCAGGAACGTGTCGCACACGCCCTTGGTCGTCCGGTTGAAGGTTGGTGGCTGGGAACCTTCCACTCGCTTTCAGCGCGCTTGTTGCGCCGTCATGCCGACCTGATCGGGTTAAAGTCAAACTTCACCATCCTTGATAGCGATGATCAGGTGCGCCTGCTTAAGCAGATCATGGATGCCGAACAGATCGATCCGAAAAAATGGCCAGCCAAGCAGCTGATGGGGATCATTCAGCGCTGGAAGGACAAGGGTCTGACGCCTGAACGGGTCAATGAAAGTGTCGAGTTCGCCAATGGCGGGGCCAAGCACCTTTACAAGATTTATCAGGAACGCCTCAAGGTCCTTAATGCCTGTGACTTCGGAGACCTGTTGCTGCATTGCCTGACTCTGTTCCAGCAGCATCCGGAAGTCCTGAAGCAGTATCAGAACACCTTCCGTTATATTCTGGTCGACGAGTATCAGGACACCAACGTTGCCCAATATCTGTGGCTGCGTGCAATGGCGATGGTTCATCGCAATATCTGCTGCGTTGGTGATGATGATCAGGCGATCTATAGCTGGCGCGGGGCCGAGGTTGGCAACATCCTGCGCTTTGAGTCCGATTTCCCCGGTGCCAAGGTTGTCAGGCTTGAACAAAACTATCGTTCCACCCCGCACATTCTGGCCGCTGCATCCAAACTGATCACGTTTAACGATGGCCGTCTGGGCAAGGAGCTGTGGACCGAAATCGATACTGGCGACAAGGTGTTTGTCAAAGGTGTCTGGGATGGTGAAGCAGAGGCACGCCTGATCGGTGAAGATATCGAAGCCCTGCAGCGCAAGGGTGTTGGTGCATCCCAGATTGCCATTCTGGTGCGGGCCGGTTTCCAGACTCGCGAGTTTGAGGAACGCCTGATCACGCTGGGCATCCCGTACCGCGTTGTCGGTGGTCCGCGCTTCTACGAGCGTCAGGAAATCCGTGATGCGCTGGCCTATATCCGGCTTGTTGCGCAGCCTGATGACAGTCTGGCATTTGAGCGCATCGTCAATGTACCCAAGCGCGGGGTTGGCAAGGCAACGCTTCAGACATTGCATCAATATTCCCGTGATCAGGCGATCTCGCTGCCGGCGGCGGCGCGCGATTTGTTGGACACCGAAGAACTCAAACCCAAGATGCGCCAAAGCATCGGCGGCCTTTTGGGGGATTTCAAACGCTGGCGCGAAATGCTTGGCAACAGCAGCCATGTCGAAGTCGTTGAAACCGTTCTGGATGAAAGCGGCTATACCGATATGTGGCGGACATCAAAGGAAATTGATGCGCCCGGCCGTCTGGAAAACCTGAAAGAACTGGTGTCTGCAATCGGCGAGTTCGAAAACCTGACCAGCTTCCTGGAACATGTCTCGTTAGTGATGGAAAACGCGCAGAACGATCATGAGGAAAAAGTCACCATCATGACCCTGCACGCCGCCAAGGGACTTGAGTTCGATTACGTCTTCCTGCCCGGTTGGGAAGAGGGCGTCTTCCCCCACCAACGCGCAATGGATGAAAGCGGGGTCAAGGGCCTCGAGGAAGAACGTCGTTTGGCCTATGTCGGGATCACTCGGGCACGCAAACGTGCGACCATCTGTTATGCCGCTAATCGGCGCATCTATAACCAGTGGCAATCAGCCCTGCCATCGCGCTTTGTTGATGAGTTGCCCGACGAACATATCGAACGCAGCAGCGATACCGGTCTTGGCGGGCATGGTGGCAATCATTCACCAGGTGCGTGGGGTGCCGATGACTGGATGAAAATGCCAAGCTGGGCAAGCGACAGTGGCAGCACGCCGTCGCGCAATCCGGTATCGGGCGCGGGGGATCGTAAATTCGCCTCAAGCGGTTGGCAGGGTCGCGTGCGCAAGAACGTGATTGATGTGAAGCCCGACGGTGAAACCAGTTATTCCACCAGTTCCAACTCATCGAAATACAAGGTGGGCGATACGGTGCGCCATCGCAAGTTCGGGTCGGGAACCGTTCGTGCGGTCGATGGCAACAAGTTGGAAATCCATTTCGAAAGTGTCGGCACCAAGAAAGTGGTCGACAGCTTCATCCTGCCGGGGTAAGCCCCGGGCAATATTTTCGGATGACCGATTTAACCGGGCAGAGCACATTTGCCGCCCACACGAGCGAGAAGCGATATGACCGAACCCGTCCTTTGCTATAACTTCAAGTTCGAAGTTGATGGCGCCTATGCACAGATGTTTGCCGACGCGCTGTTTGATTATTGCGATGCGCTTTCGCATTTCGAACGCGATGGCAACCCTGACGGACCTTGGCGTATCGAAGGCTTTGCCGGTGAGATGTTTGACAAGGGGGCGGTTGAGACCGCGGTGTCGATCATGGCCTCCGCAGTCGGCATTGATGCACCAACCGTGACTTTTGGCACTTATGAGCCAAAGGACTGGGTCAGCGAAAACCTGCGCAGCTTCAAGCCGATTTCGGTCGGGCGTTTCTTTGTCCATGGTTCGCACTGGAATGAGGAAATCCCGGTATCCAAAACAGCGCTTCAGGTCGACGCCGGTCTGGCATTCGGGTCTGGTGAACATCAAACCACCAAGGGATGCCTTGCTGCAATCGATTGGTTGGCCAAACGCGGACCACGTCAGAATGCGCTTGATATGGGCTGTGGGTCCGGCATTTTGGGCATGGCATGTGCCAAAACCTGGCGGTGCCCGGTGATGATGGCCGATATTGATGCCGCATCGGTTCGGGTCGCACGTGAAAATGCCAAAACCAACAAGATCGCAGATCTAGTCACGACCATTCATTCAAATGGTTTTCAGGATGCCCGTATTCGTGACGCCGGATATTACGACATTGTCTGCGCCAACATCCTTGCCCGCCCGCTGCGTGGTATGGCCCATGATCTGACCAGCACGCTTTCGGAAAACGGTGTCGTCATCCTTTCAGGCCTTCTTGCGCATCAGGAACAGTTTGTTCTGTCGGCCTACCGCGATGTCGGGCTTTCCCTGATCAACCGCTTCAAGGTCGAAAACTGGACAACACTTGTCGTCGGCTAAGCGATAAGGGCGAAGACAAAGCGATATATTCCCAGAAGACCAAGGCCGACGATAAGGACGCCAACCGCAATCATAAGCGGCTTTCGCGGGATAATTTTGACAAGCACGGCTGCCAACGGGGCGGCCGGCACACCGCCGATTACAAGCGCCAGTGCCGCCATCCCGAAGCTTTCCAATCCGAATGATCCGGCAAATGTGACGGTAATTGTCACGGTCACAAAAAACTCGGCCGCAGCAGACGTTCCAAGCATGCGGTGCGGTTCGTTGCCGCGATAGACCAGCGTGCTTGATACGATAGGTCCCCAGCCGCCACCCCCGATTGCATCAAGAAATCCACCGATCATGCCAAGCGGGGTAAGCCCGCGGATTGCCGCAGGCGGCTGGACTTTGCGAAGGGCCTTTGCAATTACAAGAACACCAAGGGCACTAAGATATACCGCGACAAACGGTGCCAGATAGTGCCCGATACCCGATGATAAAAGAGCAGCGCCAGCACAGCCGCCTATTGCACCGGCAAGTGCCAGCTGACGGACCATGCGCCAATCGACATTGCGTGCAAAATGGTGGGCAGTACCGGAAACAGCGGTGGTTGCAATCTCGGCGGCGTGAACAGTTGCACTTGCCTGTGCGGGGGTAAGCCAAGCGTGATCAAAAGGGAAGTTGAGGTCAGGCCATAGGCCATGCCGAGGGCACCATCAATCAATTGGGCGATAAACCCAATCAGAACGATCCACCAGAAAAACACATCCGTCTTCGCCGCAAGCTCCAGGCATGGATACGATGCTGCAAAGTTTAGCAAGTTGGCGGCAATGCGATATTGCGTTGTGATTTTTGGGTGGCATTGCCGTTATGCATTAATGCCACGAGACTTTTGACAATTAGGTGCCCACGGATAACCGGCAATGCCTATCAGGTTCGCACCGGGACGCGAAAACGCCCATAACCAAAACCGCCTTGTCGGTTGCTGTTGCATGATGACCGGGTACACGATCCGGTTGCTTTGATCCATTTTCGGTATGCTGATTTTCATCGATTCGCATTGCAATCGAGCCTTCAGAACGGAAATCCCGGAGATACCAGAACTTCTCCATCAAAATTCAATCAAAGGTTTTCACTGTCTTTTTCGCGAAATCCCTTGGAAACCGGGCCAAAAACAGCCTGAGAACCGATCTCACACTTTTTGCGTATGTTGCAATATACAATACCAACGGATAGGTTTTATCTATTCGCTCGTAGTATTTTGTATCTGGCATGGGGCAGGGTGATTGAGTGAGCTTGAACGTCGCATTTTGGTTGTAGATGACGAACCGCCGATCCGAAAATTGCTGGCACGTATCTTGGAGCGTGCCGGTTTTGAAGTGGTGGTTGCATCTGACGGACTTGAAGCGCTTGAGACAGTAAAATCAGACGCATCATTGCGTCTGGTTGTTTCTGATTTGCGCATGCCAAATTGCAGTGGTCTGGACTTCGTTAAACGGGCAATCAACGAATACAAGCGGGATTTCGAATTCATTCTACTAACCGGGGATGGTGACAAGACCGATGCCGTGACGGCACTGCGTCTTGGGGTGCGGGAATTTCTTGATAAGCCGATCGAACGTGCTGATCTTGAACGCGCCGCACTTGATGCGCAGGCGCGACTGCAGGAACGGGACCGCGAAGTCGAACGTGTTCGCAAACTCGAACTGGAAAATATCAGTCAGTCGAAAACTCTGGATGACATCAGCCGCAAACTTGGCGGTGCAGAACAGGAAATGATCGACCGGCTGAGCCTGATTTCCCAGTATCGGGACATCGAAACAGCGGAGCATTGTGTTCGCGTCGGTCTTTATTCCCAATTGCTGGCAGAGATGGCCGGTCTGGATCAGAATGTTCAGCGGACAATCCGTCTGGCCGGCATTCTTCATGACATCGGAAAAGTCGGCGTGCCTGATGAGGTGCTTCTGAAAAACGGAAAGCTGACCGACGACGAATTCAAGGTCATGCAGCGCCACACCGAGATCGGCTTTGCGATGCTCAATTCATCAGACAACCCGGTTCTTGGACAGGCCGCAATCATTGCGCGCTATCATCATGAACATTGGGAAGGGTCGGGCTATTGTGTGGGTCTGTCGGGCGCGGATATCCCGATGATTGCGCGGATCGTCTCACTGGCCGACGTTTATGACGCCCTTCGCAGTGCGCGCCGATACAAACCGGCTTATGGCCACACCGAAGCCGTCAATATCATCACCAAAGGTGACGAGCGAACCTCCCCGGAGATGTTCGATCCGAAACTTTTGGGGCTTTTTGCCGATAATCATCTGCGCTTTGAAAGCATCTATAACAGCATGCCCGACCAGTTGGTCTGAGAATGGGGCCCGATAACTCATGCCAAAAAGATTAAGCGCCAATCTGGACCGGACAAGAAACCGCAGCGCAGACTTTATGTTGTTTGTGATGTCGATTGGCGGGGTGCCCGCATTGGTTTCCTCGATGTTGCGCGAAGCAAGCCAGCGTTCGATCGCGGTCGAGATCATCCATCTTTTGGTTTTTCTGGCCGTTGTTGCCGGTCTTGTACTTCGCAAACGCTTATCGACCTTTACCAAGTCGGTTGTGATTGTCGCCGCAATGACAAGCATGTCGTTGCTTTATATCGTCAGGTTTTCGCCCGCAAGCGGCATGGCGATGATGATTGTGTCAACCGTTATCGTGGCGCTGTTCTGGCGATTTTCCGTCACCATTCGCTACGCGGTGTTCTGCTTTGTCGCGATTGCAAGCGTCGGCGTGATGCGTGTTTTCAACCTCGACGGGGGCTTGATCACCGATAGCGGAACCGTTCCCCATACGTTGCCGGTTTGGGGATCTGCGCTGTTTGGGTATGTCTGGATGACCGCGTCACTTGTTGTCGGGATCGTCTGGATGCGCCAGGCACTTTTGCAAACCAGCATGGACCAGCTGCGTTCGCAAAACGAACTGATGTCGGGCAAAAAGTTTCTTGAACAAATCCGCGAAAGTGCGTCTGAAGTCGCCAACCATTTCTCGTCACTTGATCGCATCGAAAATGCGTCTTTCCGCCCGACATTGAAGCGTTTTGCCAACCTGATGAATTGTGAACGGGCAAGTCTGTGGTTGGAAAAAGATGATGGTGACGTTGAGTGCGTCGGGCTGTTTGATGCCAATGATCCGTCGGCGAAACATGACGGCATGATTTTGAAACGCGCTGTATTGCCGCGATATTTTGCGGCGCTGGAAACCGGGCAGATTATCGATGCGGACAACGCCGTTGAAGATCCGCGTACTTCCGAACTTAAAGACGCTTATCTGATCCCGATGAATATCAAAGCAATCCTTGATGTTGCATTGATCTCGGCGGCGGGCCGAATGGGCATATTGTGCTTTGAGTCTGTCGGGCGGACCAGAGTATGGCGCCCTGAGGAAATCGTTTTCGCTCATATGGCAGGTGGGTTGTTGGCAGCCGCCGCAGGCATGAAAAATGTCATGGAAGCCAATGACGAGCTTAGCTTCTCGCGCCGTCGCTTTGAGGCGGTTGCCAACTACACCTACGGCTGGGAAAGCTGGATTGCGCCTGATGGCAAACTGATCTGGGTGAACCCGGGGATTGAACGCGTTCTGGGCTACACGGTCGATGAATGCATGGCGTGTGGTGATTATCCGCTGTCATTTATTGCGCCCGAGGATCGTGACCGTGTCCGCCACTATATTGACGAAGGTCTTGATGGCCTGTCAGGCAGTGACCGCGAATTCACCGGTGTTCACAAGGATGGCCGCAAGGTCGGTATCGACATGTCATGGCAACCGATCGCCGATAGCGACGGTGGGAACCTCGGGATCAGGATCAGTTGCCGCGATATCACCGAACGCATCCGTTATCGCCAGGATCTTGAGGTTGCCAAGAGTGATCTGGAGGCCAACCAGCGCCGCCTGCGCGCGCACTTCAACAACGCGAAAATCGGAGTGTTTTACTGGACGCCGGACAGAACCATCATTGAGGTGAACGAAACCGCCTGTCAGCTGTTTGGCTATAATGCCGATGAGATGGTCGGCAAGAAGCTTGAACTTCTGGTGCCCGAGGAAGACCGGGCGCGTCTTGGCACTCTGATCGAACGGATCATGGAAACGCAAAACAGCGTCAATAACCGGTTCGAGAATGTCAAACGCGACGGCAGCCGCATCATCTGCGAATGGTATGAAAGCCCGATATTTGATGCCAATGGCGAACTGGATTGTATCGCCAGTTTCGCACTGGATGTGACGGAGCGCGAACGCCATCAGGAGACACTGGAATCCATTTATCGTGGTATCCGCTATCAGGTCGGTGCCGGGTTCTTTGAAAACCTGACAAAGGTTCTCTGTGAAACACTTGATATGACCTATTGCCATATCGCCGAACTTGTCGGTGACCGGGTGAAATCAGTTGCATTCTATTCCCCGGATGGCAGTCGTGGTGGCCTTGATTTCGCCCTGGCGGGATCTGCAGCGGAACGCGTTATCAAGGAAGGCACGTTTGTCTGCAAAGACAATTTTTCCGTTTTGATGAAGGATGTCCAAAAGGTCACTGACGTTGATGTCGTTGGATATGTCGGGGCCGCGCTTTACGACAGTGAGGCACGCCCGATCGGTATTCTGGTGACCATATCGGACAAACCACTTGGTGATCCGGAACTGGCGAAATCCATTGTCGAAGTGTTCGCGTCGCGGGCGTCTGCCGAACTTCAGCGGCTTCAGTCCGAACGCAAACGTGAAAAGCTTGAACAGCAACTGCGTCATTCCCAGCGGATGGAAACCATCGGTGTTCTTGCGGGCGGGATCGCACATGACTTCAACAATATCCTGCAGCCAATCAGTGGCTATGCCGAACTGCTTTATTCTGATTTGCCCGAAGATTCACCGCTGCGTGAAGATGTTATGGAAATTCGCCAGGGGGCGGATCGGGCACGTGATCTTGTCCGTCAAATTCTGGCATTCAGCCGAAACTCAGAAACCGAACGTTCACCGATTGATGTCGGGTCGATGATTTCGGGCACGGTTCGTTTTGCCCGTGGGTCCATGCCATCGAGTGTGTCGATCAAGGTCGAACTGGGGGCGAAATCCATGACCGTGATGGGCAACGCAACACAGCTGGATCAGTGTCTGATGAACCTGATCACCAATGCCTGTCATGCGGTCGGCGATCAGGGTGAAATTCGCGTGAAGGCAAGCCGCTTCGAAGTCACCGAAGACAGTCTGGAAATACATCCGTTATTGACGGTCGGGCGCTATATCCAGATTAGCGTCGTGGATAACGGCGTCGGTATGGAGCCGGAAACAGCCAAAAGGATCTTTGATCCGTTCTTTACCACCAAGGAGCCGGGCAAGGGTACTGGGCTCGGCCTGTCTACGGTGCATGGCATCGTGACCGGCCACAAGGGCGAGATATCGGTTTATAGTCGCCTGGGGCAGGGAACCCGGTTCGCGATTCTGTTGCCGGAACATGATCGCGAAGCCACGGATGAAAAGCGCGAAACCCGCAGCCTGTCGGCAGGTGCAGGCGGGCATCTTGCGGTCGTGGATGACGAGGAAAAGAACCTCAGGCTTTGTGCGCGGATGTTGGAGCGGATCGGATATTCCGTCGATACGTTTAACGAGGCCGCCAAGGCGCTTGAAGCGCTGAGTGCACCGGACGCAAAGTTTGATGCGCTTCTGACCGATCAGACCATGCCCGGCATGACCGGCCAGAAACTGATCGAAAAGCTGCGAGAGGCTGGCAATCAAATCCCGGTTGTCGTCATGACCGGGTATGCCTCAGACGAGGTGACCAACGCCTTCAATGCTTTGGGGGTTGCGCGCATACTGGCCAAGCCACTTGATATCATTGAATTGCATGATGGCTTGGCCGCGGTGTTTGGCGAAACAAAGGACGTGGCGATGGCATCTGCCGATTTGCCGGGAAAGCCTGAAACGCCCTAAGAGCAACCAAATCCGGAAAGTCGTCGGGTATCAGGCTTGATCGGTCGTGCTACCGGCCGCCTGATACATCAATGATGCTGCCTGTGACATAGGACGCGTCGCCCGAGATCAGCCAAAAGATACTTTGGGCGACTTCCTGCGGGTCGCCGGCACGTCCCAACGGGCAATTCGGGCCGAGTTCATGGGCGCGTTCCGGGCGGCCACCACTTGCATGAATATCGGTTTCGATGATGCCCGGACGCACGGCATTGACGCGAATCCCTTTCGGGCCGAGTTCCTTGGAAAGGCCGATGGTCAGGGTATCGATTGCCGCTTTTGATCCGGCGTAATCGATATATTCGTCAGGTGACCCAAGCTTTGCCGCAATGGATGAAACATTGACGATAGCGGTACCGGAACGAAGGGTTCGTGCGGCTTCGCGTGCAACCAGATAGGCACCGAGCACGTTGGTATCGAACACGGCTTTTATGCGATCAATATCCATATCCGCAAGTGTGCTTTGCCGGGCGACAATGCCGGCATTATTGACCACGGCGTCAATCGCGCCAAACCGATCACGTGCAGCCTCAAACAGGGCAATAACGCTGTCTTCATCGCGAACGTCACATTTGCGCGCAATCACATTGCCGGTAAATCCGGCGCGCTCGCACATCGCACATGTTTCATCAGCACTTTCCTGATTGCCAACAAAGCTTAGCGCAACGTTCCAGCCTTTGGCGGCAAACAGAACAGCAGTTGCGCGTCCGATACCGCGTGATCCACCGGTGATCAGAACTGTCTCGGTCATTTCCACTCCGCATCGTGATCATGATTTACTGTTTGGGGCACTATGGCGTGCTGGCCTGCGACTGGTCAAAAAGAAACGGCCCTGCTGTGGAGAAGCAGGGCCGTTTCAGAGGGAAAAGACAAAAATGCCGCAAGGATCATGAACCGTGATCCTGCGCTTCGTCTTTTGATGCAGACCAACCCGGGCGGGATTGATCCGTTATTCCGTATCCTTGGCATCTTGCGGGTCGTTTTTAATTCGATCCGCAATGTCGTCTGCCGGATGGGCAGGGCCAGTATCAAGACCGAGCGCAGTTTTCTGACCAAGGGCCAGGCGCTCAAGGCCGTCATAGGCCGTCTGGCGACGACGGGATTGTATGACGCTCAAGGCAGTAATAGGAAAACGGATCACCGTTCATGGTCTCCAGCAAATTGACGTCCCGACGGGCCATCTTTTTGTCGCGGGACTGTCATACGTTAACCTTTGGCTAATGTGCATTGCGAAGGTTGCAACGCATTCATACGCGGGATGCATGCACCGGTGTTTTCGGGCGGGGAAAAGGGCTCAGTATGTCGGAAAGTTCTTTGGTGCTTGCGCGACATCGGCACAAACCCTTACATAGGTCTAACCACCTGCCCAATGCCCCACATGTTTTAAAGAGGATCTTCATGGCCATTTCCGGTGATGCTCAACTTGCCAAACTGCTTGAAGCCGCCAATGTCGACAAGGATGTTAGCGCTGTCATCGACCTGATTGACGGTGTTCTGGCCGCAGCCCAGGGCAGCACGCGAGAAGACTGGATTGATCTGATTTGCCAATCCCCGGATGATGCCCTGCGGGCCGAATTGCTGGCCCTGCGGGATGAGCGTAAAACGCTTTTTAAAATGGCCAAGGATGATTTTGACGCAGCCCATCGACTGGATGCTTTGCGCACCTATCTGGCGGCCAAGGGCGTTGACGGCTTTATTGTGCCGCGCGCGGACGAACATCAGGGCGAAAACGTACCAGCACGGGCCGAACGTCTGGCGTGGCTGACCGGCTTTACCGGATCTGCGGGTGCGACCGTTGTCTTGCGCGACAAGGCCGCCGTTTTTGTCGATGGCCGTTACACCATTCAGGTGCGCCAGCAAGTTAACCGTGATCTGTTTGAATACCGCCACCTTGTCGAAGAACCGGTTGTCGGCTGGCTGCATGACCACCTGAAATCGGGTGAGAAGCTGGCTTATGATCCTTGGCTGCATACCGTGCAACAGGCGGCACATCTGCGCTCTGCCTGTGAGGCGGTCGGGGCGGAACTGATCGCGATTGATACCAACCCGATTGACGCCATCTGGCATGCCCAGCCGCACCTGCCGCTTGGCCCGGTGCGTCCGCATCCAATGGAATATGCCGGTAAATCCAGTTTTGAAAAGCGCACCCAGATTGCCGAAATTCTGTCGCGCATTTCGTGCGACAGCGCCATTCTGTCGGCACCTGACAGCATCGCGTGGCTTTTGAATATCCGTGGTGCCGATGTGCCGCAAACACCGCTTGCACTTGGCTATGCGATCATCAACGGCGATGCCTCGGTCGAACTTTTCATGGACGAACGCAAAATCGCGCCAGAAACGCTCAAATGGCTGTCGGGTGAGGCAACCTTGCGGGCACCGGGCGAACTCGGGGATGCCCTGAAGGCGATGGGCAATCAGGCTGTGCGTCTGGATGAAGCCACTGCAGCCGACTGGCTGCGTATGAAATTGTCCGAGGCCGGTGCCACCGTGCGTGTCGGGCGTGATCCGGTTGCCATTCCGAAGGCCTGCAAGAACGAGGTCGAACTTGACGGTTCGCGCAAGGCCCACAAACGCGACGGCGAAAAGATCATTCGCTATTTCAAGTGGCTTGATGAAACGGCCGCCAACGGTGATATCGATGAACGCGCAGCAGCCGACATGTTACTGTCGATGCGTGCCGAAGATCCGCTGTTCCGTGATTCAAGCTTTGAAACCATTCCGGGCAGTGGCCCGAACGGGGCGCTTTGCCATTACCGCAATACCCCGGAAACCAACCGCAATCTGACCCCGGGCGAGATTTTCCTGATTGATTCCGGGGCGCAATATCTTGATGGTACCACCGATATCACGCGCACGACCGTGATCGGGAATCCGACACAGGAACATCGCGACCGCTTCACCCGCGTGCTGAAGGGGCATATTGCCCTTGCCCGCGCCATATTCCCCGTTGGAACTACGGGCCAACAGCTTGATACGCTGGCACGCATGCCGCTTTGGGAAGCCGGGCTTGATTTTGACCATGGCACCGGCCACGGCGTTGGCAGCTACCTTGGTGTGCATGAAGGTCCGCAACGCATTTCCAAGGCGCCGAACACGGTGGCCCTGAAACCGGGGATGATCCTTTCGAACGAGCCGGGCTTTTATAAGGAAGGCGAATACGGCATTCGCATTGAAAACCTGATTGCGGTAACTGAAATCGATGCGCCGATTGGGGCTGATCGCAAAATGCTTGGCTTTGAAACGCTGACCTTCTCGCCGATTGACCGCAAACTGATCGATCCGGAATTGATGACCAGGGACGAGTTGCAGTGGCTTAACGATTACCACGCACAAGTCTATGCGATGTATGCCGATGATCTCGATGATGATCATCGTGAATGGCTGCAAAACGCAACAGCGCCGATCAAAAAGAAATCAGACTGATTTCACGCTGCGTACTTGGCACTGACAAACAGGGTCGAATGCCCTATTAAGACTGCATTGGATCGATTTAAGAAAAGCGGTAAACCGCTTCTGAAAGCAGGAGGAATATATGGCTGAAGTCGAAGCCCAGTGGATGGCTAATCCTGATCGCTATAACGACGAAAACTGGGACTGTTGCGGGCGCAGTGGATTGCTTCTGCCGAAAATCACGCTTGGTCTGTGGCAGAATTTCGGTGGCGTGGATGTCTATGAAACCCAGCGGGCGATGATCCGTCGCGCGTTTGATCGCGGTGTGTTCCACTTTGATCTTGCCAACAACTATGGCCCGCCGCCGGGTTCGGCCGAAGAAAACTTTGGCAAGGTCCTGTCGCAGGATCTTAAACGCCATCGCGACGAGTTGATCATTTCCACCAAGGCGGGCTATCGCATGTGGCCGGGGCCGTTTGGGGAATGGGGGTCACGCAAATATCTGATTTCCAGCCTGGATCAAAGTCTTAAGAGGATGGGGTTGGAATATGTCGATATCTTCTATTCCCACCGGGTTGATCCCAACACCCCGCTTGCCGAGACCATGGGCGCACTTGATCAGATCGTGCGTTCGGGCAAGGCGCTTTATGTCGGGATTTCGTCCTATTCGCCGGAAATGACCCGCGAAGCGCATGCGATCCTCAAGGACATGGGAACGCCATGCGTCATTCATCAGCCGTCCTATTCGATGGTCAATCGCTGGGTCGAGGATGGTCTGCTTGATACGCTTTCCGAGCTTGGCATGGGCTGCATCGCCTTCTCGCCGCTCGCACAGGGCCTTTTGACCAACAAGTACCTGAATGGCGTGCCAGAGGATTCACGTGCCGCCCTTGAAGGATCCTTCCAGAAAGGCATGCTGAGCGACGAAAACATCAATCGCGTTCGCGCACTGAACGAGATCGCCAAACGTCGCGGTCAAAGCTTGGCCCAGATGGCGATTGCCTGGGTGCTGCGCCGTCCCGAGGTGACATCTGCCCTGATCGGGGCACGTCATGTTCAGCAGCTTGATAACAGCCTTGATGCGCTCAATAACCTTGAATTCAGCGCAGACGAGTTGGCCGAGATAGATAAATATGCCGGGGATGCCGGTATCAATCTTTGGCAGAAATCGTCGGACAGTCAGGCACCAGTCTGATCCCAGCGATTGATACGATGATAAAAACCCCGACCGAAGCATCTTTCGGTCGGGGTTTTGTTTATCAGAGTCAGTGTTGGTTTATTTTTGGTTGGCCATCGGAACGGTGCCGGCAAGATCACGCAATGTATCGACAACCGCCTTGCCCCCGGCACTCAGCGGGCGATCCTGTAACCAGGACAGCATCACCTTGCGCGACAGTTCCGGGTTGGTGATGCGCCGTGCCTTGAGGCGCCCGGTCGAAAGTTCCTGAACCAGCGAACTGCGCGGCAAGACGGTATGCCCGACATTGCGCGTCACCAGATCGACCAAAACGCGAAGGGCATCGGCCTCCACCACCGGAGTCAACGGCCGTCCGGCGCGAAAGGCGGCTTCCTGCATCATGGCGCGCAGCCCGTGCTTGTTGGTCGGCATGATGAGCGGCAGGGACAAAACATCTTCGTAGGCGATTTCGGTTTCCTGTTCGCCGACCTGTGATGGGTGGGAAATCAGAAACAGGTCTTCGCGCCAAAGCTGTTCGGCATGCAGGCTGCGTGAAATCATGCCGTCATGAAGGATGCCGATATCAAGTCGCCCGGACAGCAATCCTTCCTGCACATCGCCAGTCAGGTCTTCGGCAACCGTGATGTTAAGGTCAGGATAGCGATCGCGCAGAGTTTCAATCAGCGCCCCGGTAATCACGATCCCGGCGCTGGGCGGAACGCCGACATGCACATGGCCTGTCACCTGACTGCTGCGGGCCGAAAGATCCGCTTCAAGACGGGCAAGATCGGTCAGGATCACACGGGCCCGTTCGGCAAGCATCTGGCCCGCTTCGGTTAATTTGACGCCGCGTCCGGTACGTTCCAACAGTTTGGTCTCAAGCGCCTCTTCGAGAAGGTTAAGCTGCCGACTGAGCGCGGGCTGCGACAAATTAAGCCGCTCTGCCGCGCGTGACAGGCTGCCGAGTTCGGCAATATGTACAAAGCTTCGAAGTTGTTTGATATCCATCGGGCGTGATCCTGAGCAGCTTTGCGCATCCATTTGCCTGCCAGATATAGCCAAAGCTGATATCTGATAGCAATTAATTCGAATTGAATAATGGCAGTTCACGGGTAACTATGGCAACCGATAGAGGATCGGAGAAACCCATGACGCCACCACCGTCACCTTCTGAGCCCGGGCAACAGGTTGTTACGCCTGTCGTGTCGCCGGCGGGTTCCGCGCTGACCATTGTGTTGCTTGCGACAGCTGCCTTGGCCATGAAAGGCCTTCTGGCAAAATTTGTTTATGCCACGGGTATGACAGTGGATGGCTTGTTGCTGTTGCGGTTTTTGATCGCGATGCCGCTCTTCTGGCTTGGGGTGGTTTTGTTTGGCAAGAACCGGCCGGGCGACCGCAAGATGAAGCCGGTTGATCTTGCCTGGGGCGGGCTTTATGGCGGGCTGTTTTTCCTTGCGGCCTTGTTTGATTTTACCGCTGTTTCGTTGATTGAGGTCACCGTTTCGCGGATCGTGCTGTTTACGTTTCCGGCCGTCGTGATGATCCTTGAGGCGCTCCATAAACGGCGCTTTCCGCCAGTTCGCCAAATTTTCTGCTTTGTCATAACCTATGTCGGGCTTGTTTTGGTGCTGGCACCGGGCGGGTTTGGCGAGGTATCGCAGGAGCTTTGGTACGGGGCGGCTTGGGCGTTCGGTTCTGCTGTGACCTATGCGATTTATCTCTATTTCGGACAGCGGATGATTACCGTTATCGGGTCGATGCATTTTGCAGCCCTGATCAACACCATGGCCGGTATTTGCATGGTGATTTACCAATTGATCGTGCAAAACCCGCTGAACCTGAATGTGGCCGGCATCATGTGGACGGCAGGTATTTCGATATTTTGCACCGTTATTCCGTTCTTCCTGCTGTACGAGGGTATTCGCAGGGTCGGTGCGACGCAGGCATCGCTGATATCGCTTTCGGGGCCTGCCATGACCTTCTTTGCTGCATGGCTGTTTCTGGGCGAGGTCCTCACAGTGCCGCAATTGGTTGGGTTTGTGGTCGTCACACTCGGTGTGGCGTCACTTAAAAACAGCTTTACACTGGCGGGGCTGGGACGGTTGCTGGCACGGCCGTTTGCATCCGGTGGGACGTCGCAACGCTAATTAGGTTTGATGTTATTCGTCGCGTTGCCAGCGGCGAACTTCAATTTCATGTTCGGGTAAACGTTCACCGCGCCGCCATTTCAGCGGATCAATGAATTCCCCTGCCCAGACGCCGGTGCGTGCCTGTCGCGCCTGATTTTCATAGGCTTTGTATTCCGGCATCTGATCGGGGCGGGCAACCGCCATGCCCCGAACAATCAGGCTTTGCCCAATATCAACCCCGTTGGCATTGCGGCAAACGGTCATGTTGCGATGATACCGGTTTTTCCCGCGCACTTCGCATGTTATCGGTGTTGCGACCAGAAGGTTGGTGGTCACCTGCCATGCCTCTGCCCCGCAGGCCGTGCTTTGACCGTTAATCAGACATTCCTGAAAACGGTTCATGGCGTCCGCCCCCCACAGATCAACACGTTTGAAGCCGAATTCAAGCGTATCAGCATCAATCGCACGCGCCGGGCCCGACAGGGTATCAAAGTCCGGATCGGCCTTTGATACTGCTGGAAAGCATCCCAGCATCAGGGCAAAACCAAGTGTGATCAGGCGGTGGGGAAGGGCGGGCACCATGCGGGCCTCAATACAGGTCGCTGTATCTGATTTCATCAAGCTGGGCAAAGATGACTTTCCACTTTTCATCCTGCTTGAGCAGTGCGAACGCATAGTCGCAATCAAAGATCAGGTTGTTTTCCGAATTGCCAAAGCGGAACGAAACAATTGCACGCGCCCCACCGGGAAGGGCGGAATGCTGTTCAATCACCATGGACTTTGCCATGGCAAGATCGGCATTTTTCAGTTCATCAAAGAACGAGTGATGGTATTTGTGCAGATCGTCTGAACTGCCAATGGCCTGCACACCGGACAGATCATTGATCAGGCACGGGAAGTGGAAGAAATCATCAAGTGCGTTTTCTTCAAGCTTCAGATGGGCATCGACATAACGGCGAAAAAAACTTCCAAGGTCTTCCATCAGCACACACTCCCCGGTTAGATCATTTTTATTCCGTGGCAATCAGATCAAGCCATCCCTGTTCATCAAGCACTGTAACACCTAATTCTTCTGCTTTCTTTAATTTGGAGCCCGCACCCGGTCCTGCAACCAAATAATCGGTTTTTGCCGATACGGATCCGGCGACCTTCGCGCCAAGACTTTCGGCTTTGACCTTGGCTTCGTTGCGTGAAAAGAGCTCCAACTTGCCGGTAAAGACAACGGTTTTGCCATTGACCGGATTGTCGCTGACCTGCGGGGCTTCGACATCGGTAATCGTCAAAAGCCCTTGCAGATCATCAAGAACCTCGCGGTTGTGATCTTCGGCCATGAATTCGATCAGGTCCTTGGCGACACCGGGGCCGATCTGATCAATGTTGATCAGTTCGCGAAGGGCTTCGCTGTCGGCTTCATTGGCGGCAACCATGGCGCTGCGCCATTCGGCAAGCGATCCATAATGGCGTGCCAGAAGCTTTGCCGTTGCCTGACCGATCTGGCGAATGCCAAGTGCATAGATAAACTTGTCGAGCCCGATGGTACGCCGTTCATTGATGCCATCAAACAGCTTGGTTGCGGATTTTTCCCCCCAACCTTCAAGCTTTCGGATGGCATCGCCGTGATCGCTTTCAAGACGGAAAATATCGCCAGGCGACTTCAGCCAACCCAGTTCAAAGAACGCCTCGACATTCTTGGCCCCCAGGCCATCGATATCAAAGGCCGTGCGCGATACGAAATGTTTCAGGCGCTCAACTGCCTGTGCCGGGCAGATCAAGCCGCCAGTACACCGGGTTACGGCTTCGCCTTCTTCGCGCATGGCGTGGCTGCCGCATTTCGGGCACTCGGTGGGAAATTCGTAAGGTGTTGCATCATCCGGATGATTGCCATCCTCGTCCAGAATGACCTCAACGACTTGGGGAATAACGTCACCGGCACGTTGCACAACCACAAGATCGCCAACCCAAACGCCCAAGCGGTCAATCTCATCTCGGTTATGAAGGGTGGCGTTGGATACCACGACACCGCCAACCGTAACCGGCTCCAGCCGAGCGACCGGGGTCAGGGCACCTGTGCGACCAACTTGAATGTCGATGGCCTTGATCCGAGTGCGAGCCTTCTCAGCCGGGAATTTGTGCGCAATCGCCCAGCGCGGTGACCGACTTACGAAGCCGAGGCGCAGCTGAAGTTCGAAGTCATTGACCTTATAAACAATACCGTCAATGTCGTAATCAAGGTCCGGGCGCTGGGTTGCCAGTTCTTCATAGAACGCCATGATGTCATCGGCGTTATGAAGCAACCGGGTCAACGGATTGGTGACAAAGCCCCATCCTTCGACCTTTTGCAGGAAATTCCACTGCGTCTGGGCCAGGCTTTCGGACAGTTCGCCAAAGCTATAGGCAAAGAAACGAAGCGGGCGTCTGGCACTGATCGATGGATCAAGCTGGCGAAGCGACCCTGCCGCTGCGTTGCGCGGGTTCGCAAAGGTCTTGCCGCCGGTTTCGGCCTGTGTCGCGTTCAGTTTCTGAAACGCAGTGCGTGCCATATAAACCTCGCCCCGGATTTCGACCACATCGGGCGCATCATCGGGAAGCGTCTTGGGGATGTCGTCAATATGGGCGACATTGGCGGTAACGTCTTCGCCCTCCGAGCCGTCACCGCGGGTGGCAGCCGTGACCAGTTCGCGGTTTTCGTATCGCAGGGACAGCGAAAGACCATCGATCTTGGGTTCGCCCACCACTTCGACCGGGCTGTGCGCTGTCAGGTTCAGGAAGCGACGAATACGGGCAAGAAAATCGACGATGTCTTCGCGCGAAAATGCATTGCCAAGTGACAGCATCGGGCGGGCATGCTTGACCTTGGCAAAGCCTTCCGCCGGGGCGGCACCGACTTCCTGTGTCGGGCTGTTTTTCTTCAGCGTCGGATAGTGGGATTCAAGTTCGATCAGGCGATTGAACAGCGCGTCATATGTCGCATCCGAAACCAGCGGGTCGTCATTAACGTGATAGGCCTCGTTATAAGACCGGATACGTTCGGAAATTTCGGCATGCTGTTTGCGCGCCTCCGTGCTCGAAGACGGCAATTCGGGAAGTTCGGACATGTTTGACGCGTGTTCGGCGCTCATATTCTTTTTGTTCCGTATTCAAGGTTGGGCCGACGTGTTGGCGCCGGGATCAATTGGGTTGTTCAAGCAGGCTGTCGGCGGCGGCACGTGCCTCGGCCGTCACGGAATGACCGGCCAGCATACGGGCGATTTCTTCGCGCCGGGCTCCATCGACAAGGGCATCGACGCGGGTCACCATGGTGCCTTCTGTCTCGCGCTTGGCAATATAGAAATGCGTGCGACCACGGGCGGCGACCTGTGGGCTGTGGGTGATGACAAGGATCTGGCGTTCCTGTGCCAGAAGATGCAGGCGCTGACCAATGGCCGCGGCCGTCGCGCCGCCGACACCGCTGTCGACCTCGTCAAAGACCAGGCTGGGCACGGCAGAAACACGCGCCAGCACGACCTTGAGTGCAAGCAGGAAGCGCGAAAGCTCGCCCCCCGATGCGATTTTGTTGAGTGCGCCCGGGGGGCTGCCGGGGTTGGTGGCAACCGTGAACTGCACCCGGTCAATGCCATCCTGGCCCCATTCGGCTTCTTCAAGCTCGGCAATGTCGGTAACAAAGCGCGCCTTTTCCATGCGAAGCGGCGGCAATTCGGCATTGATCGCACCATCAAGCTTGGCGGCGGCTTCCTTGCGCGCGGCATGAAGCTTTTCGCCCGCTTCGATATAGGCTTTGCGATATTCGCTTACGGCGGCGGTCAGGCGGCTCAGTTCCTTCTCGCCGAATTCAAGCTGATCAATTTGGGATCGGAAATCCTTCATCAGCGCATTCAGCCCATCGACCGGAACATTGTATTTGCGGGCGGCTGCGCGCAGGGCAAACAGGCGTTCCTCGACATTTTCCTGATGACCGGTATCAAGATTAAGATCGGCCAAGGTGGCCGAGATTGCCCGGTTGGCTTCTTCAAGTTCGATCGCGGCACGATCAAGGGCCTCGATGATCGGTTCAAACCGGCCATCGGCCTTTTCAAGTTCACGTTCAAGGCACCGCTGGGCACTACGAAGGGCGCTTTCGGCACCCTTGCCGCGCGAAAGTTCGGATCCGGCATCATTAAGGGCCGCAACCAGCTTTTCACCATGCATCAGGAACTGGCGTTCCTCTGCAAGGCGTTCTTCTTCGCCTTCTTCGGGGGCAAGCTTTTCAAGCTCATCGACGGCGTGGCGCAGCCATTCCTCTTCCTCGCGCGCCTTGTCAATTCGGGCGCGGGCAGCATTGAGTTCCTTTTGGGTTTCACGCCAGGCGCGCCAATGATCACGCACGGTCATGGCAAGGGGGCCAAGATTGCCGTGGGCATCAAGTGTCGCGCGATGTGTGGTGGGATCAAGAAGGCCGTGCTGATCAAACTGGCCCTGAATTTCGACGCAGTAATTGCCAACATCGCGCAGCAGCCCGACCGAGACGGATTGATCATTTACATAGGCACGCGAACGGCCATCTGACGTGACAACACGGCGCACGACAAGGTCTTCGCCCTCAAGATCAATATCCTGATCTGACAGCAATCCGAAAACCGGGTGGCCTTGTGGCAGATTGAAGGTTGCGGTGACACTGCACTTGTCGCAGCCATGGCGGACAAGGCCGCTGTCGGCGCGCGCACCCAGCGCGAGGCCAAGGGAATCAAGCAGGATCGATTTACCGGCACCGGTTTCACCTGTGAGCACGCTAAGCCCGTCGTGAAAATCGAGATCCAGTTTGTCGATAAGGACTACATTCCGAATGCTAAGGCGTCGAAGCATTGCTGGGTACTGATGTTGTTAACGGAGCAGCAGACAGGTACAGCCAAACTTGTTTGTGAATGTGCAGAGTGCCCAATCCCGCCCTGCCTTGCAAGCCTTGCGAAGGCGAAACGACATTCAATCCTGTCGTCCGAAGGGCGTTTGATCAAAATGCAGTGATATCAGACGGTAACCGCAATTTGTTCTTTTTTTGTTCTATCTTGTCGCAAGGCGGATTGTCAAGCAAACCCTTGGCCTTGCGAGGGTTTGCTTAAACGAAATCAGAACAGGCTGGAGATGGCGTTGGTCGTGTCATCCCACCAACTGCTGTCTTCGCGCTCCGGTGCGTCTTCACCAAGCATGAGACTATAGGACTCGCTGTAATATTCGCTGCCCGGGAAGTTGTGACCAAGCACAGCTGCGGTCCGCTTGGCTTCGCCTTCAAGACCAAGTGCAAGATAGCACTCGGTCAGGCGTGCAAGGGCCTCTGGCACGTGGGTGGTGGTCTGATAATTCTCGATCACTGCTTTGAAGCGGTTGATTGCCGCCAGATATTCGTTGCGGTCCTGATAATAGCGCCCGACATCCATTTCCTTGCCCGCAAGGTGATCGACCGTCAGGTCCTTTTTCAGCTTGGCATCGCGGGCATATTTGCTATCGGGGAAGCGGCGGATGACATCGTCAAGCGCATCCATCGCGTGCTGGGTCATCTGCTGATCGCGGCCGACGTCCGAAATCTGTTCGTAATAGGACAGCGCCTTGAGGTAATAGGCATATGGCACATCCGGGTTGGCCGGATGCAACGAGATAAAGCGATCCAGTGCGTTGATCGCATCATCGTATTTGTTGTCCTGGTAATAGGCATAAGCCGACATGAGGGTCGCCTTGGTCGCCCAGACCGAATAGGGGTGCTGACGTTCGACTTCGTCAAATGCCTCGGCAGCCTGTTGGTATTCCTTGGCGTCAAGCAGATCCTGCGCGCCGTTATACAGTTCGGAAACCGGACGTTCGACATATTCCGGCGCATCATTGCTTGAACATGCCGCAAGCATCAGCGACAGGCCGAGAGTTGCAATGACGTGTTTGGCGCGAACGGTACTTAGCACTGTGACGTATCCTCGAAATTTTTGACGCACTCACCGTAAAATCCGCCGGACTATATCATGCGAAGGGCGTGCTTGGGCAAGTAGTTGTGTCGTCAAATGCCGACTTTTATTCCATGTTAAATGCTGTGACGCGGATCAGAAGACTGAAAACCAACGCCGAAAACAAAAAAGGCGACCACAAGGGCCGCCATTCTCATAATGTGGATGCCAGTGACACCTGATTTCAGGCAGTGGCAAGCATCGGCTCGGAAACGCCGCGCAAGGCCGCCTTGGTCAGCGGAACAACACGATAAGCGTCTTCGTCGGCCAGCAACGCCTGAAGTAGCAGATTGTTGACATGGTGACCGGATTTGTAAGCGGTGACCTTGCCCTGCAACTGGTTGCCGGCAGTATAAAGATCGCCAAGCGCATCAAGGATCTTGTGGCGGACGAATTCGTCTTCGTAACGCAGGCCTTCCTCATTCATGACTTCGTCACCGGAAAGAACAACCGCGTTATCAAGCGAACCGCCACGGGCAAGACCGGCAGAACGCATGGCTTCAACTTCATGCAAGAAGCCAAAGGTACGCGCGCGTGCGATATCGGCAACAAACACGCCGTCATCGAACTTTACGGACATGCGCTGGTTGGCAATGGCCTTACTGGCGAAATCAATCTCGAAATCAATCTCGAACCCGTTGGCCGGTTCAACGCGTGCGGTGCAGCCGTTATATTCGACTTCAACCGGTTTAAGGACTTCGATGACCTGACGCGGGGCATCAAGTTCTTCGATGCCAACGCAATCAATCAGGAAGTTAAACGGGGCGGAGCTGCCATCCATGACCGGAACTTCGTCGGCATCGATATCGATGAGCACGTTATCAATGCGTGTACCGGCAAGGGCGGCCATCAGATGTTCGATCGTCCCGATCTTGATGCCCCGGGCTGCATCACCAAGGCAGGTGCAAAGACGGGTATCGATCACGCCATCGTAACGTGCCGGAAACAGCGGCTGGTCATCCAGGTCCGTGCGGCGGAATACAATGCCATGATCGGCAGGGGCAGGGTGAAGGGTAATGCGGATCTTCTGACCGGAATGCAAACCAACACCGGCACAGCCGATAGAGGCTTTGAGCGTGCGCTGGAGCACATAACCGTCGCCGGAGAAGCCAGTCTGCGTGATAGCAGAACCAAGATCGGCAATATTGTTCACAGGAACCCCCAAATCAGGTCAGTCAGTTTGTCATCAATCAACGTCAAAGCATGTTCAAAGCCACCTTCAAATTGGATGGCCCCTGCTTTGTTAGTTTGGAACACTACTGTTGATCGAACAATCACTCAAATCACTCTTTGTTACGCTTTGTAAACTTCATAGTGCTTTGAAATTGATAGGTAAAATGCATTTCTGCAGGGCATTTGGCGCCGGTTGTAACCGTGTGGTTTCCGAACTTTGGTCACAATTGCCGAATTACAGCGTCATCCAAGCTGGTGCGTCCAAAAAAAAGGGGAAGGCATTAAGCCTTCCCCATCTTCGCGCGGAGATCGTCGTCAGTTGGCCTGACGACGAAGGAAGGCCGGAATTTCAAGAAGGTCGTCAGACGCGCCTTGCGTCTTGCCCCGGGAAGCAGGCTCCTTCTTCATGACATGTTCGCTGTCCTCGCCAAGCGGCATCTCGGTCTGGCGTGGTGCAGGTGCCTGCGGCTGCGAGACTTTCGGCTCCGCATAGTTGTGCGGTTCCTTGGCAGACTTGTTCTTTCCAAACAGGCTGCTCAGAACTGAACGCGGCGAGGTTGCATTCTGGGCATCGGCTGCTTCGAATACGTCCGGGCTGTGCTGAGCGTGCTCGGCTTCGCTTGGCGTTACAGCACGCGGCGGAATGAAAGCCATGTCGCCGTTGCTGGTAGGTTTCTGGACTGGCTTGTCTGCACGCAGAACAGGTTTCGGTTTCAGGACCGTCTGGCCCATTTCAATCGAACCGGTTTCCTGTGCTTCGGCCTGATGGCTGATTTCCGGCTGCTGTGCGCTGCCGGTGGCAGCAAAGCGATCAGCAGGAATGTGATCAACCGACGCACCACCCGCATAATCACCAGCACCCGTGTTGTGGGCAGCAGCGGCTGCTGCGTTGCCAGCGCCATGTTGTGCGAAGGACGGTGCCGCGGCGGGATGTTCTGCCGGTTTCTGGGAAACAGGCTGTGCAACAGAAACAGTGGTCGGCTGCGGACGGCGAACTTCTTCGGCGTCTATACCGGTCGCCACAACAGAAACGCGAAGCGCACCTTCGATGGTCGGATCGAAGGTCGAACCGAAGATGATGTTGGCTTCGGATGCGACTTCCTCGCGGATGCGGTTGGCGGCTTCGTCAACTTCATACAGCGCCATATCCATGCCGCCGGTGATGTTGATCAGGACCGCACGAGCACCCTTCATGGATGCATCTTCAAGAAGCGGATTGGCTATTGCAGCTTCGGCAGCCTCAAGTGCACGTTTTTCACCCGATGCTTCGCCAGTGCCCATCATGGCTTTACCCATCTCGCTCATGACAGTGCGGATATCGGCAAAGTCAAGGTTCACAAGACCCGGGACCATCATAAGGTCGGTAATCGAACGCACACCGTTGCGCAGAACGTCATCTGCCATCTGGAAGGCATCTGCGAAGGTTGTTTTTTCATTCGCGACCCGGAACAGGTTCTGGTTCGGAATGATAATCAGGGTGTCGACATACTGCTGAAGCTGTTCGATCCCCTGTTCGGCGGTGCGCATGCGGCGCGTGCCTTCGAAATGGAACGGCTTGGTAACAACACCAACGGTCAGAATGCCGGCTTCTTTGGCCGCACGTGCAATGACCGGGGCTGCACCGGTACCCGTACCACCGCCCATACCGGCGGTGATGAATACCATGTGGCTGCCTTCAAGCTGCGCCTGAATTTCTTCAATGGATTCTTCGGCGGCGGCACTGCCCGCATCCGGACGTGCGCCTGCACCCAGACCCTGGGTGATTTTGCGACCAAGCTGCATCTTGCGTGTTGCTTTTGCCTGGGTCAGGGCCTGAGAATCGGTGTTGGCAACAACGAAATCACAACCTTCAAGTTCGGATGCGATCATGTTGTTAACGGCGTTGCCGCCGGCACCACCGACACCGATAACGGTGATCTTTGGTTTTAGGTTTTCTTCCGTTTCAGGAACGGAAAAACTGATTGTACTCATTGTTTGCTCTTCCTCTCCGCGCTTTAGAGCTTAAAGATCACACAGGCCTTCCCTTTGCCTGTGCGTGCCAGAAATACTTCGGGCACAAAGACCTCCGAGTCAGTTTTAGCTGGCAAAGAGTTATTGCCTTCTTAATGCGGATAAAAGTTTTCGGGAAAATGGATAAAAAAGTGCTTTTGGGCGTGCGAACTAGAAGTTCTCTTTGAACCAGGCACCCAAACGGCCCCAACGCCCACCCGATTGACGGATTTGCGCCATGGCTTCGCTCAGGGGATCGTTCTGTTGGGCAACAGCGCGCAACAACAGCCCCGAACAGGCCGAAAAAGCTGGGCCCGCGGTGGCTTCGGCAAGGCCCGAAACACCGTGCGGCAGGGCAATCGTTGCCGGACGTTCGAACATCTGGCTGGCCAGATCGGCAATGGCGTTCAATTGGCTGGCACCACCGGTCAGAACGATGCTGCGACCGCCGATTTGCGACAAGCCGTGTTCTTCCAGCTGATCGCGGATCAATTCGAACGTTTCTTCAAGCCTCGGCTTGATAATGTTGATCAGCATCGAACGCGGCACATGATTGAAATTGTTTTCGTCCTCATCGCCGATGGTCGGAACCGCGAGGATTTCCTGATCATCGGATGGCGAGGTCAAAGCACTGCCATGCAGAGTTTTCATACGTTCGGCATGGTTAAGCGACGTATTAAGCCCATAGGCGATATCGCGCGTGACATGCGCGCCGCCCACCGGGATCGAGGTGGTGTAGACCACCTGACCGGCATTAAAGACCGCCACACTTGTGGTGCCTGCGCCCATATCAATCACGGTCGCGCCCAGATCGCGCTGATCGGCTGTCAGGGCCGACAGACCTGATGCCAGCGGGGTGACGACCGTTTCCTCAATCGCAAGGTGGCAGCGTGCCAGAAGGGTGCCAAGATTGCGCAAGGGTGCGGTTTGCGTTCGGACAAAATGCAGATCAAGACCAAGGGTCGATCCATACATGCCGCGTGGATCATTCATGGTGTTGGCACCGTCAAGGCGGAACCCCAACGGGACAGTATGGATCAGCTCATCGCCGGCCTGACGCAGAAGGGCTTCCTTCTGGTCATTGAGTTTTCGGATCTCAAGATTGCCAATCGGGCGGGAGCCAAGCGGAAGCTCAACCGTGTGGGTTTCGGATTCCGGTCGACCGCCAGACAGATTGACAATGACTGAGTCGATGGTCTGACCCGCCATTTTTTCAGCGGCGTTGACCGCGGCGAGCACGACTTCCTGTGCGGCATCAAGATTGGAAATTGATCCACTTTGCAGGCCCTTGGACATGTTGTGACCAATGCCGATGATTTTTGGCGGTTGGTCCTTTTCACGTCGCGCAATAAAGCAGCAGACCTTGGACGTTCCAATGTCCAAAGCCGCAATCAATCCTGATCTGGTTTTGCCGCGTGCCAATTGAATGCTCTGAATTTTTATGGGTTATGTGGTCGGACTTTTTTGACCGTACCTTATTAAGCCTGTTTTCGACCAAAAGCGGTTGCAATTTGGTTAAGGCAGACCGTCGCATAACGCATCTTCATGCGAAAGTACGCAAAGAAGGTGAAAAAACAATCATGATATTGCGCAAGTCAGTGCCTTACGCGTCTGAAACGGGGTGCAGGAAGGATAGGCTGTCGGGGCGGTCAGTTCAGACCGCGCCCTCCTTCTTTGGCGGATTGCGCCTTTGTTCTGCAGCACCGGGTGTCAGGCGGACAAATGTCCGGTCGGGCAGGCGCAAATCAACAATCAGAACATCGCGATCAAGGATGCTGTGTTCGCGATCAAGGACTTCAAGGCGCTGCCATGCTTTTTCCATGTTTTCTTCAGGTAGGAGAATGAACATACCGTTGGCAAGCTGGATGTTCCAGCGACGATGCCCGATGCGCTGGGCACCGGTGATTTGTTCATAAAGGTGCGGGATGGATTGCAGGGTGGTCAGCATCTCCGCCGCACTTTTCGGTGCATCGTCACCGACAAGAACCGGCAGATCAAGGTAATCACCAAGTTCGTAATTCTGAAGTTGCTCGCCATCGCCATCGATCAATACATGGTCGCGGCCCTCGGTTTGCCAGATTGCCAGTGGTTTGCGCTCAACAACCGAAACGATCAGCGTATCGGGCAACTGGCGTTCGACGGTAGCACTTCGGATCCATGAAAGCTCTTCGATCCGTTCGCGGGCGGCGTCGACATCAAATGTAATGATCGGCGTGCCCGGTTTCTGTCCGATGGCTGCCAAAAGGGCATTCGGGTCGGTTTTTTCGCGCCCTGAAACTTCGATATTCTTGACCGTCATGCCAAACGCGGCAGAAAGCCGAACACTTTCCTGCGTTGCCATGCTCATCCATTTATCGGCCTTGCCGGTATAAACAAGGGCCGTCGGAACAATCACGATGGCACCAATGAAGCCGGTCCACCACATGACCCGCGCGATCTTTTTGACGTTGGTGCCAACGCTATGTTGCTTATCAAGCTTCTCGCGCCGTTCGCGGGCCTGTTCTTCTAGCGTTCGCACGATGCATCCTCCACCATCCATGCAACGATGTCGGCAAAGCTCATGCCGTCATGGCGTGCGGCATCCGGTACCAGTGATGTCGGCGTCATGCCCGGTTGGGTGTTAATCTCAAGGATCACCAAACGGTCGTTTTCAGGGTCATAGCGAAAATCGGCGCGTGCCACACCCCGGCAGCCAAGCGCCTTATATGCTTCTTCGGCGTGACGTTGTAGTCGATCGCGCAAATCGACTTCGATGTCGGCAGGCACGATATGTTCGGAGCCACCCTGGGCATATTTGGATTCAAAGTCATAAAATGCGTGATTGCCGGTCAGGATTTCGATGACTTCCATCGCCTCGCCATCCTTGACGGCAACGGTCATTTCGCGCCCGGGAATGAATTCTTCCTGCATGACGCCGTCACCATGGACCCAATCACGGGCCAGCATGTTTTGTTCTTCCTCGGCGGTCAGGATGATTTCAACCCCGACAGATGACCCTTCGTTATTGGGTTTCAAAACATAGGGCGGCGGCAATGCCTTGCCCGATGCGATGTCTTCGCGCGTGACCCAGACATGGCGGGCGCAGGGAATTTCATATTCGGCAAACATCGCCTTGGCAGACATCTTGTCCATAGCAATTGCCGATGCCCTTACACCGGAATGGGTATAGGGGATGTTCATGATTTCAAGCAGGCCCTGAACTGCGCCATCTTCGCCCCAGCGGCCATGCAGGGCATTGAAAATCACATCCGGTTTGGGATCAATGGCCGCCAATTGATGGGCAAGATCACGGTTTGCGTCGATTTCGGTAACTTTATAGCCCTTTTCGCGCAACGCCTTGGCGCATTCGCGCCCCGAGGACAGGGAAACTTCCCGTTCTGCTGACCAACCGCCCAGAATGACAGCGACATGTTTGTTCATGCGTCTTTTCCTATGATCGAGTGGCCAAGGCGTTCGCCAATGCGCCGGATTTCCCAGCGCAGCTCAACGCCGCTGTGTTCTTTGACCCGTCTGCGGACCTCTTCGCCCAACTGTTCAAGATCAAGGGCGGTGGCATCGCCCTTGTTGATCATGAAGTTGCAATGCTGTTCGGACATTTGCGCGCCACCGATGGTAAGTCCCCGGCAGCCAGCAGCATCAATAAGCTCCCATGCACGATCAGGCACCGGATTGGCAAAAGTCGATCCGCCGGTGCGTGATTTGATCGGTTGCGATTCTGCGCGCGCCTTCTGGATTTCATCCATGCGTTTGGCGATGTCTTCGGGATCACCAGACGATGCACGCAAGATTGCGGATGTGAAAATCCAGTCTTCCGGAAGCCCGCAGTGGCGATAGGTCATATTCATTTCGTCGGGCGTGACGGTATGAATGTTCCCGCTGCCATCAATTGCGGTTGCCGATACAAGGACATCCTTGATCTCAGTGCCATAGGCCCCGGCATTCATGCGTAACGCCCCGCCGATGGTACCTGGAATTCCAGACAGAAATTCCAGACCGGCAATGCCATTCATCTGTGCGGTTTGTGCGACATTGAGGTCAAGCGCACCGGCACCGGCGTGAACCGCTCCATCTTCAACCACCACATCGGTAAACGGGCGGCCAAGGCGGATCACAACCCCACGAATGCCGCCATCGCGCACCAGAAGGTTCGAGCCAACCCCGATCACAGTTACCGGCATATCCGCCGGTTTGCCTTTCAGGAAGGCGGCAAGGTCGGCTTCGTCTTCTGGGCGAAACATCACGTCTGCCGGGCCGCCAACCTGAAACCAGGTGACTTTGGCAAGTTGTGCGCCTTCACGCAGCTTGCCACGCACCTTGGGCAGGCGGTCGATCAGGGGCGTATGGTGTTTCGGCGTGCTCATATCTGCCTCAGTTCTTGATCGCTTCAAGTTGGGCGGGCAGGGCATTTGCCCATGCGCTGATGGAACCAGCGCCAAGGCAAACGACAAGATCGCCCGGCTTTGCTTCGGCTTTGATGACTTCGGCCAGTTTCTCTGGCCCTTCAAGTGCACTGACATGTCGATGGCCACGGTTGCGCAGGCCTTCGACAAGGGCATCACGTGATGCGCCTTCAATCGGGCTTTCTCCGGCTTCGTAAACGTCGGCAACGATCACGCTGTCAGCATCGTTAAAGCAGGTGCAGAAATCTTCAAACAGGTCATGCAGGCGCGAATAACGGTGCGGCTGAACCACAGCAATCACGTTGTTCTGGGTTGCCTGACGGGCAGCCTTCAGCACCGCCTTGATTTCCACAGGGTGGTGACCGTAATCGTCGATAATGGTGACACCATTGACTTCACCGGTTTTGGTGAAGCGGCGTTTAACGCCGGTGAAGCCGTCAAAGGCGGAGACGATTTTCTCATCCGGGATGCCAAGTTCAAGCGCGACCGTAATCGCCGCCAGCGAGTTGGAAACGTTATGATCGCCCACCATCGGCAGGCGGACATCCTTGATTACGCGTTCTTCGCTATCAACCCGTTCGCGGATCACGACATCAAAGACGGTATCGCCGATATTGGTGCGGACATTAACCGCACGCACATCGGCCTGCGGTGAAAAGCCGAACGTGAAAATGCGACGATCCGTGACGCGCCCGATAAGGGCCTGGACTTCGGGATGGTCGATGCACAGAACGGCAAAGCCATAGAACGGGATGTTCTGAACGAAGTTCTTGAAGGCTTCGCGCAGCTGATCGAAATCTTTCCAGTGATCCAGATGTTCCGGATCAATGTTGGTTACGACCGAGATCGTTGACGGTACTTTGACAAAGGTACCATCAGATTCATCGGCCTCGACCACCATCCAGTCACCTTCACCAAGGCGCGCATTGGTGCCGTATGAATTAATGATCCCGCCATTGATCACGGTCGGATCAAGGCCCGCCGCATCCAGCATAGTCGCAACCAGCGAAGTGGTGGTGGTTTTGCCGTGCGTACCACCAATCGCAATGGCCGCCTTAAGACGCATCAGTTCGGCCAGCATTTCAGCACGGCGCACGACCGGGATCATCGCGGCGCGCGCGGCAACGACTTCGGGGTTGGTCGGCTTGACAGCGGTTGAAATCACAACAACCTTGGCGTCTTCGACGTTTTCTTCCTTGTGGCCGACAAAGACCTTGATGCCAAGGGCGCGCAGGCGCTGCACATTGGCATTGTCTGAAATGTCCGACCCCTGAACGGAATAGCCGAGGTTATTGAGGATTTCGGCAATACCGGACATGCCGATGCCACCAATACCGACAAAGTGGATGGTGCCGATGTTGAGCGGCAGGGTGTTCATTGAGAGTCTCCTCGGTCTTGCGTCATGCTTTTGTTATCCGGGCTTCCTGCAGGGTTCAGGCCCAGCATATCAAGCACCATGTCAGCCAAACGCTCCGCGGCGTTGGCACGCCCGCTGCTTTTGGCGGCTTTTGCCGCCCGGGTAAGCGCTGCGGGGTGGGTTAAAAGTTTTGCCAGGCGATCAGTGACGGCCTCGCTGCTAAAACGTTCTTGTGGCATCAGCCACGCACCACCTGCGTCTTCGATCTGCTGGGCATTGTAACGCTGATGGTCATCAATGGCATGGGGCAGGGGTACGAGAAAACCCGGGCGTCCAGCCGCGGTCAGTTCCGCCACCGTCGACGCCCCTGAACGGGCAATCACCAAATGGCAATCGCGCAGGCGTTCGGGAATATCATTGATAAAAGATGCCAGGGTCACGTCAATCTGCGATCCGTCATAGGTTTTGCGCACCGTATCGATATCTTCTTCGCGCGCCTGTTGGGTAACAATCAGGCGTTTGCGGATGGCTTCCGGCAGGTTGACCAGCGCGGTTGGCAGAACTTCCGACAGGATGCGTGCGCCTTGTGATCCACCCGTTATCAGAAGGCGGATCGGACCATCGCTGGTCGGGGTCTCGTACTCGGTCGCAGCAAGGGCTGCGACCTCGGCACGGACCGGATTGCCCGTCCAGATCACTTTGGCCTCGTCACTTGATGCAATCATCGTGACCTTGGCAAAGGATGTCGCGATGCGCTGTGCGTTGCTAGCAACCAGACGGTTGGCGCGGCCCAAAACCGCGTTTTGTTCATGAATGGCATAAGGAATGCCAAGCCACTTGGCCGCCATGGTCGCCGGGATAGAGGCATAGCCGCCAAAACCGATCACGGCCGCGGGTTTGGTCTTTTTGATCCGTTTGCGGGCCTTAAGCGTGCCAAGGCCAAGCCGGGCGGCCCCGATCAGGCGGCCCTTGATGCCTTTGCCGGCAATGCCGCCGGCAGGCAGGATGACGGTTTCGACGCCTTCAACGCCCTCGGTATAGCGTGCGGCACGGGCATCGGTGAAAAACAGGACCTTTGCGCCACGACGCACCAGCGATTTGGACAAGGCAACAGCCGGAAACATATGCCCGCCAGTGCCACCGGATGTAACGGCGATCACCTGACCTGCGAGCGGTGTCTCGACGGCAGAAAGTTCTGGGTTGGCGAAGTCAGTCATCTTGTCCACATCTAAAACGACGGCAGTGCGGGGAGGGTCCCCGACAGTTACCCCCATCAGAACCCGACAAAGGTTAATATCCCTTCAAACCGGGCGTGGAATAACACCTGATTTTGTCGTTTTGATGCAGAAAGTTTTAAAGGGGTGGTGTCGATTATTCGCCGGGCCGTTTTCGCGTCAGCGCCAGAACAAAGCCCATGCCAATCGCAATCCCGATCGTGGCGGAACCGCCATAGGAAACAAACGGCAACGTCATGCCCTTTGGCGGGACCAGCTGCAGGGTGGACGCCATGTTGATGACGGCCTGCAAACCGAACTGAACGAGAATGCCGGTGACGGCCAGAACCACGAAAAGGTTGCGTTCCCCCATCAAGCGCGAAAGACCGCGCATGATGATGAAGGTAAAGACACCAACGACCAGCACACAGAACAGAAGCCCGAATTCCTCGCCCGCTACAGCAAAGATAAAGTCGGAATGGGCATCCGGGATGGAGTTCTTGACCCAGCCTTCACCCGGGCCGCGGCCCATGATACCGCCACTCATGAAGGCTTCCATGGATCGTTCGATCTGATAACTGTCACCAGATGCCGGATCAAGGAAGCGGTCCACACGCGACTGAACGTGCGGCAAGATCAGATAGGCCGTGACGGCCAGTCCAACTGCGCCAAGCCCAAGACAGAACACCAGAATGATCGGAAGTCCGGCCAGGAAGATCTGCACCGACCAGATCGATGTGATGACAACGGTTTGGCCAAAGTCCGGCTGGATCATCAGAAGGAAGATGCACACCGCCAGCATCAGGCTTGAAACGATGTATCCCGGGAAGTTCGGGTTCAAACGTCCTTCGGCAAACATCCAGGCAATGACAACCGCAAAGGCCGGTTTGAGGAATTCGGACGGTTGCAGGTTAATCCCGGCAACGTTGATCCAGCGTACTGCGCCCTTGATGTCTGATCCGATGAACGGGGTGATGATCAGCAAAAAGAGTACGCCCAGAAACATGAAGGACGCCAAACGTCGCACCCATTTCACTGGCAACAGCGAAATGGCAAACATGCAGACTGTCGCCATGCCAAGGAAAACGAACTGGCGGGTGACAAAGTGGAAACTGTCAACATTGATGCGATCAGCAACCGGCGGACTTGCCGACATCACCAGAAGCGCGCCAATCCCCATCAGAAGGATGATGGCCGCCAGCAACCAGCGATCGACCGTCCACCACCAGATCCCCAGAACTGATGTGTCGGCACGCGAAAAGGCTATATTCGTGTTGTGACCAAACAGGGACTTCATGCGTTTGCCTTCCCGGTCATGTCACGACCCGCCAATGCGTTGTACAGAACGCGGAATGCATCGCCGCGCGCCTCAAAGCTTTTGAACTGATCAAAAGATGCGCAAGCCGGGGTGAGCATTACCACCGGTTTGTCATCACCATTGGCCTTGGCGTCGGCAAAGGCCATTTTGGTTGCCACATCAAGGGTTTCGCATTTCTCCCATGGCAGGTCACTACCAAGGGTTTCGGCAAATTCATTGGTCGCCGCACCAATCAGATAGGCCTTCTTGATGTGGGGATAGAATTCCTGCAATCCCTCAATCCCGCCTTCCTTGGGTTTGCCGCCGGCAATCCAGTAAATGTTGCGATAGGCTGAAAGCGCCTTTGCCGATGCCTCGGCATTGGTGGCCTTGCTGTCATTGACAAACACAACACCGTCAATGGTGCCGAGCAATTCCTGTCGATGGGCAAGACCCGGGAAGGACATGATCCCGTCAATGATCCGGGTGGCATCCACACCGCGCGCACGGCACAGCCCATAGGCAAAGGCAATGTTTTGCCAGTTGTGGCGTCCGGGCATGTGGGTGACGGTCGCAAGGTCCAGAATACGAGTTTGTGCACCGGTCATGTCATCAATCAGCCAGCCATCCGCATCAACATAGATGCCGTGATCGACCAGTTGTTTGACCGAAACCTCGATGATGTGCCGACCGCCTTCACGGGCCAGCTCAACCGCCATTTTGGCACACGGCTCGTCATCAACGGAAATGATCGCCCATTTCGGGCCCTTTGCACGGGCAAAAATCAGGTGCTTGGCACCGATATAACCGTCCAGTCCGCCATGGCGATCCAGATGATCCGGTGTGATGTTCAAAAGCGCGCAGGCATCAAAGGCCGCATGTTCAAGCAGCTCAAGCTGATAGGATGACAGCTCAAGGACCAGACAATCATCTGCGGTGGAGGGTTCAAGTCCAAGGGCTGCATTGCCAAGGTTGCCGCCCGCCTGAGTCTTGATCCCGGCCTGCCCGATGATGTGGGCGGTCAGCGCGGTGGTGGTTGATTTGCCGTTGGTGCCGGTGATGGCAAGTGTTGGCACATCAGGTTGCGCCACACACAGCAATTCGACGTCACAAATGATCGGTTTGCCCGCACGGCGTGCCTTTTCAGCCGCCGGATGCGGGGTCGGGAAGGTGGATGGAATACCCGGGCTGATCACCAGCATGTCCGGTTCTGTCCAGTCGCATTCTGCAATATTGATCGGGGCAAGACCAAGCGGTTCAAGCTGTTCACGTGACGATGCGTTGTCATCCCACGCCCAGACGACGGCGCCTGCATTGATCAATGCCTTCACACTGGCAAGTCCGGATTTCCCAAGACCCAGAACCGCGATGGTTTTGCCGCGCAGATGTGAAAGATTAATCAATTCAGTATGTCCTTAACGAAGTTTCAGGGTTGCAAGTCCAACCAGGGCAAGGATCACGGCAATGATCCAGAACCGGATCACGATGGTCGGTTCCTGCCAGCCCTTTTTCTCGAAATGGTGATGAAGTGGTGCCATGCGGAATACCCGCTTGCCGGTCAGTTTGTAGGACCCGACCTGAATGATCACCGACAGTGTTTCCAGAACAAACAGACCACCAATGATCGCCAGAACCAGTTCGTGTTTGGTGACAACCGAAACCGCACCCAAAGCACCACCAAGGGCAAGGGATCCGGTATCCCCCATAAACACCATCGCAGGCGGGGCGTTGTACCAAAGGAAACCAAGGCCGGCACCAACCAGTGCGCCAAGGAAAATGGTCAATTCGCCAGAACCGGCAACGTAATGGACCTGAAGATATTCGGCGAATTGAACGTTACCGATCAGATAGGTAATCAGCGCAAAGCTGGCCGCCGCAATCATCACCGGCACAATCGCCAGACCATCAAGGCCATCTGTTAGGTTCACCGAGTTCGAAGCACCGACCATGACAAACATGGCAAACGGCACGAAGAACCAGCCCAGATCCAAAAGGAAATTCTTGAAGAACGGGAAGGCAAGTGCGGTCGAAAGCGGATCGGCGGTGTTATAGGAAATCCACCAAGCCGCAAGGGCTGCGATGGAAAACTGCCCAAGAAGCTTGAGCTTGCCCGGCAGGCCTTTGGTATTGCGCTTGGAAACTTTCAGGAAGTCATCAAGGAAACCAAGGAAGCCATAGCCGATGGTGACCAGCAAAACCGCCCAGACATAAGGGTTGGTGAGGTCGGCCCACAGCAGGGTGGCAATCGATGTTGACAGCAACAACAATAGCCCGCCCATGGTTGGCGTACCCTTTTTGGTCAAAAGGTGGCTTTCAGGGCCGTCTTCGCGGATCGGCTGGCCTTCGCTTTGTTTGGAACGTAACCAGTTGATCAGGTGCGGGCCGATCACAAAGGCAAGCACAAGCGACGTGATGATCGCACCACCCGTACGGAAGGTGATATACCGAAACAGGTTCAGTACCGGCATCTGATCAGCAAATTGATAAAGCAGATTATAGAGCATTGCTCTGGTCGTTCCTTTTGCGACTTATCCTGTTGCGGTTGTGGATTATTCCACCACGCCACAGGATTTTAAGGCCGATACAATTTTCGAAACGTAAATGCCAAGCGATCCTTTGACCAAAACCACGTCGCCATCGCGCAAATCGGCCTTTATTGGCTCAATTGCGTCCTCGGCAGTTTCAAAATGGCCAGCATTTCGTTCGGAAGGCAAAGTTTTGTCGAGTTCAGCCATCATCGGCCCCACCGAATAAACCCGATCAATTTCAAGTGCGGTCAGCGGTTGATGCAAATCGGCATGCATTTTCGGCGCAATATCGCCGAGTTCGCGCATCTCGCCCAAAACGGCAATCTTGCGTCCGCCGTCACCCGGTTTGGTCTGTGACAGGACCTTGATCCCGGCCATCATCGAGGTCGGATTTGCGTTATAGGCATCATCAATCAGGGTAAAGGTACCATCCCCGGATGGCAGCTTGACCGTGTGTGTTTCACCGCGACCGGCAGGCGGCGTAACATCCGCCAGATCCTGCGCGGCACATACAGGATCCGCACCAATCGCGTCAACACATCCCAGAACCGCAAGCGAATTCAGAACCCAGTGTTCACCGGGGCACCCGATGAAATATTCAAGGTCCCGTCCACCGACACGTGCGCGGACGGCACTGCCATCGGTGACGATGTTGGCTTCAAACAGTCGATAGTTCGCCATGGCATCGGTGCCAAAGCACTTGATGTTGCCAAGGCCAAGTTCCTTGGCACGTCGGGCAAGGGCGAAGTAATGCATGTTGTCACGGTTCAGAATGACCGTGCCATCCTGATCAAGGCCATCGAAAATCTCGGCCTTGGCCATGGCAATTTCGGCTTCGTCCTTGAAGAATTCAGTGTGTGCGCCGACCACGGTTGTGATCACGGCAACACTTGGCTTGACCATTTTGACAAGCTTGCTGATTTCGCCCGGATGGTTCATGCCGATTTCAAAAACGCCAAAGGCGGCATCGGCGGGCAGGGTCGCCAAGGTTATCGGCACACCCCAATGATTGTTGAAGCTGGCCGGGCTGGCATGGGTCTTTCCCTGCTGGGACAGCACGTATTTAAGCGCTTCCTTGGTGCCGGTTTTGCCAACACTGCCGGTGATGGCAACGATTTTGGCATTGCTGCGCGCGCGACCGGCAAGGCCAAGGCGCTCAAGGGCTGCCATCGTATCATCCACCAGAAGAACCTTGTCGGTATCGGTGATGCCTTTGGCATCCGAGACCATGACGGCATGTGCGCCGGCATCAAGGGCGGCCTGGGCGAATTTGTGACCGTCGAAATTCGGGCCTTTAAGGGCGATGAAAAGATCGCCCTCGCTGACTTTGCGGCTGTCGATTGAAATGCCGGCTACCGTCCAGTTCCCGGTGGTCTTGCCACCGGTTGCGGTTTCGGCATCCTTTGCCGTCCATAAAACAGCCTTCGTCATAACGTCACTTTCTTTCCGGTCAGGCCATCACGGCCAAAGCGCCGTAACGGTATTTATGTTCAGTTGCCACCTGCAAGGATGCTGCGGGCGACAGATGCATCATCGAATTGAAGAACCGTCTCGCCGACAACTTGGCCTCTTTCATGGCCTTTTCCGGCAATAATAAGGACATCGTTACGCTGCAGAATGCCAATGCCGCGTTTGATGGCCTCGGCGCGATCACCGATCTCAACGGCACCTTCACATCTTGCCTTGATGGCGGCACGAATGGTGGCCGGGTCCTCGCTGCGCGGATTGTCATCGGTGATGATGGCAATATCGGCAAAATCGTGCGCAACCTGCCCCATCAACGGGCGTTTGCCGGTATCACGGTCTCCACCGGCCCCGAATACACAAACGATGCGGCCTTTGCAATGTGGACGGACCGCCTTGATCACAGTTTCAAGGGCATCTGGCGTGTGGGCGTAATCAACAAATACCGGTGCGCCGAAGCTGGTTTTGCCAACCAGTTCCAGACGACCACGAACACCTTCTAGTTTTTCAAGGGCCAAAACCGCCTGATCAAGGTCGGCACCAGATGCCACCACGATGGAAAGGGCTGCCAGTGCGTTCATCACCTGGAAGCTTCCCATCAGCGGCAAATGGATGTTGTATTCGCCCTTATTCGCCATCAGGCGGAGCTTGGTGCCGGTGCTGTCCGGTGTTGCCTTGATCAGTTTGATGTCATCGGCGTTCTCGCCATAGGACAGGACATTCACACCGCGCTTGGCGCAAAGTTTTTTCAGAAGATCGAACTGTTCAACATCGGCATTCAGCACAGCCGTGCCATCGGCGACCAGAAGGTCAGAGAACAGGCGGGCCTTGGCGGCGAAATATTTTTCGAACGTGCCGTGATAATCAAGATGATCACGCGACAGGTTGGTAAACGCGGCAACGGTAACCTTCACGCCATCGAGACGATATTGATCAAGCCCGTGCGAGCTTGCCTCCATTGCGACATGGGTAACACCAATGCCACACATTTCATCAAGGCTTTGATGCAGGGCAACCGGATCGGGCGTGGTCAGCGAACCGGGGATCTTTGCCCCAGCGGCACGGATGCCAAGCGTTCCGATCGATCCCGACATGTTGCCAAGGATCGTCCAGAGCTGCTCGGTAAAGATCGCCGTGGATGTTTTACCGTTGGTGCCGGTGATCGCCGCGATGTTTGCCGGCTGCTTGCCATAGAAACGGGCGGCAAGCTGGGCATAACGTTTGCGCGGGTTTTCCACCGGGATCAGCGGCACAGTGGGGGCTGCCGGTCTTGGCGTTCCATCCTTTGCAAGGATGGCTGCGGCACCAAGTTTGATCGCATCGGCGATATACTTGGAACCGTCATCACGTGCACCGGACAGGGCGGCAAACATATAGCCATCCTTCACGGTGCGTGAGTCTGCTGTCAGGCCCGTGATATCCGGGTCCTGTCCTTCGGCATGTTTCAATGCCGCTTGATCACCTGCCATGAGCTCAGAAAGACGCAAGTTTGCGTTCCCCCTTGCGAAGTTCGATCTGCAGCGCTTGCTCAATCTCCGGCGCCTTCGCATTCGCCGGTTCAATGCCCAAAAGGGGAGCAATACGTGTCACAACCTTGCCAACGGCAGGGGCGGACACCCAACCTGCTGTGGCAAATCCATAAGTTTCTTTAGTGCCTTTGGGCTCGTCCAACGTCACCAGAACCACATATTTCGGGTCCTGCATCGGGAAGGCGGCGACAAAGGTCGACATGCGGGCGTTCTTGACATAGCGCCCGTTCACGAGTTTTTCCGAAGTCCCGGTCTTCCCGCCAAGGAAGTAACCCGCCACTTCGGCGTTCTTGCCAGAACCGTCGGTTACGACCAGTCGCATCAGGCGACGTAGCAGTTCCGACGTTTTCTGGGAAAATACACGTTCGCCTGCCGGTGCGCCGTCCTGTTTGAGGATGGTCGCAGGGCGGCGAATACCACCATTCACAAGGGTGGAAATGCCACTGACAACCTGAAGCGGGGTCACGGCCAACCCATGACCGAACGAAATCGTCATGGTGTTGATGTCGCGCCACGGATTGGGCACAAGCGGTCCGCCAACTTCAGGAAGCTCGATCTGCGGTTTGTCGAGCATGCCAAGCTTTTTAAGGTATTTTTGCTGGGTCTCGCCGCCAAAGGCCATTGCCATGCGGGCTGATCCGATGTTCGAGCTGTGAACAAGGATTTCCGGCAGGGTCAGCCAGCGGTTCTCGCCGTGATAGTCACGAATGCGGAACCCGCCAATTGCCAGCGGTTCGGTCGCGTCATAGACCGAATTCAGCGTCGATGTGCCGGTTTCAAGGGCGATGGCCGTGTTAAACAGCTTGAACACCGAACCCATTTCGTAAACGCCAAGCGTGGATCGGTTAAAGCGCGCATCGGCCGGGGCCTGACCCGGGCGATGGGGGTCAAAGTTCGGAAGCGATGTCATCGCAACGACTTCGCCGGTATAGACATCCATCACAAGGCCTGCCGCCCCAACCGCGCTGTAGGTTTCCATCGCGTTTTCGACTTCTTCGGCAAGCGCGTATTGCACGCGGGTATCAAGCGAAAGTTCCAGTGGGCCGTTATTGATGCGCAATTCGTTGTCAAATTCGCGCTCAGCCCCGGCGATGCCGTTATTGTCGATGTCGGTGAAGCCCAGAACATGTGACAGAAGACGCCCATGCGGATAAACGCGGCGTTCTTCACGCTGGAAATTCAATCCCGGAATGCCAAGCGAGTTGACGTCATATTGCTGTTCCGGTGTCAGGTTGCGGCGCAGCCAGACGAATGCCTTGCGCGAACTCAGATGACGGATCAGTGAATCGCGGTCCAGATCAGGCAATACGGTCAACAGCAAGTCTGCCGACTCAACCGGGTCCTTGACGACGCGGGCATCGGCATAAAGCGAATTGGTCGGAAGATCGGTCGCAAGCAACATGCCGTTGCGATCAACGATATCGGCGCGCTCGGTCTTGAGTTCGCGGGTATCAGTTCCCGATGCGACAGCCGGTTCATTGCCCTGACGCAGAACCGATGCATCAATCAGACCATAGGTGATCCAGCAAAAGCCGATGATGAACATCGCGCCGGTAATAAAGATACGGTTGCGCGCAGTTTCAAGCGCAAGACGTTCGCGCTGATCCGGGCCCAGTTCCGGACGGTCGCCACGCAGCCAGTATGAAAAACGGGTCAGGCTCATTGTGCGCCCTCCGTTTCGGTCGCAACAGACGGGGCATCAATGATCATGGTATCAGCCGCCTCGTCATACATCAGATCACCTGGACGGGCGCGCGGGACGGGCATGAAGGCAACTGCCTCGCCAAACTTGTTGATGCGATACTGATGCAGATCGGCGTCTTCGGGCAGGTCGTCGATGCTTGCCATCTGAAGCACGTCAATCTGCGCAAGGCTCAGATACTGTTTGGACAGGCGTTCGATACGTTCCGGATTGTTCAGATAGCTCCATTCGGCCTGAAGAACATGAATGCTTTCCTGTTCGGCCAGAATGTCGGACTGAATATCCGCGTAACGTTTTTCAAGACGTTCGACCTGATGGCTGACCCAATAGGTGCCGGTGCCGATCAGGATGGTCAGAACAAGGCCAATGATGGTTACCGCACGGGTCATTTGCGACCTCCCTGCGATGTGGCCGGTTGGTCGTTGCGCGCAACAGCGCGCAGCTTGGCCGAACGTGCGCGCGGGTTGGCGCGAATTTCATCTTTCTGACCAGTGACGGCCTTGCGTGTAATTGTCGTAAAGGTCGGAATGGCGACTTCCGGTTCGCCGGGCAGGCGACGCGACATCTTGTTCGGATCGCCAGAGCGTTCCTTCATGAATGTTTTGACCTGCCGATCTTCAAGCGAGTGGAAGGTCACAACCACCAGACGGCCGCCCGGTTTCAGCAACGTTTCGGCGGCATCCATGGCGCGTTCAAGTTCGCCAAGTTCGTCATTCACATAAATGCGCAGCGCCTGAAACGTCCGTGTGGCGGGATCAATGCCGTCCTTGGATTTGCGCACAACAGAACGCACTGCACGGGCAAGCTGGGATGTGGTGGTAAAGGGTTCCTCTGCGCGCATTTCGATAATCTTGCGCGCGACTTTGCGCGATGCGCGTTCCTCGCCATAACGGTAAACGACATTGGCGATGTCTTCTTCTTCGGCGGTGTTGACGAAATCGGCCGCCGTCGGGCCAGACATCGACATGCGCATATCAAGCGGGCCGTCTTCGCGGAACGAAAATCCGCGATCGGCCTGATCAAGCTGCATGGATGAAACGCCGATATCAAGAACGATACCATCGACCTGCTGCGCACCTGCCGCCGGGAGAAGTTTGGCCATATCGCCAAAGCAACCCTCGACCATGTGGAAGCGGCCGTCATATTCGGCTTCAAGCTTTTTGCCGGTGGCAACAGCGGTCGGGTCGCGGTCGATGCCGTAAAGTTCGCAGTTGGCAGAGTCAAGAATGGCGCGGGAGTAACCGCCTGCGCCAAAGGTACCGTCAACCATGATCTCGCCGTCACACGGTGCAAGGGCTTCTAGGACCTCGCGAAGCAGGACCGGCTTGTGCGGACGATCTTCAGTGGCAAAGCTTAGATCGTTGCTGCTCATGATGCGTCCTCCTCCGTTGCGGTGCCGGGACGTGCACCTTTGGGGAGTTCACTCATCGGTTTGAGCTTCAATGTCGCACCACGGTTAAGCGTTCGGGTCCGGCTGGCTTCTTGCAGGGGCTTGAAGATGTCAGGGTTCCACAGGCGGAAGGTGCGACCGCGGCCGACAAAGGCGACCTGGTCTTCGATGCGGGCGAACTCGATCAATTCTGCGGGCAGAATGATGCGGCCTTCGCCGTCGTAAGGAAGCATATGCGAGGAGCCAAGGATGGTGTCTGCCAGATCGTCGGCCTCGTCAGAAAACATGTCGAGTTCATCAAGCGATGCGGCAATGCGCTCCATATGGCTGTGGCTACAGCCTTCAAGCGCGCTTTCCTTGTGGGATTGATACAGGTAGATGCCGGCGAATTCTTCGGTATCAAGGGCCGCACGGAACCGTTTGGGGACGGATACGCGTCCCTTCCGGTCCAGCTTGTGAATGTGCGTCCCTGTGAACAGCACTTCGCCATTCCCCTGATCAAAAAACCGATCTCAGAACACTGGCCCTGATGGGCTGTCTTGCGACTGTGGTGTGTCTGAAATGGATATGCCCCGCATGGCACGGAATTTGTGCCTCTTTATGGGGTACCATGGGAAATCATGGGGGTCAATGGGATTTGATGGGCAAGAGTGTGACGTTTTGGCACTTCCCAAGGGTTTCCGCGGTATATGCAGAAAGGCTGAAATCGGCCAAAAATGCAGGAAAACCAGCGGCGATCCATCTTCTGCCCATAAAACCCCAATTCCGTTCCATGGGGACCCATGGGAAGACCATCGAAAAACCGGAATTTGGGTTTTGATGGACCAGTTCAAGAATTGGATTTGAATGGGGTTTTCGAAGACAATTTGCGATTTGATGGCCAATCGGGTTTGATGCGCGGGCAAACTCCTGCAAAATGTCAAAATGATCTCTGATGGTTTTGATCGGCCATCACGAATGAAAATGTCCCCAAATGGGGCGTGGTCTTCTGGCGCAGGGCAGCGTCAGTGAAACGAAGGATGCGATTGTTGCGGATAAAAGCTGCCATTCTATTAATGGGTTGTGCATTTTCCTGGGCCGCGTTGGCTCCCGGGGCGAACCCGGTCACGGGTGGCGTGGCCACGGCACAGGGGCTTAGTCTTGACCCGGCCGGTGGCGGATCAAATTCGCCCGAAGTTTCATCGCCGCAGATGCGTGAATTGCTGCCCTTGATCATGCAACAACTGCAAAACAATCCGGAGCTGATGTCTCAGTTTGGACTGGGCGGGCTTTCGGGGCTGAATGGCCTGAATGGGGATGGCTCCGGTGTAGGTGTTCCCGGTATGACAGGCGACGGTGTGTCCAACATCCCTGGATTGAACGAGGCAATCGCAAAGGCGCTTGCCCAGCAAAATGGTGGCGCTGGCGTCGCTCCATCGGGCATTCCCGAACAGGTCAAAGTCTATCGCGAACAATACCACCCGGTTGATATCGACCAGGATGGCCGGATCAGCGCGGACGAGGCTGCCGCCTATGCCAGCTGGATGTTCCGGCGGCGCGATATCACCGGCGATAATGTTTTGGTGGCGCGCGAATTTGCCGCGGTTGAAAAATTGCCCGGTTCTTCGGATGCCAATCGACAAAGGTTGCGCACCGAAAGCCGTCGACTTGAATTGCTGTTTCCGGAATTTGACGCCGATGGTGACAAGATGATCACCAAGGAAGAATTCATGGCGCAGGTGCACGCGACCTATAATGAAAAGCGCGGAGCGGCGGCGGATATTGATCCGTTTTCGTTCCAGACGGTTTTGCCATTCTAGGGCTGCGTTGCTTGGAAACGCATTCATCACATGACAAGCATTCAATAAACTGGCATCCGTAACCATCGGCAAGCCGGAAGAGACGGAGAGGCTCATGGACACCAACGAATTCTTTGCCCCGGTGCGCGCAAACACCGACAGCGGCAGTACCGCCAGTCAGGCTGCTTCTGATAGCGCCGTCGGTGACAGTGGGCAGGCAACCGAGGCTGCAAACACGTCTTCTGAACAATCTGCCGCCAAACCGGCTGCGACCAAGGCCGAGCGCCTTCCGGTTTGGGTCGATTTGCATGCCCCGACGCCTGACGAAATTCACGAGATTGAAGAACGCTTTGGCATTGAAATACCGACGCGCGAAGAAATGCAGGAAATCGAACTGTCATCGCGCTTGTATGACGAAGACGGTGCGTTGTTCATGACGGTTTCGGTTCTGACCAAGGCAACCACCGATGCGCCGCAAACCACGGCGGTGACATTTATTCTGGTCAAGAAAACCCTGATCACTGTGCGTTATGCCGATCCAGTACCGTTCAAGACCTTCATCCGGCGTGTGAAACGCAGCCCGTCGCTTGCCAATAGTGCAGAGGCCGTTCTGTTTGGTCTGCTTGAACAGATTGTTGATCGACTTGCCGACCTGATGGAGCAAACGGCGACCGATCTTGAAGGCCTGTCCAATCAGGTCTTTATCAGTCCGGACGAGAAGAACTCGGATGCGGATCACCGCGAAACCCTGCGTCAGATCGGGCGTACCGGTAACCTGTCGGGCAAGGCCAAGGACAGCCTTTTGAACCTGCATCGCTTGGGATTGTTCCTTTCAACACAGGCGCGACTAAAAAAGGATGCCAAGGCGCGGCTCAAGATCCTGTCGCGCGATATTGTCTCGATTACCGAGCACGCCAATTTCATCGCCAACAAGGTGACCTTCCTGCTGGATGCGACACTTGGCATGATCAGCCTGGAACAAAACAATATCATCAAGATCTTCTCGGTCGCCGCCGCCGCCTTCCTGCCGCCGACCCTGATTGCCAGCATCTATGGCATGAACTTCGAATTCATGCCGGAACTGGGGTGGAAGTTCGGCTATCCGGTTGCAATCGGCCTGATGGTGATGTCGGCCGTCCTGCCGCTGTTGTACTTCAAGCGCAAAGGATGGCTTTAAGCCAAATGGCGAAATGCGTGGGGCTTCTGTCCTTTTAGACAGTCTTTGCGCTGCTAGATTGACCGGCACATTCACCAGACATCGGAGCCCCACAAATGAGCAAGACCGCCTTGATCCTGATTGATTGGCAGAAGGGATTTGATGACCTCAATTACTGGGGAAATCGCAATAACCCCGACGCCGAAGCCAACGGCGAAAAACTGTTAGCACACTGGCGCGCCAAAGGTTGGCCTGTGTTTCATGCCAAGCATAATTCCACAGAGCCGCAATCGCGCCTGCATCCCGATCATCCCGGTAACGCTTTCAAGTCGGGTTTTGCGCCCAAGGATGGTGAGCCGGTCTATGGAAAGAACGTCAATTCTGCCCTGATCGGCACGGACCTTGAGGCCGATCTGCGTGCGCAAGGCATTTCGAAACTGGTTCTGTGCGGGATAACCACGGATCATTGCGTGAACACGACCACCCGCATGGCGGCCAATCTTGGATTTGATGCCACCATTGCGGCGGATGCCTGTGCGACCTTTGATCGCAGTTTGCCAGACGGGCGGGTTTTCCCGGCCCAGATGGTTCACGATGTTGCACTCGCCAGCCTGAATGGCGAGTTTGCAGCGGTGAAAACAGCCGCGGAAATTATTGCGGACTAATCGCCAATTGACTTGCGTTCGCAACTAAAGCAGTTTCTGCCCTCGTTTCTCGCCAAAGGTAATCTGCAATGACCAAAATCGATACTCAGGAAAAGCTCCGTGCCATTTACGGAGAGCCGCTTGGACTTGCTGTCAGCAAATGTTTGCCGGCGCTTGATCCGCACTGCAAGCACTTCATTTCGCTTGCGCCCTTTGCGGTCATTTCCTCGTCAGATACCAATGGTAATGCAGATGTCAGTCCGCGTGGTGATGGTCCGGGTTTCATCAAGGTTGTTGATGACAAAACGCTGGTCATGCCTGATCGTCCGGGAAACAATCGTGTCGATACCCTGTCAAACATTGTCGACAACCCGAAAGTCGGGATGCTGTTTTTCGTGCCGGGCGTGAACGAAACGCTGCGCATCAATGGTGTTGCCGAAATCAGCACCGACCCGGCTTTGCTGGGGCTGTTTACCGATACGCCCAAGGCACCGATTACCGCGATCAAGATCACGGTCGAGGAAGCCTTCCTGCATTGCGCAAAGGCACTGATGCGTTCCAAGCTGTGGGATCCGGAAACCCGGATCGAACGCAAAACGCTTCCGACCTTGGGCAAGATGATCAAGGATCAGACAGCGTCCGATATCCCCGAAAGCACGCAGGAAGAAGTAGACAAGTATTTCGCGCAATCTATTGCCGAGCGCGGCTGATCTGCTGTTCATGATTGAACGCATTTGATCCGGGCGATGACGGGAAACGGTCATCGCCTTTTTTCTGTCTGAAATGATAATACCAGATGGCCTGTAAGCCGGGTTCTGTCCATGCGGCGAACCGCACTGGATGACTATTCATCTGGGACGTCCGTCGCCGAACGCCTCCTGCAACCAACCCGAATGGTGGTGCGAAAACCCACCTGCCGACAATGCCGAAGCATCCGGCCGACCATTCCTATTAGGTTTTGCTCCCGGTGGGGTTTACCATGCGTCCCGCATTGCTGAAGGACCGGTGCGCTCTTACCGCACCCTTTCACCCTTACCGGATGGCTTGCGCGATCCGGCGGTATCCTCTCTGTGGCACTTTCCCTAGGGTCGCCCCCGCCAGACGTTATCTGGCACCGTGTTTCCGTGGAGCCCGGACTTTCCTCCCCGATTGCAAGCAATCAGGGCAGCCATCCGGCCATCTGGTGATCGGGATGTAGGTCACATCCATGGTGGCGTCAAGAAAAAGCAGTGTGGGCAGGGATGCCTAGCGGGTGATCGCATTGGCAAGGACCTTGGCAATGGCAATGCATTCGCCATCAACATTGCCTGAAATGTCGTTTTGCCGCCAATGACGTTGGAACGCGATGGTGCGTTTGTCTGTATCTTCGTCGCTGTCTGCCGGACCATAGCCAATCGCCTGAAGCAGTCGATAAAACTCATCCGGGCTGACAGCTGTGCCGGAAATGCCGGAACTGATTTCAGCAACGCCATGGCATCCGGGCCACAATCCAATGCCGTTTTCGGCCAGTTGCTGCCACGGGAACAGTTCACCCGGATCTTCCTTGCGGTTTGGGGCCATATCGGAATGGGCGATGATGCGGCTGGCGGGGATCTCATGGCGTTTGAGGATGTCTTGCGTCAGATCTATAACGGATTGGATCTGGATTTCCGGAAACGGGCGATAGCCATATTCATGTCCCGGATTGACGATTTCGATCCCGATGGAGTGGGAGTTCACATCTTGGCAGTCTTGCCAGATGCCAAGCCCGGCGTGCCAGGCGCGCTTTTCTTCATCAACCAGCTGAAAGATACGGCCATCTTCCTCGATCAGGTAATGGCTGGATACCGAGCTTTCCGGATCACAAAGCCGTTCAAGTGCCGAGGCACCCGATTGCATGCCGGTGTAATGCAGGACGAGAATATCAATCGGGCAACCCTCCGGACGATCACCAGAATTGGGGGAGGGATGGGAAATGATGTTTCCCGCTGATCGCGTTCTGGTGATCTTTTCCCCCATGCGGATCAATCCATTCCCTGTGCTTTGCGTTGAACCGGCTTGCGCAGCATGATGACCGCGACACCGCACAGAACGACTGTGCCACCAATGATTTTAAGCAGCGAAAACGGCTCGTCAAACACAAGGAACGAACCCATCACGCTGATCACCGGTGCCAAAAGGGTCCAGGGCACAACAACGTTCACATCCTGCGTCTTCAGCAAATGATACCAGAAGCCATAAGCCACAATCGATGACATCACGACCGTAAAGGCAAGGTTTGCATAAGCCACCCAGCTCGCGTTCATCACCGCTTCAAACCCGTTCGGCTCAAAGATCAGGGACATGATCAGCAGTTGCGGGGCCGCCATCAGCGCCATCCAGCCATTCAGCTGAAAGGTATCAATGTCGCCAAGCTTCTTGATCATGACATTAGCAACCGCCCACATGAAGGATGCAAACACGACCAACAATAGCGGTAATTGCAGCTCGGTCATGGTCGGGTCCCAGAACATGATGGTGACACCGATAAAGGCCAGCGCCATACCCGAAAGCCGTTTCCAGCCCAGCCGGTCATTAAAGAAATAGGTCGCAAGCATCGATGAAAACGGCACGCCCAAAAGAATGATGATGGCAACCGGCCCGGCATCAATCATCGACAGGGCATAGAACAGAACCCCGAAATGAAGACCGCCAAAGGTAACCGAAATCAGGGCGAGCTTGCCAAAACGGCCGCGCGGAACTTGGGTAAACGGGATCAACAGGATCGCCACAGCCGCAAAACGCATTGCTGTCAGGATGAAAGGCGGGATTTCACCAACCGCCCCTTTGACGGTCAGCATGTTCACGCCCCAAATGACGGCGACGGAAAAGGCCATAATTACGGCTTTGATCGGCATGGCGGGGCCTTTCGGCAATAAGGGACAATAATGACCCCAAGAATATCAGATAGATACGCACACCCGCCCAAGTTTTTTTAGACGGGTTCCAGTCCCTTGATCCGATGTTTCAGCCCAAAGCACAAATGAGTTGTTTTCAACTCATGCCTAAACTGTCTTGAAATTCGCGTAAGCTTGGTCAGCCCTGACCAAGTTCTTCGCGCAGCATTTCAAGTTCCAGCCAGCGTTCCTCGGATGCTTCAAGCTCCGAACGCGCAGCATCAAGGCGATCCACCTTTTTCTGGAAACCGTTCGGGTCCTTGGTGAACAGGCTGCTGTCAGAAAGCGCATCCTCAAGGGTGGCGATTTCCGCTTCCAGTTTGGCCATCGCAGCAGGCAGATTGTCGTATTCGCGCTGATCCTTATAGCTCAGCTTGCCTGTCGGTTTTGATTTCGGTGCAGATGCCTGTGCGGCCTTTTTGACCTGTTTGGCCGCGGCCTTTTCTTCCTTGGCGGCCTCGGCGCGCGAAAGTCTGCGTTGGGCGATGTAATCGGAATAACCACCGGCATATTCGATGGCAGTCCCATCACCTTCCATAACGATGGATGATGTCACCACGCGATCAAGGAAGTCACGATCGTGGCTGACCAGAAGAAGCGTGCCTTCATAGTCGCTCAGCATTTCCTGAAGCAGATCCAGCGTATCCATATCCAGATCGTTGGTCGGCTCATCCATGATCAGAAGGTTGGTCGGTTTGGCCAATTGTTTGGCCAGCAACAGCCGATTGCGTTCACCGCCAGAAAGCGCGCCAACCGGGCTTCGCGCCTGTTTTTCATCAAACAGGAAATCACGCAGATAGCTGACCACATGGCGCGGATTGCCGCGCACCATGACCTGATCGCCACCAACATCACATAGCGTATCCCAAAGGGTCTTGCTGTCATCAAGGGCGGCGCGTTTCTGATCGAAATAGCTTGGATTAAGGTTGGTGCCGATCTTGATCGTGCCGCTGTCAGGTTCGATCTGGCCGGTCAGCATTTTCAAAAGCGTGGTTTTACCGGCCCCGTTCGGGCCGATAATGCCGACCTTGTCGCCACGCAAAATACGGGTCGAGAAGTCCGCGATGATCTGACGGTCGCCAAATGATTTCGCGATATCGGTCGCTTCGATCACGACCTTGCCGGATGTCTCGCCGGCATCGGCCGCAAGCGACACGTTGCCGATGCGGTCAACCTGTTGGGAACGCTGGGTGCGCATGTCATAAAGACGGTGCAGACGGCCCTGGTTCCGTTTGCGGCGGGCTGAAATGCCCTGCACCGACCAGACGGTTTCCTGCGCAATCAGTTTATCAAGCTTGGCACGTTCCTCGGCTTCCTTGCGATAGATTTCCTCGGACCATTCCTCGAACTGGGAAAAGTTGATCGCACCCTGATGCATCACACCGCGATCAAGCCACAGCACACCATTCGATACGGCATTGAGGAATGCACGGTCGTGCGAGATCACCACAACGGCACCGCGGAAATTCTTGATTTCGCCTTCAAGCCATTCAATTGTCGGCAAATCAAGGTGGTTGGTTGGCTCGTCAAGTAACAGAACCTGCGGATCGGCAATCAGCGCACGCGCAATCGCGGCCCGGCGGCCTTCACCACCCGAAAGCTGTTTTGGGTCCGACTTCGGATCAATATCAACCGATGCCAGCAACATGTCGGATCGATAGGCATAATCCTGTTCATGGTCATCAAGGGCCGAAAGCACAAAATCCTCGACCGTGTCATAGCCGTCAAATTTCGGTTCCTGATTAAGGTAGGCCACCTTGCAGCCCGGCTGAACAAAGCGTTCCCCGCCATCGGGTTCGATTTCACCGGCGATGATTTTTAACAATGTCGATTTGCCGCCGCCATTGCGCCCGACAAGGCACAGGCGGTCACGGTCGCCAATGGCAAATGACACATCAGAAAACAGATCATTCCCGCCAAAGGTCAGGTGAATGTCATTAATATTGATCAGCGGTGGCGCCATGGAAAAACCGACAAGTTTGAAAATAAAACAGGGTCACAGTGACCGGCCCCCTGCAAACAGCAATTCGGGCACCGTTGCAAGGGAAATCAACTTTGACAGAGATAATCGCGAAGATCGAACGCGCTAGCGGATACCGCGTTCTTTGCGGATTTGATCCCAGGCCGCATTGATCCGCGCCATCTTTTCGTTGGCCTGTTCGATGAATTCCGGCGGCATGCCCTTGGCCATCAGGGTGTCGGGATGATTTTCGCGCGACAGTTTCCGATGGGCCGATTTCAGGTCATCGTCACTGGCATCACGGGTCAGACCAAGCTGTTCATAGGGATCGGGGCCATTTGATGCGGTGAAGGCATGATGAACCCGTTCAAAGTCGACCTCGGCAAAGCCAAAGATATGGGCGACCTTTTTAAGGTAGTCCTGTTCGGCCGGGTGCAGTTCGCCGTCGGCCATGGCGATTTGATAAAGCGCCTCAAGCACACCTTCAAGGATCGCCCGTTCACCGCGAAACATGGTGGCCATCTGATGGGCATAGACCTCAAACCCGTCTGACGATGATCGCGCCATGTCAAAGATGCGGCCGACATTCTTTTCTTCGCCCGGCGGGATATGGAACACGCGTTTGAAGGCGTTTACTTCATCGCGGCTGACATGGCCGTCTACCTTCGCCATCTTGGCGGCCAGCACGACCACACCGGTTGCAAAAGCGATCTGGCGGGGATCATGCCCGCCAATTTGCGGCCCGCGTGCATTGCTTTTGATCTTGTCAACGACATGACCGGCCGCCGCGCCAAGAATTGCACCCAATGGTCCGCCCAGGGCAAAGCCTGCGGTTCCGCCAATAATTTTGCCCCAGATGCTCATGGGTGATCTTCATCCTGTTTGTTGTAATCCGGTGCGGTCGATTGGCTGAATGGACAGGTGACTAATCAGTACCAATGCCCGCGCAAAGCACAAACATAGTGCGCAGATGATGAAAAGAAATGACCTAATTTGCGGGAATTTTCGCCAAAGGTAGAGGCAATTAGTAATTAGTCTATACTTTAGTCTTTATATATCTACTGATGGTAGAATGTTTTATGGTTCTGAAAAACAAAATATAAAACCAAGAACCGGAAAATGAGGGGTGGAAGCATGTCTTTCTTGTCGCGAATGAAGCTGGTTTACCAGATCTCGCTGCTGAGCATCGTTGCTCTGGTGATTTTCGCCATTGTCGGGATCACACAATTCGTCGCCGATCAACAGCGCCAATCCGCGCAATTGATCGCCAAGGCTGCGAGTGAGGATTCCCAGACGGTAAGCATTGTATCGCGTGCGTTCCTCGATGCACGTCGCCACGAAAAAGATTTTGTTATTCGACGAAGCGAGGAATATGTCACTGCCCACGCCGAAGCCGCCGCACAAATCCGGGCCGGTCTGGAAGAGCTTTCCGGGCGTGAAGAACTTGGGAGCCTTCTTGAGCAGGTCGAGCAGGTTCAGACAGCCGTCGATAATTATGTGTCGGAATTCGCCACTGTCGTTGAATTGCAGCGCAAGGTTGGTCTGGACGAGAGTTCGGGCTTGCTTGGCGAAATGCGCAGTGCTGCATCCGAAGTCGAAACTGCTTTGGCAGAAGTGGCCAAGCTCGAGGCGATGCTGGGACTGAGTGGCACCAAGGACCTCTCGATTGCCGTTTTACAGATGCGCCGCGATGAAAAGGATTTTCTTGCCCGTCTGGATCCGGCCTATGTCGAAAGTGTCGAAGCAACTTCCAAGCAGTTCTCGGCTGCGCTTGAGCGCGCTGGCAGCATTCAGGATGAAAAGAAACAGCAGCTTGGCAAGCTGATGGACTCATATCTGGCGGATTTCAAAACCCTTGCCGATGCTGTTCTTGAACGTGAAGAATCCCTGGAACGCCTCAGCGCATATTACGCCGCCGTCGAGCCGGTTCTGGAAACATTGGGCAATGAAGTCCGGACCGTTGCCGAAAACATGCAACAACGCGCCGAACAAATCGCTCATAGCGGGGTTCAGGTTACGTTTGCGATCTTTATCGCCGGTGCGATCATCATGATCCTGATGTCGATGGTTCTTGCGCGTGCCATCGTGCGGGCCATCACCGGGTTGACCGACAAGATGGCCCGGTTGGCCAAGAACGACTTTGACGTCAAACTGGATGAAGCCGACCGCAAGGATGAAATTGGCGAAATGGGCCGGTCTGTGGTTGTCTTCCGCGAAAACGGTCTGGAGCGGCAAAAGCTTGAAACCCAGCAACGCGAACTTGACGAAAAACAGCGCCAGCGCATTGAAAAGCAGGAACAGCACATTCGCGAATTTGACGATGATGTCGTCGCAATGATGAGCGAAGTGGGGACTGCGGTTCAGCAGCTGCACTCTGTTTCCGAAGTTTTGCGTAACAGTGCGGCCACAGCAAATGAACAGTCGACAACCGTTTCTGCGGGCAGTGAAGAAGCATCGTCAAACGTGCAACTTGTTGCAACGGCGGCGACGGAGCTTTCGGCCTCAATCCACGAGATTGCTGGGCAGATCAGCGATACTTCGAAAATGGCGGCAACGGCAAGTGATCGTGCCCAGACAACCAACGATGACATTCAGGGCCTGAATGCGGCCGCAGTCCGCATTGGCGAAGTCATCAATCTGATCAGCGATATCGCCGAACAAACCAACCTTCTGGCTCTGAACGCCACGATCGAAGCCGCCCGTGCCGGTGATGCTGGCAAGGGCTTTGCCGTGGTTGCCAGCGAGGTTAAAAACCTTGCCAATCAGACCGCCAAGGCGACCGAGGACATTTCAAGCCAGATCAATGATATCCAGCAAGCGACACAATCGGCCGTCGATGCGATTGATAGCATCGTTCAGATGATCAAGGATATCAGCGAACGAGCATCTGCGGTGGCCGCTGCCGTCGAACAACAGACCGTTGCAACCAGCGAGATTTCCCAGAATGTCGAACAGGCCGCATCGGCAACCACCGAAATCTCGAACGCCATGCAGGGGGTTTCGGCGGCGGTGGCAGAAACCACCGAGGCTGCCGATGATGTGCGTGGCTCGGCCGATAACCTGGGTCGTCAAAGTGATGGTCTAAGTGAACGTATCGATAACTTCCTTGCAAGGATGCGCTCGATTTCATAGGCCGCCTGCAACAAGCATCATTTCACGTCTGCAACTGGAACAAGAGGAAAGAGCAATCTTTCCTCTTGTTTTGTTGTGCCTCAAACCAATTGTGATTCAGTTGAGTAAGAGACAGGCACCGGGCAAGCATCAATTATGTCTTGCCAAGGCTTAGAGGCCGAAATGGTTTCCCGACATATGGGGCAAGGTTCCCCCGATTTGATCTGGCGGGCGCGATAGGTGTCTTCATTTCGTTGTTGAATAGAAACCTGCGCTGATGCCAGCGGGAGAACAGCTGTGGCAAAGGCGGGGCAACTGCTTGGGGGCCAAGATGAATTTTCTTTCCCGAATGAGACTTCTCTATCAAATATCGCTGATCGGCGGGGTGGCACTTCTGATCTTTATTGTAGTTGGTGCCGTGCAATTCATTGCCGAGCAACAAAGACGGGCCGCCGAAGAGGTCGCCGAGAGTGCGCTGGAAAACAAACTGGTTGCTGATGCTGTTTCACGTGAATTCCTGAATGCACGTCGGCGGGAAAAGGATTTCCTGCTGCGCATGGATGAGAAATATGTTTCCGAGCATGCCAGTGTCGTTGAAAACGTCAATGCAGGCCTCGAGCAGCTTGAACAGGCACCAGAACTGAACGCGTTTGATGCACAGCTCCAGGAAATCGTGACAGCCTTTGCAAACTATGACGCCAAGTTTTCGGTGGTTGTCGGTTTGCAGCGAGAAATCGGGTTGAACGAGGAAGAGGGGCTTCTTGGACGGCTACGTTCATCGGTGCACAATGTCGAAGAAGCGCTCAAGAAATATAATGCCGACAATCTTACCGTAATCATGTTGATGATGCGCCGCCACGAGAAGGACTTTCTTGCACGCCTTGATCCAAAATATGTCGGCCGGATTGATGACCGCCTAGCCGAGTTCGGACCGGCATTGGCCGCCTCAAACATTCCCGCCGCCGAGCAGGATAAAATCACCGACTTGATGAAGTCATATGTCGCCGATTTCAAAGCGCTGTCTGAAAAGATCCTGCAACGCGAAGAAGAGCTCGGCTTTTTATCCGACTATTATGCCGAGGCTGAGCCGATCCTTAATGAACTCAGTCAGTCGATTGGCGAAATCGCACAGACCCAAAAGCAAAGAGCTGACAGCATTGCAGAAACCAGTCTGACGGTTTCGGTCATCATGTATTCAATCGGCGTTCTGGCGTTGATGGGGCTTTCGTTCTTGTTGGCGCGCGCCATTGTCAGCGCGATCAGCGGTTTGACCAACAAAATGACCCGATTGGCTGAAAACGACTTTGACGTCGATATTAACGAAGTGAAGCGGGCGGACGAAATTGGCGAGATGGGCCGAGCTGTCCTGGTCTTCCGCGAAAACGGTATCGAACGCATCAAGCTTGAAGCGGCGCAAAAGGCCGAAGACGAAAAACGCCGCAAACGCATGGAGACGCAGGAGCGCTATATCCAGGAATTCGATCAGGCGGTGGTTGCCGTCATGGCAGATGTCGGAATAGCGGTGGAGCAACTCCATCAGGTGTCGAACGTATTGCGCAACAGTGCTGAAACAGCAACCAATCAGTCGATGGCGGTATCGTCCGGTGCGGAAGAGGCCTCTTCGAATGTGCAGTTGGTTGCCACGGCCGCAACCGAACTTTCGGCTTCTATCAACGAGATTTCCGGTCAGGTCACTGAAACGTCAACCATGGCACAGTCCGCAACCGAGCGGGCGCGCAATACCAATGACAATATTCAGGGGCTTAATGATTCTGCGATCAAGATTGGCGAAGTCATCAGCCTGATCAGTGATATTGCCGAACAAACCAACTTGTTGGCCCTTAATGCAACGATTGAGGCCGCCCGGGCGGGGGATGCAGGCAAAGGCTTTGCCGTTGTCGCAAGCGAGGTGAAAAACCTTGCCAATCAGACCGGCAAGGCAACCGAGGAAATCACGTCCCAAATCAATGATATTCAGCAGGCCACAAGCCTTGCCGTCGATGCAATCGACGAAATTGTCAAAATGATTTCTGACATCAGCGAACGCGCAGCTGCCGTGGCGGCCGCGGTCGAACAGCAAACCGTTGCCACCAGCGAGATTTCGCAAAACGTCGAACAGGCCGCCGCCGGGACAGAGGAAATCTCGGCTGCCATGCAAGGGGTGTCTGCAGCTGTCAATGAAACCAACGAAGCTGCTGGCAGCGTCAACGTTTCGGCCTACAACCTTGGTCAACAAAGCGGTGATTTGCGGTCGCAGATTGATGGTTTTCTCGAACGGATGCGCACACTTTAACGGTGAATTGCCGATAAGTATAAGGCGACAGGGGCTTTACCTTGTCGCCTTTATCGCGATAAAATGCCGACAAACTTCCAATGAATCTGGTTGGAACCTATGTTGGTGACCGGGAATACTGCATTACAGGGAACGTCGGATGGCTGATAAAACACGTATCGTCTCATCGTCACATCTTGTCTCGGAACGCGCAGCCGAATTGTCGGAACTTGAATTTGCGTTGATCCTGTCAGGCAACGCATTTAACCGCTGGATGGTGCGGTGCATGCGTGCGGCGGGTATGCCCGATGTGTCGGTTCTCGATATTCTGGTACTGCACAACGTCAATTCCCGTGAACGGGAAAAAAGCCTGTCTGAAGTGTGCTTTGTCCTGAATGTCGAAGACAGTCATCTTGTGAACTATTCCCTTAAAAAGCTCCGCAAGCTCGGACTGGTCGAGGGCGTCAAACGCGGCAAGGAAGTGCATTACGCGACCACCAAGGACGGCCGCGAAATGTGTGAGAAATACCGTCAGGTCCGCGAGGATTGCCTGATTGAGACTTTCCAGCGGCTTGGCGTCAATAGCGAGGAAGTCGGGGATGTCGCCAAGACCCTTCGCGCAATTTCCGGTGTCTATGACCAGGCATCACGTGCGGCGAGCGCGATGTAACTCGCGCTGCTGATACTGCTGCCAAGGCTTGTCCCTTGCATCCCCGACGTCCGGGAACAACACCTAGGGCTGAATAGGCAACAAGGTGCGATTGTAGGTCGGGGACATCACGATTTCGTTGAAACAGACCCGCATGGGGGCCCCGACGACATAAGTCACGATTTCTGCAAGATCGCTTGGGTTTAAAAGACGATCAAGTTCTTCCTGTTCTATCGGTACCGGGCGTTGCTGCAAGATCGGGGTGGCAACCTCGCCCGGCGAAATGCAGCAACAGCGGATGTTGTTGTGCAGTTCTTCCTGATTGATGCTGTGCGAAAGGTCGACGACACCGCGCTTGGATGCAATATAGGCAGGACCTGCGACCGGGAATTCATGCTTTGCGGCCCACGATGCAATATTGATGATCAGTCCGTCTTTTTGATCGCGCATCAAGGGCAGGGTCGCGCAAACGGTGTTGGCAACACCGTTCAGGTTGACGGCGACGATACGTTGCCAGTCTTTGATATCAAGATCGCGCCAATGCCGTTTCGGGGTGTTTACGCCAGCGCAGTTGATCAGCACATCAATTTTGCCCATCGCGCTTTTGATTTTCGCGACCGTTTCAAAAACCTTGTCGCTGTCACTGATGTCGAGCGGGTAAATGTCAACTTTTCCCCCGCTTGCCACAATGTCATCTGCAACTTGCCGAAGTGTCTCTTCGCGCCGCGCCGAAAGGGCAACGTGTGCCCCGTCAGCCGCAAGAGATTTGGCAATTGCCTCACCGATGCCGCTACCGGCACCTGTAATCCAGACAGACTTCCCCGAAAGATCAGACATTGGATTTTCCCCACTTGTTATTTGTTTGATCGCTAGTTGAATGCCCCCGGAAGGCAACAATAACAACAAAAATATCAGACGAATGGTCGGTTTTTGCGGGTTCACGCAGGTGGGGTTCTAAGTGTTGTTTCCCGGATTTCGCATATCTGCTATGAATTAAAGTTGACAATTTGTCGGCAAAATGTGATCAATGTGTCGGGAGGCTACTTTGGAGTCTCGATACGCGATTACGTGTATCGGCTTGCATCACACACAGGGAGACTTGAAAAATGTTGAAAAAAGCACTTTCGACTGTCGCAGTCGCAGCGATCACCATGTCAGCTGGCTTTGCATCCGCTGAAGAAACCTGGGACATGGCAACGCCGTATCCTGACGCGACTTTCCACACCCAGAACATCATTGAATTTGCCAAGGATGTGAATGAAGCATCCGGCGGTGAGCTGAGCATCACCGTTCATTCCGGTGGTTCGCTGTTCAAGCATGCTGACATCAAACGTTCGGTTCAGCGCGGCCTGGTGCCGATCGGCGAAACCCTGATTTCCCTGCTGGCCAACGAAAACCCGATCTACACCGTTGACGCGATCCCGTTCCTCGCGACGTCTTATGAAGACGCCAAGAAGCTTTGGGAAGTATCGCGCGAAGGCATCGAAGCCGCCCTCGCAAAAGACGGTCTTAAAGTTCTTTACGCTGTTCCGTGGCCGGCACAGGGCCTTTACACCGCGAACGAAGTCAACAGCGTTGCTGACCTCGATGGTGTCAAGTTCCGCGCCTATAACGCCACCACGTCCGAACTGGCATCGCTGACCGGCATGGTCGCGACCCAGGTTGAAGTTCCGGAAATCCCGACCGCCTTTGCAACCGGCATTGTCGAAGCGATGATTACGTCGCCATCGACCGGTGCCAACTCCAAGGCATGGGACTTTGTTTCGAACTTCTATGACGTTCAGGCATGGCTTCCGAAAAACATGGTTATCGTAAGCGAAAGCGCATTCGATGGCCTGTCTGCCGACGTTCAGGCTGCTGTTCTTGAAGCTGCTGCCAAAGCCGAAACCCGCGGCTGGGAAATGAGCATGGCAGAAGCCGAAGAGAAAAAGAAAATTCTCTCTGAAAACGGCATGAACGTTGCTGCACCGAGTGCAGAACTCAAAGACGGTCTGGCAGCAGCTGGTGACAAAATGGTCGCTGGTTGGCTGGAAAAAACCGGCGATGAAGGCCAGGCCATCATCGACGCGTTCAAGAACTAAGCACCAGTTCTTGCCAATTGTCGGGGCCGGACGGGTGTCGTCCTCCGTTCGGTCCCGGACAATCCGCACATTTTAATGTTACTGTCCGTTAGGTACGATACGTCGCTTTGGGGATGATCGTTGGCGGAAAGGGGGACTGCTGTGCGCAGACTGCTAGATTATTTATTCAAATTCAGTGCCGTTTTGGCGGCCGCGTTCCTGGTAATCATTGCGCTGCTGATCCTCGCCCAGTCCTTGGGGCGCCTTGTCGGGATCGCCGTTCACGATGCCAATGAACTGGCCGGGTTCTCGCTTGCTGCCGGTACGTTCCTTGCCCTTGGTCCGGCGCTGCGCGCAGGCACCCACATCCGGGTCATGATCGTCCTTTCGCACCTTAAAGGCCGTGTCCGCCGGACAATGGAAGCGATCACGCTGTTGGCTGCGATCTATCTTGCCGGTTACTTCGCCTGGTGGATGGCGGTTCTGGCCGAGGAAAGCTTTTCGTACGGCGATACCTCGCCCGGCGTTCTGGCCTTCCCGCTGTGGATCCCGCAAACCGCCATGGCCTTTGGACTGGTTGTCTTTACCATCGCTCTGCTCGAAGCATTTGTTGATCTTCTGGCTGGCCGCGAACCCGCTTTTGTCGGCGGCGAAGCGAACGAACTGAACGAGTAGGGGGCGGTCATGGACGTACTTCAAATCGGTCTTATCCTGATGGGCCTGCTGTTCCTGTTTCTGGGCGCTGGTCTGTGGGTTGCACTTGCACTTTTTGCCATTGGCGTCTTTGCCATTGATGTTTTCACCAGTGCGCAAACCGGTCCGATCATCGCGACCACAGCATGGTCAAGCCTTGCGACCTGGTCACTGGCACCGCTGCCGCTGTTTATCTGGATGGGTGAAATCCTGTTTCGGTCCCGCCTTTCCGAAGACATGTTCACTGGGCTTGCCCCGTGGCTGAACAAACTTCCGGGCCGGTTGCTGCATGTGAATATTCTCGGCTGCGGTATCTTTGCCGCGGTGTCGGGGTCGTCGGCGGCAACTGCGGCCACCATCGGGCGCATGTCGATTCCGGAACTTCGTAAGCAGGGCTATGCCGACAGCCTGATCCTTGGAACCCTTGCCGGATCCGGTACGCTGGGTCTTCTGATCCCGCCGTCGATCATTCTGATTGTTTATGGTGTTTCGGCCGAACTTTCGATTGCCCGTCTTTTCATTGCCGGCGTAATCCCCGGTGTCATGCTGATCATCATGTTCATGAGCTTCGTTGGCATCTGGGCCACGATCAACAAGGACAAGATGCCTGAAGCGGCCCCCAGCATTCCGTTTGCTGAAAAAATCCGTGCATCGGGTCGCCTGATCCCGGTCATCGTTCTGATTGCGGCTGTCATCGGCTCGATCTATGGCGGGGTGGCAACCCCGACCGAGGCCGCGGCATTCGGTGTGGTCGGTGCGTTGATCCTCTCAGCGCTTAGCGGGTCGCTTTCCAAGGAAAGCCTGCTTGATGGCATCATGGGGGCAACCCGGACGTCCTGCATGATCTGCTTTATCCTTGCGGGTGCCGCGGTATTGACGGTTGCCATGGGCTTTACCGGTGTGCCGCGTGAGCTGGCCGCATGGATCGCCCAGATGGAGCTGTCGCCTTATGCGCTGCTTGGTGCACTGACGATCTTCTTTATCGTTCTGGGATGTTTCCTTGACGGTATTTCGGTGGTGGTTCTGACAACCTCTGTGATCCTGCCGATGGTGCAGGCCGCTGGCATCGACCTTTTGTGGTTCGGCATCTATGTCGTACTGGTGGTCGAAATGTCACAGATCACGCCACCGGTCGGCTTTAACCTTTTCGTTCTGCAAGGCCTGACAGGCAAGAACCTGTTCAAGATTGCAATTGCTGCCTTGCCATTCTTCTTCCTGCTGTTGTTTGCCGCCCTTCTGATCACCGTATTTCCGGGGATCGTTACCTGGCTGCCAACGCAAATGAGTGGCTAACAGTTCATGATTTGAACTGACCAAAATACTCGAATTTTCTGACTACAGATGCCTGAAGGAGTGAGCATCATGGCCCCGCTCGACCAAAATTCGCCCGCCTCGCAGACCACCGGACAGCCGAAATGGCAGTTCTGGATCGATCGCGGCGGCACATTTACCGATATCGTTGCCCGCAAACCCAATGGCGCGCTTGTCACCCACAAACTGCTGTCGGAAAACCCCGAACGGTATAAGGACGCCGCCATTCAGGGTATCCGCGAACTGCTTGAGGTCGCCGACGGCGAGAAAATCCCGGCCGAGAAAATCGAAGCCGTCAAAATGGGCACCACGGTTGCGACCAACGCCCTGCTTGAACGCAAAGGCGACCGTACCGTTCTGGTCACCACCAAGGGCTACCGCGATGCGCTGCGCCTTGCCTATCAGAACCGCCCGCGCCTGTTTGACCGCAACATCATCCTGCCCGAAACGCTTTATGAGACCGTGATCGAAACCGCTGGCCGTTTTGATGCGCAGGGGCATGAACTCGAAGGCATGGACCTTGATACCCTTCGGGCTGACCTGCAAAAGGTCTATGACAGCGGCATTCGTGCCTGCGCCATCGTTTTCATGCACGGTTATCGCTATACCGCGCACGAACTGGCCGCCGAAAAGGTTGCCCGTGACATCGGCTTTACCCAGGTTTCCGTCAGCCATCAGGTCAGCCCGTTGATGAAGCTGGTATCGCGCGGCGATACCACTGTGGTTGATGCCTATCTGTCGCCGATCCTGCGTCGTTACGTTGATCAGGTCGCCTCCGAACTGGGCGGCGTGAAATTGATGTTCATGCAGTCCAATGGCGGTTTGACCGATGCGGTCAAGTTCCAGGGCAAGGACGCAATCCTGTCCGGTCCGGCTGGCGGTGTGGTTGGCATGGTCCGTACGGCTGAAATGGATGGCTTCAAACAGGTCATCGGTTTCGATATGGGTGGTACATCGACCGACGTTTCGCACTATGACGGCGAATACGAACGTGATTTCGAAACCCAGGTTGCTGGTGTGCGCATGCGTGCACCGATGATGAAAATCCACACGGTTGCCGCCGGTGGCGGCTCAATCCTGCATTTCGATGGTGCACGTTTCCGTGTTGGTCCGGACAGTGCCGGTGCAAATCCGGGACCGGCGGCCTATCGCCGTGGTGGTCCGCTGGCGGTGACTGATATCAACGTCATGCTGGGTAAGGTCCAGCCGGACTTCTTCCCGAATGTCTTTGGCCCCGAAGGCGACGAGCCGCTGAATGCCGATGCCGTGCGCAAGGGCTTTGAGGAAATGGCCGCCGACATCGAAAAGAACACTGGCCAGATCCGCACCCCCGAAGAAGTCGCCGAAGGCTTCCTGCGCATTGCGGTTGAAAACATGGCAAACGCCATCAAGCAGATCTCGGTTCAGCGCGGCTATGACGTCAGCGACTATATCCTGCAATGCTTCGGCGGTGCCGGTGGTCAGCACGCCTGTCAGGTTGCCGATACCCTTGGCATGACCAAGGTCTTTGTTCATCCGTTCGCCGGTGTTCTGTCGGCCTATGGCATGGGCCTTGCCGATATCCGTGCGATGCGTGAACAGGCGGTTGAGGGCAAACTTGCCGCCGAAGGTCTTGCGGATCTGGATAAACAGCTTGATGCCTTGGCTGTTGACGCGCTTGCGGAACTGAAAGAGCAGGGCATTTCGGATGACAAGATCAGCCTGCTGAAACGCCTGCATCTGCGTTATGACGGAACCGACACCCCGCTGATTGTTGATTTCGGCGATGTTGATGCCATCACGGGCCAGTTCGAAGAACAGCACAAACAGCGTTATGGTTTTGTCATGAACGGAAAGCCGCTGGTGGTTGAGGCCGTCGCGGTTGAGGCGATTGGCGAAACCCAAAGCCTTCCGGCGTCGTCGGCTGAACTCGATGGTGCGGAGGTTATGCTCAAGCCGCTTGCGACCCGTCCGGTCGTCTTTGATGGCAAAACCGAACAGACACCGTTTTACAAACGTGAAAACCTGAAACCCGGTGCGACCGTGCGCGGCCCGGCTGTGATTGTCGAGCCGGTCGGCACCACCGTGATTGATCCGGGCTGGGAAGCCAAGGTCAACGGCCTGGATCATCTGATCCTGAACCGTGTCGTGCCGATGAAACGCTCAGAGGCGATTGGCACCCAGGCCGATCCGGTGATGCTTGAAGTGTTCAACAACCTGTTCATGAACATTGCTGAACAGATGGGGGTCACCCTTGCCAACACGTCATACTCGGTCAACATCAAAGAACGTCTGGACTTCTCCTGTGCGGTGTTTGATCAGGAAGGTCTTCTGATCGCCAATGCCCCGCATATGCCTGTCCACCTCGGCTCGATGGGTGAATCCGTTCAGGCGGTGATTAAAAACAACGACGGCAAAATGAAGCCGGGCGATGTTTATATGCTGAACGACCCGTATAACGGCGGTACGCACCTGCCTGACATCACGCTGATCACCCCGGTGTTTGGCGATGATGGTAAGGAAGTGCTGTTCTATGTCGCATCGCGTGGTCACCATGCCGATGTTGGCGGCATCACCCCGGGCTCCATGGCGCCGAATTCGCGCGTCCTTGAAGAAGAAGGCGTTCTGATCAACAACTTCAAACTGGTTGATCAGGGCACGTTCGATGAAAAAGGTCTGACTGACCTTCTTGAAGGTGCGAAATATCCGGCACGTAACCCCTATCAGAACATCGCCGATCTGCGGGCCCAGATCGCGGCCAATGAAAAGGGTGTGCAGGAACTGCGCAAGATGGTCGATCACTTCGGCCTTGATGTCGTGCATGCCTATATGCAGCACGTTCAGGACAACGCCGAAGAAAGCGTGCGTCGCGTGATCGACGTCCTGAAAGACGGTGAATATGCCTATGAAATGGACAATGGCGCGGTTGTCCGCGTCAAGGTCACCATCGACAAGGCAACCCGTTCGGCGACGGTTGATTTCACCGGCACGTCCGATCAGCTTGATAACAACTTCAACGCCCCGTCGGCGGTGACCCGTGCTGCTGTGCTTTATGTCTTCAGAACGCTTGTTGATGATGACATTCCGCTCAATGCCGGGTGCCTGAAGCCGGTCAATCTGATCGTGCCCGAAGGATCGATGCTTAATCCGCGTTATCCGGCCGCCGTTGTTGCCGGTAACGTCGAAACCAGCATGCATGTCACCGATACGCTGTATGCCGCCCTTGGCGTGTTGTCGGGTGGTCAGGGCACGATGAACAACTTCACCTGGGGCAACGATACGCACCAGTATTACGAAACCATCTGTGGCGGTACCGGTGCCGGTCCCGACTTTGATGGTACGGCGGCTGTTCATTCGCACATGACCAACTCGCGCCTGACCGATCCGGAAGTGCTTGAATGGCGCTTCCCGGTGCTGCTCGAAAGCTTTGAAATCCGCAAAGGGTCGGGTGGTAAAGGCAAACACAAGGGTGGCGATGGTGCGATCCGCCGTGTGCGCTTCCTTGAAGACATGACCGCATCGATCCTGTCCAACCACCGTCGCGTGCCGGTTCAAGCCTGCCAAGGTGGGGAACCCGGTCAGCTTGGCCGCAATGCGGTTGAGCGCACCGATGGCACTGTGATCGAGCTTAAGGGCACAGACGGTGCGGAAATGCACGCCGGTGATGTCTTTGTCATCGAAACCCCGGGTGGCGGGGGTTACGGCAAGGCCTGATCGGCCCCTGCATTACCAGATGTTGCGGACCGGGAACGTGTTCCCCCCTTAAACACCTGTTTGTTTCCGGTCCCCGAAGCCGCCTTGCTTCCCTGTTGCAAGGCGGCTTTTTCTTGATGTTGTTTCAAACGTTCCCACATTCAGATCAAATGGGGATTCATTAAAAATCAACGACATTGCCATTGAGGCCCGTGATCAAATCAACGATGATCATGGATGTTGCTGCTATCTCGGATACGAAGAGTCAGATGCCTCCCCGCACAAGGCGGCTTTTCGTGGATCAGATCGGCCTGAACAGGACAGGATGAGAGCACCGTGAAATTCTTCATTTTGAACCAGCGCTACTTCGTGATGACGGGTGTTGTGGTTTTGGCTTTGGCCTCTGTGATCTTGGCGACGGCCGTTGATGTCTGGTTCTGGGTGCCTGCGGTCATTTTCGGGTTGCTGGTGCTGGTTGGCATTCACGACCTGTATCAGAACAAGCATTCCATCCTGCGCAACTATCCGATCAGTGCGCATATCCGCTTCATCCTCGAAAGCTTCCGTCCGGAAATCCGCCAATATCTGCTTGAAAGCGATCAGGACGAAATCCCGTTCAGCCGTCAGGCACGCGGTCTTGTTTATCAGCGCGCCAAGGGTGTCGAAGACAAACGCCCGTTCGGCACGATCGAGGAAGTCTATAAATCCGGCTATTCGTGGATTACCCATTCCGTCGCGCCCAAGCACATCACCGATACCGATTTTCGGGTGCGTGTTGGCGGACCGCATTGCAAGCAGCCCTATGATTGCAGCCTGTATAATATCTCTGCCATGAGCTTCGGTGCGCTGTCGGGCAACGCGATCTTGGCGCTCAACAAGGGGGCCAAGAAGGGCGGATTTGCCCATGATACCGGCGAAGGCAGCATTTCACGTTATCACCGCGAAGGCGGTGGTGATCTGATCTATCAGGTCGCCTCGGGCTATTTCGGGGCGCGCAACGAAGATGGCAGTTTTTCCGAGGAAAAATTTGCCATAACCGCCGCCGACCCGCAGGTCAAAATGATCGAGGTAAAGCTCAGTCAGGGCGCAAAACCCGGCCATGGCGGCATGTTGCCATCGGCCAAAATTACCGCCGAAATTGCCGAGGCCCGCGGTATCCTGATGGGGCAGGATTGCGTGTCGCCCGCCGGACACAGTGTTTTCTCAACCCCGATTGGGCTTATGGAATTCATTGGCCGTCTGCGCGATCTTTCGGGCGGCAAGCCGGTCGGGTTCAAACTTTGCATCGGGCACCGCCGCGAATTCATGTCGATCATCAAGGCGATGCTTAAAACCGGCATCACGCCCGACTTCATCGTCGTGGATGGCAAGGAAGGCGGCACAGGTGCGGCCCCGGTCGAATTTGCCAACCGGGTTGGCATGCCTATGCAAGAAGGCCTGACCTTTGTCCATAATGCGTTGCGTGGGGCTGGTGTCCGCGATCAGATCAAAATTGGCGCGGCCGGCAAGATCGTCTCGGCCTTTGATATTGCTCGAACGCTGGCGTTGGGGGCGGACTGGTGTAATGCCGCGCGTGGTTTCATGTTTGCGCTCGGCTGTATTCAGGCCCAAAGCTGCCATACCAACTGCTGCCCGGTCGGGATCGCGACACAGGATAAAATCCGCCAACGCGCCCTTGATCCGGGTGACAAAAGCGAACGTGTCGCACGCTTCCATAAAAACACCATGCATGCCCTGGCTGAAATCACCGGGGCTGCCGGTTTGACCGATCCGCGCAACTTCATGCCCTATCACTTCATGGTGCGCCAGAAAGACAACGAGTTTGTTGATGGCAACGAAGCCTATCCCTACCTGCCCGAAGGCTTCCTGCTGCAAGATACCGAACTTCCGGAACTCCACGAATGGCATTCCCGTTGGGAACGTGCATCCGCTGAAACCTTCGATCCCAAGGAAATCCCGTTCGGCCCCTATAAACGGGCAAAGGCGATTGCAGGGGAAAAAGCCGCGCAGTAGCATGCTTGCGAACCACACCCCCCAAATGGAGAGGACCAGATAGCACCAATGGTTGTTAAACGGATTGTCTCAAACTTTGCTGTGGATGATATCGCCAAGGCGGTTGCCTTCTACGAGGGCATCTTGGGTCTTGATACCGTGATGGATCATGGCTGGATCAGAACTTTTGCCGCAGCAGACCAAACCATGACCACGCAGGTCAATTTCGCCACCGAAGGTGGATCGGGTACGTCGGTTCCCGACATGTCGATCGAGGTTGATAACCTTGATAGCGTCCTTGGTAAAATGAAGGAGGCCGGGATCACAATCGAATATGGCCCGGCAGAAGAACCATGGGGTGTCAGGCGGTTTTATGTCCGCGACCCGTTTGGCAAGCTGGTCAATATTCTTGAGCATAAATGATCAAAGCCCGGCTTTTGGGGCCGGGCTTTGCTATTAGCGTTGACATAGTTCTGCGCGCACTGCGAGCAATCCTTCACGGGTAATGCGGTAAGGTCCGCCGCCTTGTGAACGGATCAGTCGGCGTTTGCGCAGCTTTTTGAAGACATCAAGCGTACAGGCGGTCAGAAACCAGCCGTCGCGGGTGATGCAATCTGCCTCAAGAACATGGTTTTTGTCGTCCTTGATCACTTTGATCAGGCCGCCTTGTGCGAGTGCATGCAGCACGCGCTGTTCATTCTTTGAAATATTCATCGGTCAGAGTCCGAAAACCAGTTGGGAAAACGGTTTTCGATCGGGACGGGCACAACAGTACCAGTCACGCGCACCCGGTTTAAGGTCGGGCAGGCGGTCCGATCTGCTGATCAGCGGTCTGGAAGCAGGAAAGACGCTAGGCTGTCAAACCGCGATCAGCGGCTGTGCCGGGACTCTGACATAAAATCTCCGATTAAGGTTCGGACGAAAATTGTCCGATTGCGCGCATTTGTCAAGCGGCGCGCTGCATTTCAATCATCGGCACTTTCTGGTCATTGATCGGGCCGGTGACCATAAAGCCGAACTTGCGGTAAAACGCCTTGGCGCGTTCATTGGCCGCCGGGACGGTCAGGCGCACATTGCTGCGCACTCCGCGTTCGGCCAGGGCATCAAGGGCGGCAATCATCAATGCCTTGCCCGCGCCAGTGCCTTGTGCTGATGGATCAACAACGATCCAGCGGATTTCAGGGGCATCATGGATGGCAACGACATAGCCCAGAAGATTATCGTCGCGGGCGGCGACATAGACCGAGTGATTGTCAGACTGCACACTGGCGGAAAAGGCATCAACCGCCATTTCAATCACACTGCGGGCATGGATGCTGGTTGTCTCATCAAGGTCTTCGACCAGACAGCCGAGCTCTATCGTGCGTTCGGAAATCGCACGTATTTCAGGCAGATCGTCTGCGGTGCCTTTGCGTATTTGCATGTCGTGCGCTCTAAGTCATTGTTCTTTCGGGTCTGACCCTTTGAGATCAGTTTTACTCAAAAACAATACCGGGAGGTTAATGACATACTGCCCTCAAGGGTGGGCGGGACAGTTCGGATATGCATAGACAGTCGCTGGGCCAAGCGTTGGTGGGTGATTATTTGCGGCGGCTTTTTTTATCGCGATACATCTCGAGATCGGCAATCGCCATCATGTTTTCAAGGCTTTTATCAAGCGGCTCGAAGAAGACCGACGCACCAGAACTGATTTTCGGTGTTTCGCGGATCGGGGATTTCGCGGTCGGCACGGTAAGTTTGACGTGATCAAGGGCGTTGCGCACCCGGGTGACAATGGTCGTCAGATCGCCGCGATTGCGCACATAGCCCAGAACGGCGAATTCATCCCCACCGATGCGCCCGCAAATATCAACCTCGCGAATACTGTCCGTGATGGCCTTGCCAACTGCGCGAAGGGCGGCGTCCCCGGCGGCGTGGCCGTAATCATCGTTCCAGTGTTTCATGTCATCAAGATCGATAAAGATGATCCCGATATTGTGGTGATAGCGTTTGGCGATGCGGATTTTCTGATGGGCGAGCATCTCAAACCCGGCACGGTTGTTCATGCCGGTGAGCGGATCGGTCATCGAAAGATTGCGCATGATTTCGTATTGCTCATACAGGCGCAAATCGGCTTCGATCAGGTCGCGAAAGACCTCCATCAATTCCTGCAACGGGTTTTCATACTGTGTGGCCTTGGTGTCAAACACGCAAAGTATCCCGAAAACCAAGCCGTTTGGCCACAAAAGCGGCACCCCGAAATAGGAAATATAGCCTTCTTCGACGACTTCGGGATTGTCCGCCCATTCGGGTTTGTTGCTGGCGTCGGGTTCGTAAAAGGCTGACTTTGTGGCGACCACCCGACGGCAATACAAATTGGCGTCAAGCGATTGCGGTTTTCCCGAAACTTCGGGAAACGGATTTTCCGGGTTCTTGCTTGTCAGGGCGGCGCGAAAACCGATCTTGTCATTATATTCGACAACATATCCGGCCGTGGCACCAAGAAGCTGCGTCATCAGATCGACGACACGCTGCCACTTATCAAGCGACGCCTTCATGACCTCGTCCTGAGTGATCCAGTCGAATTTCCTAAGCAAGACCATCGCAAGTGCCTTTGTCCGAGACCGATCAGTCACCCTGATCGCCTTAATATACATTATAGCATGGTATTATTAGGACTATACGAAACCTCTTAACAAAATGCTTTCGCTTCAACATCTTGACGATGGTGTTTCAGTCTCACGTATAGTTCTGCAAAATTAATGGCCTTCAGTGGTTTTGGGTGTGTCTGTCGTGTTTTCGCCCCTTTTTCTTGCGATTGAAACCGCGAGGTTCCAAACTTGGCCGTAAAGCAAGGTTAATTCAGAAAAACAGGAGACGCCCAGATGGCAGACGTGATCGATTATACGATCCATGGCGAAGAGATGCAGCTGGTTGAAATCGAACTCGATCCGGGCGAAGGGGTCCGGGCAGAAGCCGGGGCCATGATGTATATGAGCGACGGCATCGCCATGCAGACCGGTACCGGTGGCGGGCTGTTTTCTGGCTTCAAGCGGATGCTGACGGGTGAGGGGTTCTTTATCACAAGCTTTGTCCATGAAGGAGCGGGCAAGGGGCATGTTGCCTTTGCCGCCCCTTATCCGGGCAAGGTGGTGCCGCTTGATCTGGGTGAACATGGTGGCGAGATCATCTGTCAGAAGGATGCGTTTCTGTGTGCTGCGTCTGGCATTGATATTGATATCGCCTTTTCCAAAAAGCTCGGCGCAGGTCTTTTTGGCGGGGAGGGCTTTATCCTTCAACGGTTGAGCGGCGATGGCCTGGCCTTCATGCATGCGGGCGGCACGATTATTCGCAAGGACCTTAAACCCGGCCAGACGCTTCGGGTGGATACCGGTGCGTTGGTCGCGATGACGCCATCGGTTGATTATTCGATCAAGTTTGTCGGCGGGTTCACCAACGCGCTGTTTGGCGGCGAAGGCCTGTTCGTCACGACCTTGGAAGGACCGGGGACGGTCTGGCTGCAAAGTCTGCCCTTCGCACGTCTGGCGGACCGGATTGCTGCCGCGCTGCCGCAGGATCGCAACAAGGGCTAGGGCGCCGGGCCTTGCATAATCTGATACCGTTTCATGGTGTCAAAAACGGGTGGAGATATCGCCAGAACTTGGGCTTGCGCGATATCTCCACATTCTTTTCAGATCGCGACCGTGAGAATTTTTTGCAAGGTTTGGGCAAAAGGTAATACCAATTTCGGGCATCTCGGCGTAGGGTGTTTGCCAAATTTCTGTCCGGTGCTGTCTTCCCCAAAGATTTGAGGCGCACCGGGAAGCGATAGCCGCCATCAGGACCACACAGGCCGAAAGAGTAAAATCATGTCAGTTCGTCAGTATGAACGTATCGAAACCCCGGAAAGTCTGATCAATGCCTTGCGCGAAATGCTTGGTGATCGGCTTTCAACGGCTGCATCCGTGCTTGAACAACACGGCAAGGACGAAAGCTGGCATGAGGCATCGCCACCCGATGCGGTGGTCTTTGCCCACTCGACCGAGGAAGTAGCCGAGGTGGTCAAGCTCTGTGCCGCCCATGAAGTGCCTATTGTGCCGTTTGGGACCGGATCGTCGCTTGAAGGGCATGTTGCCGCCCTGCGTGGGGGTATCTGTATTGACGTTTCGCAGATGAACAACATCCTTGAGGTCAATAACGAGGATCTTGATTGTCGCGTTCAGGCCGGTGTGACCCGTGAACAGCTTAATGATCATCTGCGTGATACCGGTTTGTTCTTCCCGATCGATCCGGGTGCCAATGCCTCTATCGGGGGCATGACCGCGACCCGTGCATCGGGCACCAACGCCGTGCGATATGGCACCATGCGTGAAAACGTCCTTAGCCTGACCGTCGTGACCCCGGATGGCAAAATCATCAAGACGGCCAACCGCGCGCGTAAATCATCGGCGGGTTATGACCTGACCCGTCTGTTTGTCGGTTCCGAAGGGACGCTGGGTGTCATCACCGAAATCGGCCTGAAGCTTTATGGTATCCCAGAGGCGATGTCGGCTGCTGTCTGCGCCTTCCCGACGGTGGAAGATGCGGTTAACACCGTCATCCTGACCATCCAGGCCGGCATTCCGGTCGCACGTATCGAGTTTCTTGATCCGTTGCAGGTCCGTGCAGTGAATAACTATTCCAAGCTCGACCACAAGGAAGCACCGACCCTGTTCTTTGAATTCCATGGCACCGAAGCCGGGGTGAAGGAACAGGCTGAATTCGTGCAATCAGTTGCCGAGGAATTTGGTGCCGAGGAATTCCAGTGGGCCACCCGCCAGGAAGACCGCAACAAACTTTGGGCCGCGCGCCACAAGGCCTATTACGCGTCGCTTCAGCTTGAACCGGGCAAGGCCGGCATGCCGACCGATGTCTGTGTGCCGATTTCCAAATTGGCCGAGGCGATTTCCGAAACCCGTGCTGATTGCGATGCCAGCCCGCTGACCTGCACGATTATCGGTCATGTGGGTGATGGCAACTTCCACACCCTGATCCTGCTGGATCCCGAAGATCCGGCCCAGATGGAAGAAGCCAATCGCCTGCACAAACGCATGGTCGAACGGGCGCTTAAACTTGGCGGCACCTGTACTGGCGAACATGGCATTGGTTATGGCAAGCTTGATTTCATGGTGACCGAGCATGGCGAAGACACCATTGCCGTCATGCGGGCGATCAAAAACGCGCTTGATCCCAAAGGTCTGATGAATCCGGGCAAGCTGATCCCGGGTCTTTGATATCATCAGACCAATAGGGATATCACATTGAAAACGGGGCCATTTGGCCCCGTTTTTGTTTTCGGATCAGAACCGGAAGGAAAGCGAAAGCGACCCGAACTGGTCCGCCCCGCTTTGGGCGGTGAATTCCGGGGTCCGATAAACATGGGTGTAGGTCAGACGCGCCTGGCCGATGATCACGGCAAGACCGATCTGCAAATCGCCAACCCATGGTTCCTTATCGACCGACGCGCTATCGGCAAAGGTATTGCCATCAAGGGTGATGTCACGCGCGACATAGCGCCCGGCAAAACCGGCAAAGACATAACCGCTTAGCGGGAAGCCATCGGTGTCGGGGACAAAGAAATCCGATCCCGGCAGGCTGGGGCGAATGCGCGGCGGGCCATAATCGGCCGGCAGGTCAAAGCCCATCCGGAACATTGTGCCCAGTTCCGCATTGGTAAAGGCGTTACCCAGCGTCACGGCCCCGTGTGGGGTGGCATCAAATTCGACACCCAACAGATCGGCTTCGAACCAGCCACGATATTTCCGCTCATAGGTCAGGCCAATGATCGGTTCGTTCTTGATCTGATTGTCCCAGCCTTCGGGGTGGGGGCTATTGATTTGCTTATGCACAAACGACTGCGTTTCATCGGCAAGGGAAGCCGGACCAACCACGCCAAGGGTTAGTTCCAGCGTATCAATGCGCGAATAATTACTATCCGTCCCATTTTTCTGCAGACCGGTATCCGACAAAAGCCCGGCCGTGCCATACAGCATCCCGGCCCATGGGCGGTCATTGGGCTGATTTTCCGCAATCGTGATGTCGTCGGGCGTGTACATGGTCTGGCCCAGCGAATAGCTGGTGCGAATGCGCCCCTCGGATGCGAAGAACGGGACTTTCTTGGCAACGTTCAGAAAGCTCGCCGGGGCGTCGTCTTCGGGCGAGATAAAGGCAAGCCGCACACCGTTGGTGTAATGCTGGTCACTGTTTGTCGGCGTGAACAGATCGTTTTCAACCGACAGCGACACACCCCATTTGTCATCCGGGGTCCGGGTCGATTGCGGGCCATCGGCCGTATTGGTTTGCGCAAAAGCCCCTTGGGTGCTCGCAAGCAGCGCGAACAGAGATGCGGAAACGGCGATAACATGGCGGGGCGCACGGGCTTGATGCATGATCAAAAATAACTCGTAAATGCAGATGGTTGCCAGATGCTGATCTGTTGCCGACTGATCTTGGACAATTTATGGCGACGACGCCAGTGAAGTTTGCGGGTGCGTGATCGATATCTCGTCGTCTTATACGCAGGTCAATCGCCACAAAGCTTAAACTGCTGGTCGCGATATTTGTTCCCGTGCATGCATCGGTGCTAGGCAAATTATTTACGTAACAAAAAACGCCGCCCGTTTCAGGGGCGGCGTTTACAGATCAGCTATCAGAGAGATGCTTACGGAACCTGACGGCGCAGGCGGGCGACATCAGCCTGACTTTCATCGATGATCCCGCGATACGCATGCCAGCTTGAAAAGCCCAGAAGCGGCATGGTGATGGCAAGCCCGAACAGGAATACGACCATCCCGCAAGCAGACAGGATGGCAATCACGGCCCCCCAGCCAATCAAAACCTTCCAGTTTTTGCGAAACGCCGAAACGCTGATGATGACAGCGGTAATCACATCGACATCACGATCAACCAGAAGCGGGATCGATACCACCGATACCGCAAAGGCAATCACCGCCAACACACCACCGAGCAAACCGCCAGTAATCAGGAAAGTAATCGCATCGCGCGAGAAGAAGGTTTGCCAGACCAGCACATCAAGCGATGGCATGGTGCCGTTGTAAAACAGGGCAAAAAGTAACATCGCAATGCGCGTCCACGCCAAAAAGAACAGCATCAGCAAAACACCGATGGCGCCGATCTGGCCGGGATTGCGACGAAAACCATTCAGGCTGTGCCACAGGGTAACGTTTTCGCCCATCTCAAGACGGCGACTGGTTTCATAAAGTCCAACCGCAAGCACCGGTGCCAACAGCATGAAGCCAGCCGCAAGTGGCAAGGTCAGATAAGGTTCACCAGAACGGAAAATGCTGAGCACGATCAGCCAGCCGGCAATGGTGCAAAACGCTCCATAGGTCAGGCCGATGGCAGGGGTGCGTTTGAAATCGCGCCAGCCCGCTTGCAGCCAGGCGCCTGATTGGTCGGTGGTGATGGTACGTACAACGATTCCGCGTTGACCGGCGTCGACCGCTTTTTCCGGCGTTTCGATTATTGTATCGGTCATTTTAATCTTCCCTGTCGCGATTGCGTACAACGATCATCCGGGTGGAATGAAAGTCAGGATTGAATTCTTTTTCTGTTTTATAAAATGTATCATTTCGGAGGCCGATTTCCACCATCCAATTGATTTTAAACTACGTATTTCGCCGTTTGGTAAATTCGCAAATGGCGTTAAAGGTTTTCTTTCCGGGTATTCCGGTTCTATTTTTAATGTTTCAAAACAACGCAATATCTGCCGGATGCTTGATCAAAGCCCCGCTTTGACACACATGAAGATGGTGTCGATGGAACACATCGAACGATCCCGGCGTTACGGATGGATCAAGCTTGCCTGAAATTAGCTATAATCTTTGGCCATTTTCTGTTGCGAGAGCCATCACGAGCCTTATGCTTTCGAACAAGAAATCAAACCTTTGTGGGTCGCGGCCTTTTTTGGGCGGGGCGACCATGCGATCTAGCGGAGCCTGACTATTGAAAAAAATCCTTGTCGCAATTGGTGCACTTCTCGTGGTTCTTGTTGCCGCGTTGCTGATCATTCCGTCATTGATCGACTGGAATGGCTATAAGGCCGAGGTCAGCCAGGCTGTTCGCGAGGCGACCGGACGCGAGCTTGATCTTGCGGGCGATTTGTCGATGTCGCTGATCCCGTCTCCATCCCTGTCGGCAACGGATGTCAGCCTTGGCAATGTGCCAGGCGCACAGGATGCCGATATGGTGTCGATTGACGAGGTCCGGGTTTCCGTTGCGCTGATGCCGCTTTTGACCGGCAACGTGCAGGTGACCGAAGTCAGCCTGATCAATCCGGTGATCGCGATTGAGACCTTTGAAGATGGTTCGAACAATCTGGTATTTGATCCAGCGCAGGCCGCACGTTCAGGCCCGGACGCGGGAACAATCAGCACGCCGGGTACGGGTACTGAAAGCACCCCGGTACCAACCGAGAGTGCCGAGGGTACGGCTGATGCCACTGAGAGCACCGACAGTGATTTCGCCAGCACCATTCAGGTCGACCGTCTGGAAATTGAAAACGCGACCATCATCTATCGCGCGCCGGGCTCCGAAGAACGGATCGAGGGGCTTACCCTTGGTATATCGGCAGAGACCCTGAATGGCCCGATGGAGGGTGAAGGGTATGTTTTCTATCGCGGTATTCCGCTGACATTTGCGATGAATGTCGGGCAGATCAGCCAGACTGCACCGTTCCCGGTCAGCCTGAAACTGGGCATTGATGAGGTCGACGGCGGTGTCACCGTTGCCGGACGTGTCGATCTTTCAACGGATAACCCCGGTTTCGACGGCGAGATTGATGGCAATTTCGATGACCTGCGCGAAGCCGCCCTTCGGATTGCAGGCGACGATGCCGACATTCCCGATATCGCGGCCAAGCCGCTTGATCTTGGCGGGCACATCACGGCCAATGCCAAATCGGTGACGCTCAATGATCTGTCGATCCGGTTTGGTGAAACCCGCGGGTCTGGCGCGATTGCCATTGATCAGGAACCGAGCCTCAATGCTGATGTTGCGCTTCGCTTCAACCAGCTTGATCTTGATAGCATCCTTGTTCTGGCCGATATGGGCAATACGAGCGCATCGTCTGCGTCCGGTGATGCCAACAGCACGCAGGAAGCATCAAGTGACGCTGCAGGTAGCGCACAATCGATCCCGTCGCAAAGCTCGGTCAAGAAAAACGGTGCTGCCAATGCACCGGCGATCCCGGCGGATCTGAAGGCATCGATCGATTTCGAAGTTGAAACCCTGATCTACAACCAGACGCCGATCCATAATGCCCGGATCAATGCGGCAATCGCCAATAGCAAGATCACGCTGAACGAAGTCTCTGCCGGTCTTCCCGGCGGGACAGATGTATCTGTCTTTGGCAGCATTTCCGGTGATACGCCGGACTTGAGTGCCGCACTTAGCTATGAAGTGGCATCCGAAAACATTCGTGCCGTCATGCGTTGGTTGGGTGTCGATGTCGACGGGATTCGTGCCGACCGACTGCGCCGGTTCTCCTTGACCGGCGGGATCAAGGGTACATCCGAACAACTCAATATTTCCGATCTTGATCTTCGCGTCGATGATACCGCCATTCGCGGGGCCGTTGTTGCCAATCTCGGTGGATCGGACCTGCCTGCCTTGGGCATTGGTCTCAAGCTCGACCGGATCAATCTGGATCAGTATATCGCAGCTGCGCCGGATGCAGACGTTTCAGTGTCTACGACTTCTGAGGCGGGCGGCAATGCATCGACCGGTACTGCATCATCTTCATCGGATGCGGGCAACACGTCTGCTGCCAAGCAGGACATGGTCAAGATCATCAAGGATGCGCTGGCACCCCTTGAAGGCATGGCCGCCAATTACCGACTGGCCGCTGATGAAATCATTTCCTCTGGCGTGGCGGTACGCGGCATTTCAATTGATGGCAGCCTCAATGGTCCGAATATTACCCTGAGCAATTTTGCGGTTGCCGATGCAGCAGGCCTTGCCGCCAGTGCAAAGGGCGCATTCAACGGTTCGGCCGATGTGCCGGCGTTTGATAATTTGTCCGTGCGTATCACGGCCAAAACGCTGGAGCCGCTGGCGAAGCTGACAGGTATTACCCTTCCGGCACCGGCAAGCAGTTACAAGAGTGTTCAGGCAAATCTGGACCTGAATGGCCCGGTCACCGGGCCGAGCGTTGCGCTTGATGTGTCCAACCCGCTTTTGCAGGTTGCTCTTGATGGCGTTGTCTCGGAAATGCTCGGCAGTAATCCCGGCATTGATGGCAAGCTTGCTGTTCAGGCATCCAGCCTGAACCGTGCGCTGGAGCTTTTGGCACCCACCTACACGCCATCGGGCAATCTTGGCCGACTGGCAGTTTCGGGTACTGTGAAGGGCGATGCAAAGAATGTCGCCGTCGATGGTCTGAAGCTTATCCTCGGCGCATTTGAAACGGCGGGTACCGTGCGCTTTGATGGTTCACAGGCACAGCCCAAGCTTTCTGTCGCACTATCGGGTGGCAAGCTTGTGGTGGATCCGTTCCTGCCAGCAGACAAGCGCGCAAGCCTGATGCCCGGTATGGGCAGTGGCCCGCGCAAGGCGGCATTTAATCTGCCGAAAACCACGATGGTGACCCGCGTTGATGTCCGCGACGGTACGCCGTGGGATGACACGGTAATTGATGTTTCGGCCCTTCGCTCGATTGATGCTGATATTGCGGTTGCCCTGGATCAGCTTGATTTCGATACCTATAGCCTGATCAATCCGGACCTGAAGGCAACGTTGGTTAACGGGCTTCTCAGCATTCCGAGCTTTACCGGGCTTCTGGGGCAGGGTGACCTTGCGATTAACGGCACCTTTGATGCACGTAATACCGATGTGCCCAAACTGGCCCTTGCCGGTCGTTTGGACAGTGCACGGATCGAAAGCCTTGTGCCGATCCGGGTGGCAAGTGACACCATCATTGGCGGACTGGGACTGACATTTGATGCCAATGCGCAGGGCAATACATCCCGCCGTCTGGTGTCGGCCCTGAATGGTACAGCCAATCTGGTTCTGAACAATGTACGGTTCAGCAATGCCGACAAACGGTCGCCGGATCCGCGCCTGAATATCGAGGCACTTCTGCGTCAGGGGCCACAGGCCATGGTGGTTGAAGGGGTTGGTAACAACGATCTTATGCAATCGCTTGAAGCCGACATGACCATCACCAACGGGATTGCCAAAACCACCCGTGTCGAAGCACTGTCGCGGGTCGGCACTGCGGATGCGGATGCGACCCTTGATTTGCCGCGTTGGGTGATGGATACGCAGGCTGATTTCGATTTCTCTGAAAAGATCGAAGAATTGCCGCCGTTCAGCGTCTATGCCAAAGGCAAGATCGATGATCCGGTCATCACTGGACGCATGGACAAGGTTGCCGTTCGGGTTCTCGACAACCTGATCGACAAGGCACTGGGTGGCAGCGGATCAAGCAACGATTCATCGGGAACGGGTGGCTCTGGTGGCGGCTCCGCCGAGGATGCGGCCAAAGGCTTGCTTAAGGGGCTTTTGAACCAGTTCGGTCGCTGATATCAAATCCCTTGAAAATGTTGGAAAACGGCCCCGTTTTGTGGGGCCGTTTTTCTTTATCCTCAAAGACTTATCCGAAGGTCGTCATAAAACAGCAAAAAAACCTTAACAAAGAGGTCCGGCTTCGACATGATCCGCCCGTCGATTCCCTTTGATGGTAACGGTTGATTATGTCGGTAAAGAAAACTGCTCTGGATAAGGATCTCAAGTGGCAAAAACGCATGGATGCGGGGCTGGGTGAAACAGCATCGATCAGTGCGAAGCTTGGTCTGGCGCTTGTCTTCCTGCTTGCCTGTAGTGCGTTTGTCGCCTTTCACATGGGCGGACTGCCGCAAAGTGGCTTCCTGATCGCCGCCGCCGTTATCGGTGGTTATATGGCGCTGAATATCGGGGCCAACGACGTTGCCAACAATGTTGGTCCGGCGGTGGGTTCCAAGGCGCTGACCATGGTCGGCGCGCTTTTGATTGCGGCGATATTCGAGGCCGCTGGTGCGATCATTGCCGGTGGCGATGTTGTCGGCACGATCAAGAACGGCATTATCGATCCCACCCAAATGCCCGATGCCCAAACCTTTGTCTGGGCGATGATGGCAGCCCTTCTGGCAGCAGCCCTTTGGCTGAACCTGGCCACCTGGTTTGGCGCACCTGTCTCAACCACGCATTCGATTGTTGGTGGTGTCATGGGGGCTGGTATGGCCGCCGTTGGCATTGGGGCGGTGAACTGGCCGACCATGGGCACAATCGCCGCAAGTTGGGTGATTTCGCCGGTTCTGGGTGGTTTGATTGCTGCCGGGTTCCTGGCCTTTATCAAATTCCGCATTCTTTACACCGAAGACCGCGTGACCGCTGCGCGTAAATGGGTTCCGATCTTGGTCGGCGTTATGGTCTCGGCCTTCACGATGTATCTGATGATGAAGGGTGTGAAGAAAATCTGGAAGGCCGAAACACCGGTTGTGATCGCCATTGGTGTTGCCGCGTTCTTCCTGACCGTGATCCCGGTTCGCAAGGCCGTCTTCCGTGCCTCGGCCAGCATGACAGGCCGTCGCAAGGAAATCGCATCGCTGTTTCGCATTCCGCTTGTCGTGTCGGCAGCCTTGCTGTCCTTCGCCCACGGCTCTAACGATGTTGCCAACGCGATTGGTCCGCTGGCCGCGATTGTTTCCGGTGTCGATAGTGGTCAGATCGTGACCTCGGCCCCGATCCCGATCTGGGTGATGGTCATCGGCGCGCTTGGTATTTCTGCCGGTCTGATCCTGTTTGGTCCGAAACTGATCAAGACGGTTGGCTCAAAAATCACCAAGCTTGATCCGATCCGTGCCTATACCGTGGCATTGTCGGCGGCCCTTACGGTGATTGTCGCATCTGCACTGGGTCTTCCGGTAAGCTCGACCCACATTGCGGTTGGTGCTGTGTTCGGGGTTGGTTTCCTGCGTGAAAGCCTGTCGCATCGCCGTCGCAAGGTCGCATCGCCGATGTTGGTGGATCGTCCCGAGAACGAACAGGGCGACGAACATATCGAAGCACTTCGTCAGATTGACCCGAGTGAGGCCGAAAAGGCCGAGAAGAAAATGCGCAAGCGTCTTCTGGTGCGTCGTCGTTATGCGGTGACGATTGCAACCGCCTGGGTGGTGACGGTTCCGGCCGGTGCTTTCCTCGGCGCGCTTCTGTTCTTCACCATTCGCGGCATCATGCTGTAACTTAAAACGAATATGGTTTCGCGGCGCGGCGCCCCATTTTCCCCGGGGCGACTTGCAGCGATCTGCAGCGGCGATCAGGTTTTCCTGATCGCCGTTTTTCCTTGACCGGGCCTTGGTCTGCGCGTAAACAGCCGCACCAAAGTTACACAGAATCCGTTCGTGATCGTCGCCCAATATGGTGGGCCGCGAGATTTGTTATGCGTGGGTTCATTTGATGAGAAGGGCTAACAGATGAAAGCGATCATTTTCGGTGTCCTCGCCATGGCGGTGACCGTTGTCGCATCGAACATTCTGGTCGAATACCCGCTGCCCGGCGTTCTGGCGGACTGGCTGACCTATGGTGCCTTTACTTATCCGGTCGCTTTCCTTGTTACCGACCTGACCAACCGCGCACGTGGTGCGGCTGCAGCACGGGTTGTTGTGCTGGCCGGGTTTGCTTTGGCGGTTGTTCTGTCCCTGATCGTTGCGGATACGCGTATTGCCATCGCATCGGGTTCGGCTTTCCTGATTGCCCAGATGCTTGATGTGACCGTGTTTGACAAACTGCGCCGTGCAAGCTGGTGGAAAGCACCGCTGGTGTCGTCTGGCATTGGCTCGGCGGTTGATACCGCTCTGTTCTTCTCGATTGCGTTTGCCGGTACCGGTCTTCCGTGGGATACGTGGGCGATGGGTGATTTCGCAGCCAAGATGATCATGGCGCTGACGTGTCTGGCACCGTTCCGCCTTCTGATGACCGTGGTTACCCCGCGCGCCGATGCGCAACCAGTCCGGGGCTAAGACCGGCCTGATGCATGGCCGGGGCGGATCAGATATGCCTTCCGTGGCCTTGTGATTTCTTCTGAAGGGGCGCATAACACGCCCCTTCATTTGTTTTTTTAATTGAGCGGAATTTCCCTGATCCATGAAAGTCGATCTGTTCGATTTTGAATTGCCGCGCGAACGCATTGCCGAACATCCGGCCAACCCGCGTGATGCTGCCCGTATGCTTGATTTGTCAGGCGAAGGAATGCAGGACCGCATCGTGCGCGAATTGCCCGATATTTTGCGTTCCGGTGATCTGCTGATTTCAAATGATACGCGCGTGATCCCGGCCCGCCTGTTTGGCAAACGTGGGGATGCCAAGGTTGAGGTCACCCTGCATAAACAGGAAGGCCTTGGCACCTGGGTGGCATTTGCCAAACCGGCCAAGAAGCTGCGCATCGGGGAAACCTTCAAGGTCAATGATGAATTCGAAGCCGAAGTTCTTGCCAAGAAGGACGGCGGCGAAGTGACCCTGCGCTTTAACAAATCCGGTGCAGACCTCATTGCGGCTCTTGAAAAATACGGCGTCATGCCGCTGCCGCCCTATATCCGGCGTGATGCCGGTGGCGATGATCAGGACAAATCCGATTATCAGACCATCTTTGCCCAAAAGGATGGCGCGGTGGCGGCTCCGACGGCAGGGCTGCATTTTACCCCGGAACTTCTGGCCAATCTTGATGCACGCGGGATCAATCGCCGCACGATCACCCTTCATGTCGGGGCGGGCACGTTTCTGCCGGTCAAGGTGGATGATACCGACGATCATAAAATGCATGCCGAATGGGGATCGATCAGCAAGGAAATCGCCGATCTGATCAACGAAACCCGCGCCAATGGCGGGCGTGTGGTTGCGGTGGGGACCACGTCGCTGCGTCTGCTCGAAAGTGCGGCGCGCGAAGACGGGGTGGTTGACCCGTTCGAGGCCGAGACCGACATCTTTATCACGCCGGGCTATAAATTCCGCGCAGTGGATATGTTGCTGACCAACTTCCACCTGCCGCGTTCGACCCTGTTTATGCTGGTGTCGGCCTTTGCCGGGTTTGAACGGATGAAGGCGGCCTATAACCACGCCATCGAAAACGAATACCGTTTTTATTCCTATGGCGATTGCAGCCTGCTTGAATGCGCCAACAAAATTGATGCACGGACATAAGAACCGATGACCGAATTTCGTTATGAATTGCTTGCTCAGGATGGCAAGGCCCGTCTGGGGCGCATTCACACCGCTCACGGCGTAATTGATACGCCGACTTTCATGCCGGTGGGAACGGCCGCCACGGTTAAGGGCATGTTGCCGGAAAACGTTGCCGACACGGGTGCGCAAATCCTTTTGGGCAATACGTACCATTTGATGCTGCGTCCCGGTGCAGAACGCATTGCACGTCTGGGTGGCCTCCACAAATTCATGAACTGGGACAAGCCGATCCTGACCGACAGTGGCGGGTATCAGGTCATGTCGCTGGCAAAACTGCGCAAGATCACCGAAGAAGGTGTCACGTTTAAAAGCCATATCGATGGCCGCAAGTTCAACCTGACACCCGAACGTTCGATGGAAATCCAGCATCTGCTGGGCTCGACCATCACCATGGCGTTTGATGAATGCACACCGTTCCCGGCAACCGAACAGCAGGCACGCGAAAGCATGCAGATGTCGATGCGCTGGGCAAAGCGGTCGAAGGATGCGTTTGTTAACCGCGAAGGCTATGCGCTTTATGGCATTCAGCAGGGCAGCGTTTTTGAAAACCTGCGGCGTGAAAGCTCCGAAAAGCTGGCTGAGCTTGATCTGCCGGGCCACTCGGTTGGGGGCCTTGCAGTTGGCGAAGGCCAGCAGATCATGTTTGATACGCTTGATTTCTGCGTTGATATGCTGCCTGCCAACAAGCCGCGCTATTTGATGGGCGTTGGCAAGCCGTCCGATCTTGTCGGTGCGGTGATGCGCGGGATTGACCAGTTTGATTGCGTGCTGCCGACGCGATCCGGGCGCAATGCACAGGCCTTTACCCATCGCGGGACGCTGAACCTTAAAAACGGCCGTCATCGCGATGATGATCGTCCGCTGGATGATCAATGTGGTTGCCCGGCCTGCACGAAATATTCGCGCGCCTATTTGCATCACCTGATCAAGGCGGGCGAAATTTTGGGCGCGGTTCTGCTGACCTGGCACAACCTTGCCTATTATCAGGACTTGATGCGTGGCATGCGCGAAGCGATTGCCGAAGGCGGCATGGACGCCTTCGCACGCGATTTCCATGCCGGACAGGAAGGCGGGGACATTGATCCCGTGCCGATTATCGAGGACTAAGCCATGGCTGATCAAACCATCTACGACAACCTGACCATGCTGGGCGGCGACACCAAGCAGCCGGCATCGCCAGACGAAGCGGTTCTGGAACGCGTACAAAACCCGCAGGCCGGAACCGATTACTGCGTGCGATTTGTCGCACCGGAATTCACATCCCTCTGCCCGATCACCGGCCAGCCGGATTTTGCCCATCTGGTGATCGATTATGTGCCCGGTGACTGGCTGGTCGAAAGCAAGTCGCTGAAGCTTTTCCTGACCTCATTCCGCAATCACGGTTCGTTCCACGAAGATTGCACGATCAAGGTCGGGAAGCGGATTGTCGAAACCCTTGATCCGAAATGGCTGCGTATCGGTGGATATTGGTATCCGCGCGGCGGCATTCCGATTGACGTGTTCTATCAGACCGGCCCGGCCCCCGAAGGTGTCTGGATCCCCGAACAGGGCGTAGCCCCTTATCGCGGGCGCGGCTAGAACCTGCGTTTATGAGTTTGTTAAAAAGGCCGCAGCATCATGTTGCGGCCTTTTGCGTTATGATCGTAAGGCGATATAACGCGCCGAAGAATAAACAGGCCGAATGAATGCACTGATGCCATGACCACCAATACGCGCCAAAATATCACGTTTGAAATGCTTCAGGCCAAAGCCCGTGAAATCGGCTTTGATGTCTGTGGAGTGGCGCGTCCGAAAATTGATGCGCGTAATCAGCAACGTCTTGATGAATTTGTCGCGGGTGGTGAATACGGTTCTATGGCGTGGATGAATGATCCTGAACGTTTGCCGCGTCGGCGCGATCCGGAAATGCTGTGGCCTGATGTCAAATCAGTGATTGTGCTTGGCAGTAATTATGGGCCGGCGGAAAATCCGATGGCACTGTTGGATCATCCCGACCGGGCGATGATTTCGGTCTATGCCAAGAACAAGGATTATCACGACCTGATCAAAAAGCGCCTGAAGCAATTGGCGCGCTGGGTTGTTGAACAGTCGGGCGGGGCGGAACAGGTCAAGGTTTTCGTCGATACCGCGCCGGTTCTGGAAAAGCCGTTGGGGCAGGCATCGGGAATTGGCTGGCAGGGAAAGCACACCAACCTTGTGTCGCGCGAATTTGGCAGTTGGTTGTTTCTGGGCGAGATTTTTACGACCCATGATTTCCCGGAAGCGGAACCGGAAATCGATCATTGCGGGTCGTGCACCAAATGCCTGTCGGCCTGTCCGACGGATGCCTTTCCGGCCCCCTATAAGCTTGATGCGCGCAGATGCATTTCGTATCTGACGATCGAGCATGACGGGCCGATCCCGCCGGAATTCCGTAAACCGATGGGCAATCGCATTTATGGCTGTGATGATTGTCTGGCCGTGTGCCCTTGGAACAAGTTTGCCAGCCGGACAGAAGAACTAGCCTTTATCCCGCGCGTCGAACTGACGGCGCCACGATTGGCCGATTTCCTTGATCTGGATGACGCCGGATTTCGCGCGTTCTTTACCGGATCGCCGATCAAGCGGATTGGTAGGGCGAAGTTCCTGCGCAATGTTCTGATTGCGGCAGGCAATAGCAAGGCACCGCGCCTGATCCCGCGCATTGAAAATCTGCTGTCAGATGAAAGTGCGCTGATCCGTGCCAGTGCGGTCTGGGCCCTGTCGCAACTGATGAGTGCTGCTGAATTTGCCAGCCTCAAGGACATTCACGCCAAAATCGAAAGTGACCCGGTTGTTCTGGTGGAATGGGATCAGGCCAGTCACGCCGCCTGATCACAATTGCATATCGAACTTCACGAAATTGAAGTGATACCGAAGCCCGCCCTTGGCATCGGCAAAGGCAATCCCGTAACCCGGTCCAAGCGGATTGGGGTCCTGAAGCTCTTCTTCTTTCTCATGGCGGAAATCAAGTGGTTCGCCGGACTGGGTGCTGTTGCCCAAAACGAACGGCACGCCCAGCCAGGTACCTGTCGCCGGGCGATGCAGATGGCCAAAGAACAGATGTTTGATCTGCGGGTTGCTTGATACGATTTCACCAAGTGCGTCTTCGGCATCCAAGCGGATGGTATCCATAAACGGTAGGCCCATTGCCATTGGCGGATGATGCATGAACAGGAAGGTTGGCGTATCCCGATGCGCGGTCAATTCATCGCGCAACCAGTCAAGGCGTTGTGCGCACAGCGTGCCGTGATGGTGGCCGGGAACGATGCTGTCCATCATGACAAAACGCACACCGTTGAAGGTTTGCCCGAAATTGACAAAGCCGTGGGTGTCGGTTTCGGTTGTCGGAAAGGCATCACAAAATGCTTCGCGGATGTCGTGATTGCCCGGAATAATCAGATAGGGAATGGCAAGATCAGATAAAATATCGACAGCATTTTCATACTGTTCCGGTGTGCCGCGGTGGGTGATGTCGCCGGTGATGATGCAGATTTCCGCATCCGCATGATAGGTGTTTACCTCTTCAATGACCTTGCGGAGCGTCGCGGCCGCATCGGGCAGACGCGACACGTCATTTCGCGCCAGAATGTGAAGGTCGGAAAGATGTATGAATTTCATGTCGATGCCCTATCATGGCGGAAAGCTTTTGAAATCATGGTCGTTTTTGCGCCGGAATTAAAGACTAAGGGGCCAAACTCATTCACATAACTGATCCGGCAATTGATATGAGAGAAAAAACTAGGAAAAGCCTGTGGAGCGGGGTGATCCCCGGTCAAGGGGTTTGACGCAGGGGCTTTCTCTCATATCAATTGTCCTTCGGATCGCCCGGATTTGCACGGGTTATTTTGTCGCAAAATCTTGAAAGATCTAGATCTTCCTGCGATTTTGCTTCGCATATCCGCACAAATCCGGGCGACCGGGTCTATTATGTGAATGAGTTTGGACCCTTAACACCGATGGAAGATGCCGTTCGTAAAAGATCAGTGACAATTGCCGGGCACCGGACCAGTTTCTCGCTTGAAGATGCATTCTGGGAAGAATTGGTCGGCATTGCTCAACGTCGCGCCATGACGCTGGCTGAACTGGTTGTCGAAATTGATACCGACCGCGAAGGCAATTTGTCGAGTGCACTGCGGCTGTTTGTCCTGCGCGACCTGCAAAGTCGATTGGCCGGTGGCGCGGGCGGAGCTGAACCGTCCGATCCTGAAAGCCTCAGCGACCAGAATTAAGCAGGACATCCATGTGTGGCATCGCGGGCGCAACCCAACCAGACGATCACAGTGCCGTCGATACGATGCTTCAACGACTTGCCCATCGGGGGCCGGACGGCTCGGGTGTCTGGTCTGATCCAAATGGAAAGATAGCCCTTGGCTGCGTACGCCTTGCCACCACCGATCTGACGGGGCAGGCCAACCAACCGCTTATCAGCACGGACGGGCGATTTGTTCTGGTTTTCAACGGTTATATCGCGGGACATCAGCGCAAGATACAGGCGGCAACCCGCGACGGCCTGACATTCCAAACCCGGAATGATGCGGAACTTGTTTTGCAATTGATGTCCAACGCAATCCGGCAGGGAAGTGATCCTGCAAAGGTACTCCAAACCTTGTCGGGGCAATATGCGCTTGCCTTGTGGGATGTGGCGCAATCCTGTCTGTGGCTGGCGCGTGATCCGCTGGGCATCAAACCGCTTTATGTTTTGAGCCGTCCAGGCGGTCACATTGCCTTTGCGTCAGAGATATCGGCGTTTTCTGCAATTTCTCCGCTGGTGCGGGATGAGAGAGTCAAATCGACATATCTTGCCCATCTGTTTGTGCCCGCACCCGACACCGGGAAAGAGGCCGTAAAACTTCGTCCACCCGGTACGCTCATGCGCTGGCACGCGGGCGAGGTTTCTACAGACCACATCGCGCACCCGGTATATCGGGCCGACAAGGCTTCGCAGATACCGACGGCGGGCGACCTATTGTCTGCTGTTCGTCAATCGGTTGCTGATGCGATGGATGCGGATTGCGAAGTGGGATGTCTGGTTTCGGGTGGACTGGATAGTGCGGGTGTCGCGGCATTGGCGTGCGATATTGCGCGCGAACGTGGACAGAATTTTCCCAAGGCATTCGTGATGGGGTTTGATGATCCGGCCCTTGATGAAACGGAAGCTGCGCAAAAACTCTGTCGGCATCTCGGGCAAGAGCTGCATGTCGTTGCAGCCCCGACGCAGCCAGAGGACATCTATCAGGAGCTTGTGGCGGCCTTGAAAAGTGTCGGCGGGCCCTTTGCCAATCCGTCGATTGTCCTGATGCGCTGCCTTGCAAAAGCGGTGAGCGGGAATGTCAAAGTATGTCTGTCAGGCGATGGCGGGGATGAGTTGTTTGGCGGCTATCCGCGATATCGGGCCGCACAGTTTTACGAGACATATTGGCGTCACGTGCCAAGACCTTTGCGGCGACTGACAGCAAAGCTGTATGACGCTGGCACTCGACGGGAAATCCATCGCTTTCTTGCGGGCGGTTCAGGGGCGCGCAATCATGCCTTTGCCGTTTGGAACAACCGGTGTGTGATACCCGAATGCGATGCCAGAATTGCGCAGTGTCCTGATTTGCGCGGCAGCCTGACAGACGCGATGATGCATTTTGATCGCGATGTGACGCTTCCAGGTAATCAGCTTTTGATGTCGGATCGTTGCGGGATGGCCCATGGGCTTGAATATCGGTTGCCGCTTTTGGGGCATGATGTTGTGCGCATCGCGGGGGCAGTTACCGCGAAGCAACACCTTAAATACGGTCCAAAATCCCTGTGGCGTCAGGCCGTAATCCCCTACCTGCCAGCGGGGCATGTTCAACACCACAAGATCGGCTTTAATCCGCCTGTCGCAACGTGGCTTTTGGGTGTCGCCCGATATCTGTGGGGGGATGCGAACCGAATTCTTGAGGCGATCTTCGCTGATGTCGCCATTACGTTTGATCGCAAGACGGCATATTGGAAGCGCGCCGTTTCGGGCAAGGATCTGGATATGACGCTTAGTGTCTGGGCGCTGATGGTCTGGCAAATCTGGCTTGAACTGGATGGATCAGATATGGGGAGCGCTGCTGATACTGCGTGATCTGCGATACAGATTGAGCGCGGTCAGGGCCGTCGGGGCCAGTTGTACCACTTGGCGCGAGAGTGACAACAGGCGGTCTTCATCCGGATCATTGTCTTCGAATACGGATTGGGTGGTTTCGCAAAGTTCGGAAAGCTGGCGCAGTCCAAAGGTCCCGGATGTGCTTTTAAGCGCATGAACTTCGTTGCGGACCGTGGTCATGTCATCTTCTGACAGGGCCTTGTCGATCTTGACCAGACGGGATTCCGTTTCATTGATGAAAATCTCGATACCGCATCCCGCACCTTCGTCCCCGGCATCGGTGTAAAGCTGTTCAAGAATACGCACATCGAGAACCGGACTGGTCAGGGATTCCGGGCGATACGGACGACCGATCCGCGCACCCTTGCTGCGTTTTTGGGCTGCGTTCGGATCGCCTGTGGTGCCGCTGCGCCGGGTGATCAGTTCCTGCATGGTTTTGATCAGTTTTTGCCGCTGGATGGGTTTGTTGATGAAATCATCAACACCGGATTGGCGGGCAATGACATTCCAGTCACGTGACTGATGGGCGGATAATGCAATGATCGGCGTGCGCGAAACCGGCCCACTCATATGGCGGATGCGGCGGGTGGTGTGCAGCCCGTCCATATCGGGCATTTCGACATCCATCAGGATCAGGTCGGCATTCACCCCGCGCTTGAGCATGTTCAGCACCGTCTGGCCATTGCTGGCCTCGACAATGCCATATCCCTCGGCCTGCAGAATGCGGCGCGCCACCATGCGGTTGCTTTCGCTGTCATCGGCAATGATGACGGTGCCGATTTTGGCATCATTGGCGGAACTGGTCGCTTCAATCCGCTCGGACTGAGGGACTTGCGGCTTGACGAAGCACACCGAAAGCATGCCGCCATCGGCAAGTTCGGTCTCATTGAAGATCAGGTCTTCCTCGGCAATCCCGGAGATCAATTGTTCCCACGCCGGATTGGCAAAGACAATCCGTTCGTCTGCATCAAACAGCGCAATGCCTGTCTGTGCCTGATTAAGGGCCTCGATGATCTTCGTTTCCATTGGACATCGACCGATTCGGTGCCTCGGTTTCCACCAAAGGGCACATTTTAATTTCCCGTATGAAACGCAGGGGTTTCATTTGTGAGTTCAGTTATTTTTACAGTTTTTTCTAATAAGTCCATGTTTTTTAGGCGTCACACCGAATGTCCCGGTCCCACGGCTGAAACAGAGATGCGAAACATGTGTTTCGTATAATGTAAATTTTGAAACATGTGTTGTGTGTCGCTGCTGCCTGTGGCGTAATCTTGGTCTTCCTGACAGGGCATGGATATCCGGGTGATGGGTTTGCAAACTGATCTGCGTGAAAAGCTGATTTCGGACTACGCAAAGCTTAGTCCGCAAATGCAAAAGGCTGCGCGTTATATCCTGGATCATCCAAATGATGTCGCCTTGCGTTCCATGCGGGCACTGGCCCGTGCAGCAAATGTGCCGCCAAGTACGGTCACTCGTCTGATGACTGCGATTGGCGTCGAGACCTGGCAGGACTTCCGGGATCATTATCAAAGCCGGTTGCTTGATCAGCCCGCAAGCTACACCCGCCGCGCGCGCGAAACGCAAAAGACCGACAATGATGTCGACCGGGACCAGCATCTTCTTGAAAGCATTTGCCGCACCGAAATCGACAATATCAGCGACGCTTACTCGCCGGATCTTGTGTCACGCATGATTGCGACCTGCGAGGCGATTGAAAATGCCCGTCAGGTGTTCATCGTCGGGCGGGGGGCGGCATATCCGGCCGCGTTCCAGTTTGCCTATGCCTATCGGCTGTTTTGCGACAATGGCGTCCTGGTCGATGGCCATTCCGGTACTTTTGGCGATGAACTGCGTGGCATTGGGCGACGTGACATCATGATTGCTGTCGGGGCAAAACCCTATATCCGCGATACGGTGCGTGCGGTTGAGTTTGCCCGGTCCCAGCATTGCCCGGTCATCGCAGTAACAGACTCTGATGTTTCACCGATTGCGATGGATGCGCATTGCAAACTTGTGGTGCGCGACACCTCGCAGTCGTTTTTCCAAAGTTTTACCGCCGCCCTTTCCGTGATGCAGGCCCTTGTTGCCCTGCTGGTCGCGCGGGGCGGCCCCAAGGCCCTGCAACGGATTGCCGCTGCAGAAGAACAACTCGCTGTCTTTGACACATATCTCGAAGACTAGGCACTTTACGGAACGCCCGATCATGACCAATGCGTCAAACTCTGCCCGATCTTCTGTGCCGGCCCCGAATGCCGGAACTCGTGTTCTGCACCGCACGAGCACATCCACCCCGCCGCGCGCCGTCAGGGGGGAGGGGATCTATATTTTTGACCAGAACGGGAAGAGTTATCTTGATGCCTGCGGAGGGGCAGCCGTGTCATGCCTTGGTCATTCCGATCCGGATGTCCGTGCTGCCATGCATGCGCAGATTGATCAGATTGCCTATGCCCATTCCGGGTTCTTTTCATCCGATGCGATGGAAGAACTGGCCGATGAACTGGTCGCATCGGCGCCCGACGGCATCGACAAAGTCTATTTTGTTTCCGGCGGGTCAGAGGCCACCGAAGCAGCCCTTAAAATGGCGCGCCAGTACTTTCTCGAAATCGGCCAGCCGGACCGTAAATACGTCATCGCCCGTCGCCAATCCTATCACGGCAATACCCTTGGCGCGTTGTCGGTTGGTGGCAATATGTGGCGGCGCAAACAGTTTGAACCGCTTCTGATCACCGCAAGTCACATCGCACCTGTTTATCAGTATCGTGACCAGCGTGACGATGAAACGCCAGAGGCCTATGGCCTTCGCGTTGCCAACGAACTGGAAACCGCGATCCTTGAGCTTGGGGCGGAAAGCGTTGCGGCATTCGTGGCCGAGCCGGTTGTCGGGGCAACGGCGGGTGCGCTTGCCCCAGTGCCGGGTTACTTCAAGCGCGTGCGCGAAATTTGCGATCAATATGGTGTGTTGTTGATCCTTGATGAAGTCATGTGCGGCATGGGCCGCACCGGCACCCTGCATGCGATTGAGCAGGAAGGCATTTCTGGCGATCTGCAAACCATCGCCAAGGGGCTTGGGGCAGGTTACCAGCCGATTGGTGCCGTGCTTGTGTCAAAGAAAATCAACGATGCCATTGCCAATGGATCGGGTTTCTTCCAGCACGGTCACACCTATCAGGGGCATGCAACCGCCTGTGCGGCTGCACTTGCGACCCAACGCGCCATCAAGGAACGCAACCTTTTGGCCAATGTCGTCAAACAGGGGGAAAACCTTGTCGCGGCACTTGAGGCAAAACTGGGCCAGCACCCGTTTGTTGGTGATATCCGCGGACGTGGCCTGTTTCGCGGGGTGGAGCTTGTCGCAGATCGTGAAACCAAGGACCCGTTCGATCCTATCCTTAAAATCAATGCCAAGATCAAGAAGGCGGCCTTTGCACGCGGACTGATGGCCTATCCGATGGGCGGTACTATTGATGGCGTTCGCGGTGACCATGTGTTGTTTGCCCCGGCCTTCATCATTGATGAAAACGATGTCGCCAAGATCGTCGATATGTTTGCAGGTGCGCTTGATGATGTCTTTAAGGCCGAGGGATTGGCGTGATGGGATATGGCGACAAACCGTTTCTGATTGCCTCCGCCCCCAATGGTGCGCGCAAAACAAAGGCCGATTTGCCAAACATTCCGATCACGCCAGCCGAAGTCGCAAGGACGGCTTTGGAATGCAAGGCCGCCGGTGCATCGATGATGCATCTGCATGTTCGCGATGAGGATCAGAAGCACAGCCTTGATGTTGGTCGTTATCGGGAAATGCTGAACGAGGTCAGATCATCGGTTGGTGACGATATGCTGTTGCAAGTCACGACCGAGGCGGTTGGCATCTATACCGCCCAGCAGCAGATGGAACTGATCAGAAACCTGCTGCCAGAAGCGGTATCAATCGCTGTGCGTGAAATTGCACCCGTCGATGCGGACCTCAATGCGCTGAAATCGTTTTTCGAATTTATGCGCGAGGCAAAGATCTCGCCGCAGCTGATCCTTTATGCGCCTGATGATGTCGCGCGGTTCAATCAGCTCGTTGAAATTGGTGTTCTGCCTGGTGACAAGTTCCCGGTTCTGTTCGTGCTAGGCCGTTACACCGCTGGTCAGGTGTCTCAGCCTTCTGATCTTTTGCCATTTATAGGATCCAGCCCGTATGTCTCGGAATGGATGTTGTGTGCTTTCGGGGCATATGAAAATGCCTGCATTCTGACGGGTGCTGGACTGGGTGGTCATGCGCGTATCGGATTTGAAAATAATCACCTTAGGGTTGACGGATCGCCTGCTTCGAACAATGCTGATCTTATTGCCCAGGCACATGATGGTTCGATCCTGATGGGGCGGAAGATCGCGACAGGTGAACAGGCCCGCCAGATTATGCAACCCATGTGGTAGGAGGTGCAAAAACAACCGGACAATACGCACAAATACTGAATTTCGTCAGGAGGTTTCGGGGTTATAGGGTTTTATTCCGCCAAGTCGGACACTATAATCCCCATCGTCGAAACATCTGATTTCTCTGATGTTTCCGTTTGATTCAGTTGTTCGATGTCGAACATTTGAATGCCTGATAACAGGGTGTAAAAAGGGAGCGAATCCTAATGAAAAAACTTATCGCTGTAGCGGGTGCAGTCGCTGCGATTGCTGGCGCCTCGCTGTTTGCCGGTCAGGCCTCGGCACAGGAAAACCGTTTCATCACCATCGGTACCGGTGGTGTGACTGGTGTGTACTATCCGACCGGTGGCGCGATCTGCCGTCTGGTCAACAAGGATCGCAAAGAGCACGGCATTCGTTGCTCGGTCGAATCCACGGGTGGTTCGGTTTACAACATCAACACCATTCGTACCGGCGAGCTGGACATGGGTGTTGCCCAGTCTGACTGGCAGTACCATGCCTATAACGGGACTTCGAAATTCGAAGACCAGGGTCCGTTCGAAGACCTGCGCGCTGTATTCTCCGTCCATCCGGAGCCGTTCACCGTTGTTGCCCGTGCAGATGCCGGCATCAAGACCTTTGACGACCTCAAAGGCAAGCGCGTGAACATCGGTAACCCGGGTTCCGGTCAGCGCGGCACCATGGACATCGTTCTTGCTGCCAAAGGCTGGACCCTTGATGACTTCTCGCTGGCATCCGAACTGAAGCCGGCTGAGCAGTCCCAGGCGCTTTGCGACAACAAGATCGACGCTATGATCTACACCGTTGGTCACCCGTCCGGTTCGATCCAGGAAGCAACCACTGCCTGTGATTCGGTTCTGGTTGAAGTTGCTGGCCCGGAAATTGAAAAGCTGATCGCTGACAACCCGTACTACCGTGCAGCCACCATCCCGGGCGGCATGTATCGTGGTAACCCGGATGATGTTGTGACCTTTGGTGTCGGTGCGACCTTTGTGTCCTCGACCAACACCGATGCCGACATCGTCTACAACGTTGTCAAAGCAGTCTTTGAAAACTTCGACGACTTCAAAAAGCTGCATCCGGCATTTGAAGTCCTGAAAAAAGAAGAAATGATCAAGGACGGCCTGTCGGCTCCGCTGCATGACGGCGCAGCTCAGTACTACAAAGAAGCTGGCCTGATGTAATCGGGCTTGGGACGGAGGGCGTTTTTCGCCCTCCGTTTTTCTTTTGCGCCCGACGGGTTTGCTCACAAAAATTGAATAAAATGAACACCGTCATTTAGGTGTTGGAGTACTCCGTGGGGGACCGGGTGTGTGTCGACGGAGGCTTTTTGTTTCTGGACCCCCAGTTCAAATGGCTTTCGTAGTGACCGGGAGTTTGTGATGACTGACGACAAGAATACGAAAAATGTGTCCGTCGATCAGGGGCTGCAGGACCTGATTGCGGAAAATGATACAGGGGCCCGTCAGCCAAGTGGTTTGACGGCGAAGATATTGTTGTGGCTTGCCGTTGCATGGTCACTGTTCCAGCTTTGGCTGGCCTCGCCATTGCCATTTATCTTTAATTTCGGCGTTTTGAACTCGACCGAGGCGCGGTCGATCCATCTCGCATTTGCTATTTTCCTGGCCTTTATGGCCTATCCGGCCTTCAAGAATTCCCCACGTAGCTACATTCCGATCGTCGATTGGGTTCTGGCTGCGGTTGGTGCGTTTTGTGCGGCTTACATTTACATATTCTATCGCGAACTTTCGGATCGTCCGGGGCTGCCGATTACGGCGGATCTTGTTGCAGCTGGTGTTGGCCTTGTCATGTTGCTTGAAGCAACCCGTCGCGCACTTGGCCCGCCCTTGATGATCGTTGCGATGGTGTTCCTGGCGTATGTCTTCTTTGGCAATGCACCGTGGGTGCCAGATGTTCTGCAATGGAGCGGGGCGAGCTTCTCCAAGGCGATGTCGCATCAGTGGATCACCACCGAGGGCGTGTTTGGTATCGCGCTTGGCGTATCAACCAGCTTTGTGTTCCTGTTTGTGCTGTTTGGATCGCTTCTCGATAAGGCGGGTGCCGGCAACTATTTCATCAAGGTTGCATTTGCCGCCCTTGGTCACATGCGTGGTGGCCCGGCAAAGGCCGCTGTTTTGTCATCGGCGATGACCGGCCTTATTTCAGGGTCCTCGATTGCCAACGTTGTGACGACCGGTACCTTTACCATTCCGCTAATGAAGCGCGTTGGTTTCTCGGGTGAGAAGGCCGGTGCGGTGGAAGTCGCATCCTCGGTCAATGGTCAGATCATGCCGCCTGTGATGGGGGCTGCGGCCTTCCTGATGGTGGAATATGTCGGCATTCCGTACCCGGAAGTCATCAAGCATGCCTTCCTGCCCGCAACGATTTCCTATATCGCACTGATTTACATTGTTCACCTTGAGGCACTTAAGGCGAACATGAAGGGCCTGCCGAAACGGGTGACCTCGACCCTTGGTCAAACGCTGATCAGATCGCTTCTGTTCGTGCTGTCACTCGTCGTGCTTTCGGGGCTGGTTTACTACGCCATTGTCTTCCAGAAGCAGCTATTTGGTGATGCCGTTGGTTGGATTGTCGCACTCGAGTGTGCTGCGATTTATCTGGCAGGGCTTTATTACGCGGCAAGATATCCCGATCTTGAAATGGATGATCCCAACCAGCCGGTGGTCGAATTGCCGGCTTTGGGTGAAACCGCCAAGGCTGGTTTGCATTATCTGCTGCCGGTTGTGGTTCTGGTCTGGTTCCTGATGATTGAATTGAAATCACCGGGGCTGTCGGCCTTCTGGGCGACGGTTCTGATGATCTTCATCATGCTGACCCAGCATGCTGCCAAGGGCATCTTCCGCAAAAGCCGCAATGTTTCCAACGACCTTAAGCTTGGCTTGATCGACGTGATTGACGGTTTTGCCACCGGTGCCCGCAACATGATCGGCATTGGTGTGGCAACGGCCGCCGCCGGTATCATCGTTGGCACGGTGTCACTGACCGGTATCGGTCAGGTGATGGTTGAATTCGTCGAACTGATTTCGGGCGGCAATTTGATGCTGATCCTGATCTTTACCGCCGTGATCAGCCTGATCCTTGGCATGGGGCTTCCGACCACGGCAAACTACATCGTGGTTTCCAGCCTGATGGCACCGGTGATTGTCGAACTTGGCGCGGCAAACGGACTGATCGTGCCGTTAATCGCGGTTCACCTGTTTGTCTTCTATTTCGGCATCATGGCCGATGTGACCCCGCCGGTCGGTTTGGCATCCTTTGCTGCTGCCGCCGTATCGGGGGCTGATCCGATGAAGACCGGGGTGGTGGCATTCTTCTATTCAATGCGCACAGCCGTCCTGCCGTTCCTGTTCCTGTTCAACACGCAACTTCTGATGATCGGTCTGGATCATCCGCTGGATGTGGTGATGGTGATCATTGTTTCGACAATCGCCATGCTGGTCTTTGCCGCAGCGACGCAGGGGTATTTCTTTGCCCGGTCCAAGCTGTGGGAAAGTGCGGCACTGCTGTTGATCGCGTTCACCTTGTTCCGTCCGGGTTTTTGGCTCGACATGATTGCGCCGCCTTACGAAAACCTTCCGGCGACAACCATTGTCGAAGATGCCGCCAACATGCCGCCTGAATCCAACATCCTTCTGGATGTCGAAGGCATCAGCATCGAAGGGGATGAGGTTTCCAAATCCGTGATGCTGCCGCTTGGTCCGGCAGGTGCGGGTGAGGATCGCCTTTATCACGCCGGTATCGGTATCCGGAATGAAGATGGTCGTATCTATATCGACGATCTGGTCTTTGCCGGTCCGGCCGAGAAAGCCGGGCTTGATTTCGACTTTGAAATCACCGCGGTAAAGGTCGAGGCTGATCGTCCGGCCAAGGAAGTCTTCTTTATCCCGGCCTTCCTGTTGCTGGGTGGGATCATTGTTCTTCAACGCCGACGCAAGCGCAGTGAAGACGCGCTTGGTACGGCCTGACTGGGAGATTGAACATGTACAAGGATATTCTGGTCACAGTAGATCTTGATCATGAGTCTTCCTGGAAGAAGGCCGTACCGGTTGCGATCAAGCAGGCGCAAAGCTTTGGTGCGCGCCTGCATGTTCTGACCGTGGTGCCCACGGTTGGAATGTCGATGGTTGGTCAATTCTTCCCGAAGGGCTACGAAACCAAGGTTCTTGAAGCCTATAACGAACGTCTCCACCAATTTGTGGCTGAACATATTCCGTCAGACATCAAGGTGCAGCACATCGTGGGCCAGGGAACGGTTTACGAGGTCATCCTTCAGATCGCGAAGAAAACCAATTGCGACCTGATCGTGATCGGCTCCCACCGCCCGGAACTGAAGGATTATCTTCTGGGGCCGAATGCTGCGCGCGTTGTGCGCCATGCCGATTGCTCGGTGATGGTCGTTCGCGAGTAGGGTTTGACGGCCTTTCTGCTTGAATAGAAAACGGGGGCGATGCAGATGCATCGCCCCCGTTGCTGTTGGGACGGATCAGGTATTTACTTTGCGGCGCAAGGGTTAGCTGCGCACGGATTGGCCGCGCACGGGTTTTTCGCAGCACATGGATTAGCTGCGCACGGGTTTGCCGCACACGGGCTGCACGGGTTAACCACTTTTTTGGCGGCACACGGGTTCGCAGCACACGGGTTTGCGGCGCAAGGATTGGCTGCACATGGGCTGCAGGGTGCGCAACTTGCCACTTCGGCGGTCGGTGCCGGAAGCGGGGCCGCCATCGCCATCGGTGTTGCCATGGCAAGGCTGGTGCCTATTGCCATCGCCGGGATGAGTGCCTTTTGTGCGAAAGTCATGGATTTCTTGGTCATGTCGTGCCTCTCTGAAGATCCGGTAAGTTCAATCCGGGGCGTTCCGTCGCCCATCGGTAAGCGCACTATGATCCAATTCTTCACCGAAGCGGCGTCACATGGTTTCACTGTTGTGTGAGACCGTCGTGTTCAAAAAGGTGTTTGCCTACAACTGATTAGAAGCCCATTAGATAAAATGCATGTCACAAATACCGGTTGAAAACTGTCAAACCGATTGAAAGTGCGGCAAAAGTTCAGCATCTTGGGGTCAGTTATAAAGGGGGCATAAGTTGGGGTTTCGTTTGAATAAAGCGTGAGCCGCACCGCCCATCAGGACGGAAGTTTGTATGATAGTCGGGGATCGTATCGCAGAAATCTGGAAGTTCTGCGCTGTTGCGTGCGTTGTTGGCCTTGCGGGAAACGCAGAGGCGGCAGGTAATGGAATCCCCGAGACGATCGACATTCCGTCTGGCTGGTTCTGGCAGGGATCTGATTCAATCGAACGGCAATATGCCTATCAGATTGACGAGCAGGTCTATGGCCACGATATCAGCCGCCGTAACCGTTGGTATGATCTCGAAGCCGATAAATGGCGCGTCCATCTTTTGGGTTATGATATCGGCAAAACGCCGGTAACCAATGACCAGTATGCGGTTTTTGTCGAAGAAACCGGCCATCCCGCACCAACGATCAGTCAGGAAGACTGGGAACGTCAGGGGCTGATTTATAACTATGACACCATCGTGCCGTTCCTTTGGAATGATGGTCGTCCCCCGCGCGGGCGTGGCAATCATCCGGTCGTTCTGGTGTCGTGGCAGGATGCCAACGCCTATACCCGCTGGCTGAGCGAAAAGACGGGTGAAAGCTGGCACTTGCCCGACGAGCTTTATTGGGAAAAGGCGACGCGCGGCCCGGATGGTACGTTTTACCCTTGGGGAAATATTTTCGATGCAAGCCGCCTGAACAGTGCCGATAGCGGACCGTTTGATACCATGCCTGTCGGCCAGTTCGAAGCCGGGCCATATGGTGTGCTTGACGGTGTCGGGCAGGTGTTTGAATGGACGTCTTCATCTTCCCAACCGGGCTATCGGACAGTTAAGGGCGGATCATGGGATGATCGCGGGTGCGGGGTTTGTCGCCCGGCAGCCCGTCACGCCCGCCCGGAATATCTCAAGCACATCCTGATTGGTTTTCGGGTGATGCGCGATCACTGATCGCCCGAGGCGATTGTTGCAAAGCGCCATCAAATCACTAACTGTTGAAAGGGGTTTATTGGCGTGATCGGTCGCAAACCGCCTTATTCTGTGCAACAGGAATAAAGGGTGGATCGCAACGATGTTGGTAAAGAAATGACTGAAGACAAACTCGATTTGGCGTCTATCCCGACAGATCAGCTTGAAAAGATGTTGGCCGCGGGACGCGATGTTATGGAATGTCACCGCGTTTTGACTGCGACGGGCGATAACATCGTCGGTGAACTGATCAAGGGGTCGGGGACGTTCTATGAATGGAACCACTACCCCGAAGGCGATGTCTATGATCGCCAGTCACATGCGCAGTTCTATTATCATGCCCATCCCAAGGAAGAACGTCGGGACTGGGACGAGCACGGACATTTCCATACCTTCATGCGTCCGCGCGGCATGCCCGATGGCTGCAAACCCAAACAGATCGACGGTTTCGCCTATCCCGAGGGGCCGAACGACGCACTTTCGCACCTGATCGCGTTTTCGATGGATGAGTTTGGCTTTTGCCAGCGATTGTTTACCACCAACCGTTGGGTTACCGGTGAAGTCTGGTATGACGCCGAAGACGTCATCGGCATGCTTGATGGTTTTGTCATCGACCATGCCCAGCCGTCCTGGCCGGTCAACCGTTGGGTGTCGGGCATGATGGTGCTTTTCCGGCCACAGATTGAACAGCTGATCCGCGAACGCGATCAGGCGGTGGCCGACTGGGCGCAAAAACACCCTGACCGTGACGTCTATGAAGATCGTGATCTTGAAGTTACCGCGACCCTGGATGTCGCAACGGTGGAGCAGATGCGTTCGGTCGGCGAAGAACTTCTGCGTCGGCGCGAGGCGGCATAGCACGCTTGCGCAACAGGTATCTGGAATATCCAGGACTCATTGCCAGAGATTGTAAACAGAGTGCAAATCACAAAAATGGCCGGGGCATGTTGCTCCGGCCATTTCGTATTGCGAGATCGTGAAAGTGTTACTGAGCTTTCAGGAACTCGATGATGTCGGCAACATCTTCATCTTTGTTGAGTTTGAACGCCATTTTGGAACGTTCCTTGGAACCTGCGATTTCGCTCAGTTTCGCAGACGGATCCTTGAGGTAATCGGTCAGGAACGCTTCGTCAGCAACAAAGCCTTTTTCGCAGGCTGCAAGATAACCCTTGCCGTATTTGAAACCTTCAACCGTGCCGCATTCACGACCGAACGAACCCGCAAGGCTTGGGCCGACCTTGTTCACACCAGCTTCAAGGCTGTGGCAAGCAGCACAGCGCTTGAAAAGTTTTTCACCTTTTTCCGCATCACCAGCAATCGCAGGGGCGGCAGACAGGAAGGCGATGGAGCTGGCAACGAGAACCAGTTTGCGCGAAAACGTCATTATTGAGCCTCTCTCTTAGTTCGATGTTCCCGGTGATCGGGACAATGCACCACTTTCTGGCGCATCTGTGGGTAAACGCAAGGTCAACGCGGGATATTGTTATGCGTCGAACAAGTACAAGATCGCTTGATCTTCAAAAACTGGTAACCAGATCTATCATAGTGTGATGGTGAAAAATTTGAGTTTAGTCAATTTTTGGACTGAGCTGTCGAAATTTGCCAGATTTCAGATGCTTCTGATTGCTGGTGTAAGGCTTAAGACTGAAATAGTGTGTTTTTGCCATTGTGGCAGAAGGTTTGATGAAATCCATCAGAGACCGGGAATATCCCGGTTCGACAATTGATCAACAGGATGGTTGAAAATCAGGACCTTGTGCCCCAACTATGGAAAATATGTTTGTCGAATTCCTGCCAGAAGTATAATGTTGCGCAGAAATTTGGCAGCCATATGAGAAGCGTGCCAGGAGATATCTATTGCCACGTATCACCAAAGAAGATCTGAGCAAGCTGGTTCAGGACCCGTCAGGGGAAAATCGCGCGGACACGGCCGACAAGATCAGTCGTGAATTCACGACCGAGACCCTGACTGACAGCGAACGTGTTTTGGCCGAAGATATTTTCCGTCTGATGATCCGTGACGCGGAAGTCCGCGTGCGCAAGGCTCTTGCCAAAAACCTTGCCCAGACGCCTTTGGTGCCGCACGACGTTGCCGCGACGCTGGCCCGCGATGTGGACGAGGTCGCGCTTCCGGTTCTTGAATTTTCCGAAGTTCTCAATGACGACGACCTTGTCGACATCATCGGTGACAATGCCGACAGTGTCGAAAAGCAGCGTGCGATCGCCTCGCGGTCATATGTGTCCGAAGTCGTTTCGGCAACGCTGGTCGATATCGGCCATGAAGACGTGATGGTCGACCTGATGTCAAACCAGGGTGCCGAAATCAGCGAAGTTTCCCTGCAAAAGGTCGTTGATGATTTCGGCGACAATGAACGCATCCAGAAACCGATGATCGAACGCAATCATCTGCCGATCACGATTGCTGAACGCATGGTGACGCTGGTGTCCGAACGGATGCGGTCGCAACTGATTTCACGCGGTCACATCCCGGAAGGGATCGTTAACGCCGTGATGACCCAGTCACAGGAAAGCGCGACCATCGGGCTTCTTGGTGATGGGGTTGAGGAACGCGATGTCGAACTGCTTGTCGAACATCTTTATAACAACAAGCGTCTGACAAGCGGTCTGATCCTGCGTGCACTTTGCATGGGCGATGTATCCTTCTTCGAGGCCGCCTTGGCGAAACGTGCCGGTGTCTCGTTGATCAATACCCGTATTCTTATTCATGACAGTGGTCCGTTCGGTCTTGAAGCGATCTATAACAAGGCCGGCATGCCAGAACATTTCTTCCCCGGTGTTCGTGCGGCGATTGAAGTTGCCCGCGAGACTTCCTTTGACGGTGAAGAACATGACAAGGAACGCTATTCCCGCCGGATGATCGAACGGGTCCTGACCCAGTATGGTGATCTTGGTGTCGAGTTTGATTCAGATGACGTCGATTATCTGATGGGCCGTATGTTGCAGCTTCCGGGTGAACGGGCCTTGCATCACTGATTTCGCCTGTCAGCACGATGATCTTGAATTCAAAACCGCCCGATATGTAATCCGGGCGGTTTTCCTTTGGACCGTCGTTGCCCAAACAAAAAGGGCGCTGCCATGCCGACAGCGCCCTTTGTCACTTACTATCCAAACGCCACGCTATTCAAGCAGCGTATTGGGCATCCAAAGTGCCAGTTCCGGGAAGTACATCACGAGGATAAGACCCAGAACCTGCAGAAGTACGAAGGGAATGATGCCTTTGTAGATCTGCTGGATGGTGATGGATTTCGGCGCCACACCCTTGAGATAGAATAGGGCAAACCCAAACGGTGGCGTTAAGAAGCTTGTTTGCAGGTTCACCGCCACAAGGACCGCAAACCAGGTCAGTACCTGTGCCTCGGTGGCTTCAAGGCCGCCGATGTCAAGGTGATGCCCAAAATCAAGCTGGGCGATGACCGGTGCAAAGATCGGCAGCACAATCAGGGTGATCTCGACCCAGTCAAAGAAGAAGCCAAGGATAAAGACGATCAGCATCAGCAAAAGCAAGATGCCCCATGGCCCCAAACCTGCACCTTCGACAAGGTCAATCACCAAGTCATCACCGCCCAGCGAACGGAACACATAGGAAAACACCGTCGCACCGGCAAACAGGAAGAACAGCATCGCGCCGGTCAGTGCCGAACGTTCACAAACATCCTTAAGGACCGGCCATTTCAGGCGCCCCTTGACCAGTGCAAGGAAGGTCGCGCCAACCGCACCAACGCCTGCGGCCTCGGTCGGGGTGGCGAAACCGGCAAAGATCGAGCCCAGAACCAGAACGATCAGGAACACTGGCGGCACGAAACTGCGCACCACCATCATCGCCAGATCCTTGCCATGGATCGCTTCGCCTTCTGGAAGCGGCGGGGCAAGCGACGGATTTAACTGGCAACGCACAAAGATGTAGACGGTATAAAGACCCGCCAGGATCAAACCCGGAAGGATCGCCGCCAGGAACAGGTTACCAACCGATACCGACAGAAGGTCGGACATCAGAACCAGCATAATTGATGGCGGGATCAGAATACCCAACGTACCCGATGCCGCAATAGTCCCGGTGGCCAGTGACGGGTCATAGTTACGACGCATCATCACCGGCAGGGCGAGCAAGGTCATCATGACAACCGATGCGCCAATAATACCGGTGGTCGCCGCCATGATGGTGCCCATCAGTGTCACCGAAAGGGCGAGACCGCCCGGCACTTTACGCAGCAGCATGTTGAGGCATTCCAGAAGGTCTTCTGCAACACCACTTTTTTCAAGCATCGTGCCCATGTAAATGAACATCGGCACGGCAACCATCACCATGTTTTCGGAAATGCCGCCCCAGATACGTGAAACGATATTGAAAAATTCAATAAACGAGAAAACGTCATAGGCCATGCCCAGGAAGCCAAAGCCGATCCCGATGCCGGAAATGACGAAAGCAACCGGAAGTCCCGTGAAGACAAGAATGCCGAGCGAGGCAAACATGAACAGCGGAAACCAGTCTTCGATATAGAAGTTATCCATTTGGAATTATCCCCGTTCCGCTCAGTCTTTGATCTTGGCAGTGCCAAGTTCTTCAAGATGGTGGGTCCCGACGTAATAGCCTGCGCGCTTGTGCAGGTTGGTCGGGCCAAAGACATAGACGAAGCATTTCAGGAAGATCGAAAGCCCCGCCATGGCGAGAAGGCCAAAGCCGATGGGAATGGTTGATTTGATGATCCAGCGATGGGTCAGACCCGTTGTTGAAGCCGATACTTCGCCGCTTTCAAAGGAACGGGCAACAAAATCAAACCCGAAATACAGCACCAAAGCACAGAATGGCAGCACGCAAATGATGCCGCCGATCATCTCGACAATCGCGCGGGTACGGGGGCGAAGGTTGTCGCGGATAAGTTCGATACGAACATGTGCATCGCGGATATAGGCGAAGCCGAAACACAACATAAACAGGCCGGTATGCAGGTGCCATTCAAGCTCCTGGAGCTTGATGGATCCCTGACCGCCAAATTTACGCTGGATCACGTCGTACAGGATGACGATCATCAATGGTATCGCAAGCAGGCTTGCCCACTTTCCCACACGGGTCACGATGGCATCGATGATGTCACTAAATTTCAGTAGCGCTTCCATAGAAGGTCTCCCGGGTCTTCTTATCGCGGTCAAGGCCGGGGCACGGAGCACCCGGCCTTGCCGAGACTTGTTTTTGTCGACTGACTTAACAGTCGTTCAGACCTGTTGGATTAATCGAGATAACCGATGTCTTTCCAGATCTTGTAGTTTTCGCGGAAGCTCTGGAGGCTTTCGTAAGCCATTTTGAAGTTCGCATCTTCAGCTGAAAGTTCGGCTGCGACTTCTTCCCAGGCACCACGCATGGCATCAAGCATTTCCGGCGACCATTTCTTGATGTTCACGCCTTTTTCCTGAAGTTCTTTCAGGGCGTCGAACTGGATCGCTTCACCTTCTGCAAAGCCATATGCAAGGTTGTCGTTACAGACGGACTCGATCTGGGCACGCTGGGTATCGGAAAGCGCATCCCATTTTTCCTTGTTCATCATCAGATCGAACAGGGTCGACTGCTGATGCCAACCCGGGAAGTAGTAGTACTTCGCGACCTGGTGGAAGCCGAGTTTCAAGTCAATCGCCGGCATGGAGAACTCGGTCGCGTCAATCGTGCCAAGTTCAAGTGCCGGATAGATGTCGCCACCGGCCAGAAGCTGGGTGGAAACACCAAGTTTTTCCATCACTTTCGCGCCAAGACCGAAGAAGCGCATTTTCAGACCCTTAAGGTCTTCCGGCGAATTGATCTCCTTGGAGAACCAACCCGATGCTTCCGGTGCGATCAGGCCGCAGAACAGCGATTTGATGCCATGTTCGGCATAAAGCTTGTCAAAGATTTCCTGGCCACCGCCAAACTTGACCCATGCCAGATATTCACCTGCCTGCGGGCCGAACGGAACGGCACCGAAAAGCTGAAGGGCCGGAACCTTACCTGCCCAGTAACCCGGGGTGGAGAAGGCCGCATCAATCGAGCCGGTCGAAACCGCATCGAAAACTTCCAGTGCCGGCACAAGTGCGCCCGGCTCATAGAATTTGATGTTGATATTGCCGCCAGAAACTTGGTCGATCTTCTCGTCGACGCGTTTGCCAAGCGTACCAAGCTGGGTCAGGCTGCCCGGATAGGTCGAGCCCATTTTCCAGCGAACGCGATCCTGGGCATCCGCATCAGAAGGTACTGCCGCAACCGCGACCGCAGCAAGAACGGCCGCACAAGTTGCGGATTTAAGCATTTTAGAAAAAGTCATTCGTCTTCCTCCCTAAGAAGTCCGAAATTGGTAATACCACGTGAGGCCGACCACCACCTTTTGCTTTTATTATTGGGTGGTATTCTCCCCGATTTTTATGTTGCAGGGCGAAGCATAAGCGTATTTCGCAAGGATGAGCAAGTTTGTTTCACCGTTTGCGAAAGAAAATATCCTTTTGCAGTGCAAAAAGAAAACTTCGTGTCAGGCGTGGAAAGCAGGAATTCCGCACGGGAATGCGCATTTGGCGTTCATTCATGCCGTTTGAAAATTCGGGGTCAAAAAGCTGCATGATCGTCGCGGCTTAGGGGATTTTGGTTTTATCACCCTAATTATTGTGGGGGGATTCGTGTCCGGGATTCTGTGTGACGCCGGGGGCATGTCTGGGCGATTGTTGCTGCAATCCAGGCGAATGATGCTGTCTTGCGATATTGCAAATGCAGCAGATGGCGTCATTTCGACGTAACACAGGGGAAGAAATCGTTTGAAAACGAAAACGGGCGGCCCTTCAATGAAAGACCGCCCGACTGATGGTCGGAGCGAGAGGATTCGAACCTCCGACCCCTGCCTCCCGAAGACAGTGCTCTACCAGGCTGAGCTACGCTCCGTCAGTGGGCGGAGGTTTATCTCTTCTTTTGGCGTGGATCAAGCATAAACCGGTCGTTTTGGCGGAAAAAATGTCAGTGTGGGCGTGCGCAGGACGGGCAGTTTAACAAGCGATTGAAAATCCTGCCTCTGCAGGTGATGAGGGCGCGACACTTCTTTGACTGAAACGCAAAAGGCCCCGAAACGTATAAACGTTTCAGGGCCTTTGAATGATGGTCGGAGCGAGAGGATTCGAACCTCCGACCCCTGCCTCCCGAAGACAGTGCTCTACCAGGCTGAGCTACGCTCCGTCATTCTGCGAAGCCGGGTGATAATGGTTTATCGCAGGCGACGCAAGATATTTTTGCGCCGCCCGGGTGTGACCCCGGCATGCGCAACGGGAATATCGATTAGTATGGGCGCGAAATGCAGAACTCGACTGCCTCGACCATTGCATCCTTGATCGCGCCATCGTCAAAGCGGGACAAGGTGGCAATCGCCTTTTCGCCGAATTCGCGGGCGCGATCCATCGATGCATCGAGTGCATCATACTTGCGGATCAGCGTTTGCGCACGATCCAGATCGCCATCCTGGAAGTCCTGATCTTCCATGCAGCGACGCCAGAAGGCCTTTTCGTCTTCATCGCCATTGGCATAGGCAATGATCACCGGAAGTGTCACCTTGCCGTCGCGGAAATCATCGCCAACGGTTTTGCCAAGGGTTGCCTGATGGGCGGAATAATCCAGAACATCGTCAATCAACTGGAAGGCGGTGCCAAGGTAAATGCCATACAGACGTAGGGCTTCTTCATCTTCGGCCGACCGGTTGGCAATGACCGCACCAATCTGCGATGCCGCGCCAAACAGGGCAGCGGTTTTCGCCGTGATGACTTCCAGATAGGCCTCTTCGGACGTGCCCATGTCATTGGCGGTCGAAAGTTGAAGAACTTCGCCCTCGGCAATGACGGCAGATGCCTGTGCCAGAATATCAAGAACGCGCAGCGACCCGGTTTTGACCATCACGACAAAGGCGCGCGCAAACAGGAAGTCACCGACCAGAACGCTGGCCTCGTTGCCAAACAGGGCATTGGCCGATGCTTGGCCACGGCGCAGCTGGCTTTCATCGACCACGTCATCGTGCAGAAGGGTCGCGGTGTGAATGAATTCAACGCAGGCCGCAAGGTCCACAGCATGCGGTCCGTCGCCATACCCGCAAAGACGTGCCGATGCCAGTGTCAGCATCGGGCGCATGCGTTTGCCGCCGGCCGCGACAAGATGGGTGGCCAATTGCGGAATCAGGGCGACTTCGCTGTGCATGTTGTCGATGATTACCTGATTGACGCGCTTCATGTCGCCATCAACGAGGTTGACCAGTGAATCAAGGCTCGGCTGAGTCTTTGGCTGCGGTGCGGTATTGATCACGCTGTATTCCGACTTCTCAAATGGCATCTTCGCTGCCTGCGTGGGCGAAGATTGCAAATAACAGCAGGCGGCCTCAACATAGATAGGCCAAGCTGTTGTGGTCAAGTGGACAAATGCGGTGCAGACACACGCCTGATCGTTGGCAATTCACAGTTTTATCGCACAGCTTTTGAAAACCATCGCCACAAACGCCTACATTATAGAGATATTATCGTTTTTTGGATTTCTTCTTATTTCAGAACGTATGCAAGACCAGATCAAAGTTTGAAGGAAAATGCAGATGATCGAACTTTTTCGCAGTAACGATCCCATCGAACTGAGCTGGGCACAGGCTGTGTTGGCCGATGAGGGCATCGACAGCCACATCTTTGACTACCACGCCAGCATTATCGAGGGTTCTATCGGTGCCTTGCCACGGCGTCTGATGGTGGATGGTGATGCGGAAAGTCGTGCGAAATACGTTCTTGATGTTGCCAGACGCGAACTGGATGAGCATAACGCAAAGCGTGATGCGTCGGACGCGATGACGTCCGAGTAACAGGTCAATCAGATCAAAACGACAGATCAGGACAATCGATGGTGAATGCAGCCACACGCATTGAAGTGCCCCACTTCCCCGAAGAACGCATCAGCCATGATTTTCTTCTTGGCGGGTCGGTGGTGCTCAAGCAACCTGTCGACGGCTATCGGGCGGCGGTGGATGCTGTGTTGCTGGCGGCATCGGTTTCGATCAATTCCCGTCGTGACGAAAAGATCCTTGATGTCGGTGCGGCGGTCGGCACAGCCGGGCTTTGCGTTGCCCGTCGTCTTGAAACGGCGAAGGTGACCGGTGTGGAGCTGCAAGACGATCTCTATGCGCTGTTTTGCCGCAACGTGATGGAAAATGATCTGGCGGTGCGTGTGACCCCAATCCATGGCGACATCAATGATGGTCGCCTGCCACTGGTGGCTGAAAGCTTTGATCAGGTCATTTCCAACCCGCCCTATTATGCCGGCGGTACGCGGCCCAGCAATGAAAGCCGTGCGAAGGCCCATCAGGAAGGCACTGCAGACCTCAAGGACTGGATTGCCTTTTGTCTTAAGATGGTGCGGCAAAAGGGACGGATTACGCTAGTACACCGTGCGGACCATTTGGACCGGATCATTGGTCTGTTGCATGGCCGCGCTGGTGATATGACGGTTTATCCGATCTGGAGCAAGGCGGATGCCGACGCGCCCTTGCGTGTGATTGTCTCGGCGCGTAAAGGCGTTGCATCGCCATTAACCATGCGGCGCGGGATCGTTTTGCACGATGAGGGCGGGGCCTATTTGCCGCAAACCGATACCCTTTTGCGCAACCCTATGGCATTGCCCGGTTTCTAATTCGGTCAAACTTCAATATAAGAACGACATGCTTGCGACAGATGGCGCAGATAAATCCGTGCTTTGGGACCTGATATGCTGAGTTTTTCGAAAATCCTCTTCACCGCGCTGATCATCGTTGTCGTCTGGCAAGGCTTCAAGCTGTTTAATCGCGGCAAACAGGTTTCAAGCAACGAACAGCCCAAGCAAACCGGCCAGGAAAAGAAAAAGCAAACCAAGCCGATTGCCCATGAACTGGAAAAATGCCCACATTGCGGCGTCTACCATGCCGAAGGCAATGCGCATCGCTGCGATGGTTAAGCCGTTTCAGCGATAAAAGCCGGGTTCTGATCAAAGTGCCTCTGCGGCATTCGACTTTGGGGCAATCCGCGCGAATTTGTCTTGGATTTTTCCCGATAATCGAGGATCAATGTTGTTGCAATGCGGCATGATCGCGAAGGGCGAGATACAAGGGTTGCAAATTCAGCGCGTCTCAGGGCTTTTGCCTTCTTGACCGCGCGGGGGCAGGGCGGTAGCTTGCCGCACTAAATTTACAGACAACAGAAATAGAGAGTTCGCGCCATGGCGCTCGACGGGTCGCAACGTCCCCCTTCATTCCAGGAAATCATTCTTCGACTGCAAAGCTATTGGGCCGATCAGGGTTGTGTCATCCTGCAGCCTTATGACTTGGAAGTCGGTGCCGGTACCTTCCACACCGCGACGACCTTGCGCGCGCTGGGTCCGGAAACCTGGAATGCAGCTTATGTGCAGCCGTCCCGTCGCCCGACCGATGGTCGTTACGGCGAGAACCCGAACCGTCTGCAACACTATTACCAGTTCCAGGTGCTGATGAAGCCGTCACCGGCGAATTCGCAGGATCTGTATCTTGGCTCGCTGAAACATCTGGGCATTGACCCGATGGCCCACGACATCCGCTTTGTCGAGGATGACTGGGAAAGCCCGACGCTGGGCGCATGGGGCCTTGGCTGGGAAGTGTGGCTTGATGGCATGGAAGTCACCCAGTTCACCTATTTCCAGCAGGTCGGTGGTTTTGAATGTAATCCGGTCCCGGTCGAGCTGACCTATGGTCTGGAACGTCTGGCGATGTATATTCAGGGCGTCGAAAACGTCTACGACCTTGATTACAACGGTAATGGCGTGACCTATGGCGACGTGTTCCTTCAGAATGAAAAAGAACAGTCGACCTATAACTTTGAAGTCGCGAACACCGAAATGCTGTTCCAGCACTTCAAGGATGCGCAGGCCGAATGTGCGGTGAATATCGAACGCGGTCTGGCCCTGCCGGCCTATGAGCAGGCCATGAAGGCATCCCATCTGTTTAACCTCCTTGATGCGCGCGGCGTGATTTCCGTGACCGAACGTGCAGCCTATATCGGCCGTGTTCGTGACATGTCGAAATCCTGCTGCGAAGCGTGGCTGCGGTCGCGTGGCCATCTGAATGAGGAGGCTTAAGTCATGGCCGAATTGCTGCTTGAACTGTTCTCCGAAGAAATCCCGGCCCGCATGCAGGCACGTGCCGCCGAAGACCTGACCAAACTGGTTACCGATGGCCTGAAGGCCGCCGACCTTGGTTTCGATAAGGTCGAAGCGTTGGTGACCCCGCGTCGCCTGACCCTGATTGTCGATGGTCTGCCGGAAAAACAGCCAGACCTGCGCGAAGAACGCCGTGGTCCGCGTGCTGATGCCCCCGAAAAGGCCATCAATGGCTTCCTTGCGGGCAATGGTGTCACCCTTGATCAGTGCGAAAAACGCGAAACGCCAAAGGGCGTCTTCCTGTTTGCTATTGTCGAACAAAAAGGCCGTGCGGCGTCCGAAGTCATCAAGGACATCATCGAAGATGCGATGAACAAACTGCCCTGGCCGAAATCCATGCGCTGGGCAGATCAGAAAATCCGTTGGGTGCGTCAGCTTGACCGCATTCTGTGCCTGTTTGATGGCAAGGTTATTCCGGTCACCTACGGTCCGGTTACCGCAGGCGATACCACCCGCGGCCATCGTTTCCTTGCCCCGGCTGAATTCAGCGTATCAAACGCCGCCGAATACAAGGAAAAGCTGCGTGCAGCCAAGGTCATGCTGGACCGTGAAGAGCGCAAGCAGGTCATCCTTGAGGGGGCGAAAAAACTTGCCGCGTCCGAGGGCTTTGCGCTTCTGGAAGACAATGGTCTTCTGGAAGAAGTCTGTGGTCTGGTCGAATGGCCGGTTCCGGTCATGGGCAAGGTTGATGACCAGTTCATGGATATCCCGCGTGAGGTTCTTGAAACCTCGATGCGTGAACATCAGAAATATTTCGTGGTCGAAGACAAGGCGGGCAAGCTTGCCGCGCGCTTCATCACGGTTTCAAACATGATTACCGCAGACAACAACGCCAAAATCATCGCCGGGAACGAGCGTGTTTTGCGCGCACGTCTGCATGATGCCAAGTTCTTCTGGGATCAGGATCGGAAAGTGACGCTGCAATCGCGTCTGCCGAAACTTGATAACATCGTCTTCCATGCCAAGCTTGGGTCGCTGGCAGAGCGTGTTCTGCGCCTGCGCGGTCTTGCGCGTGAAGTATCTGCGGAAATTCCGGGCTGTGATGTCAAACTGGCCGACCGCGCAGCAGAAATCGGCAAGGCCGATCTGGTGTCGCAGATGGTGTTTGAATTCACCGAACTGCAGGGACTGATGGGGAAATATTACGCCGAAAATGACGGCGAAGCCCCGGAAGTCGCCAATGCTATTGCCGAGCATTATGCACCGGCCGGCCCGTCGGACATGTGCCCGACGGCACCGGTTTCGGTGGCACTCGCCTTGGCTGAGAAACTTGATACCCTTGCCGGGTTCTTTGCGATTGATGAAAAGCCGACCGGTTCAAAAGACCCGTTCGCCTTGCGTCGTGCGGCATTGGGTGTCATTCGTCTGGTTCTGGAAAACGAATTGCGTTTGCCGTTGCGGCGTCTGTTTGCATTTGCAGTTTCCCAGTACCCGGCAAATATTCGTCGTGACGAGGCGGTTGAAGACCTTCTGGCCTTCTTTGCAGACCGCCTCAAAGTCCATCTGCGTGAACAGGGTGTGCGCCATGATCTGGTGTCAGCCGTGTTTGCCCTGGATGGCGAGGACGATCTTGTCCGCCTGTTGGCCCGTGTTGAAGCGCTTTCCGATTTTGTCTCTGGTGAAAGCGGCGTCAACCTGATGGCCGGATACAAGCGTGCGTCAAACATCCTGCGCATCGAAGAGAAAAAGGACGATACGTCCTATAAAGCGGACGTTTCCGCTGATCTTCTGAGCCTGGAAGAAGAACGCAAGCTGTATGAGGCGCTCATTGATGTCCGGCACAAGGCCTTGCCACTTCTGCGTGACGAGGATTATGCCGCGGCAATGACCGAATTTGCGCGGTTGCGTGAACCGGTCGATGCATTCTTCGAAAAGGTTACGGTCAATAGCGACAATGCTGATGAACGTGCCAACCGCTTGAAGCTGTTGGCACAAATTCGCACAGCGTTGCACGATATTGCCGACTTCTCGAAAATCGAATCATAAAACAGGTCAAGGTTGCGGGGCTTTCCCCATCCGGGGAGGCCCATCGGGGCCTCGACCAGATGAGGAAAAGGCAAGATGACCAAATGGGTTTACGGTTTCGGTGGCGGTAGCGCCGAGGGCCGTTCGGATATGCGTGAACTTCTGGGCGGCAAGGGGGCCAACCTTGCCGAGATGTGCAATCTCGGACTTCCTGTCCCGCCCGGCTTTACCATTACAACCGAAGTCTGCACGGCGTTTTATGACAATGACCGCGCCTATCCCGATGGTCTGAATGCCGAGGTCGAAACCGCACTGGCATCTGTCGAAAAGCTTGTTGGTCGCAAGTTCGGCGATGCCAAGGACCCGCTTTTAGTTTCTGTCCGATCCGGCGCCCGCGCATCTATGCCCGGCATGATGGACACGGTGCTTAACCTTGGCCTCAATGACGAGACGGTCGAAGGTTTGGCAAATGTGTCAGGCGACCGTCGGTTTGCCTATGACAGCTACCGCCGTTTCATTCAGATGTATGGCGACGTCGTGCTGGGCGTTGATCACTATCATTTCGAAGACATCCTTGAGACCGTCAAGGAAGACAAGAGTGTCAGCCTTGATACCGACATGGGCGCAGACGACTGGGCCGAAGTCGTCGAGGCGTTCAAGAAAAAAGTCAAAACCGAACTGGGTGAACCCTTCCCGCAAGATCCGCGCGAACAGCTGTGGGGTGCGATTGGTGCGGTGTTTGGCAGCTGGATGAACGCGCGCGCCAATACCTATCGCCGTCTGCATAACATCCCGGCCAGCTGGGGTACGGCGGTCAATGTGCAGGCGATGGTCTTTGGCAATATGGGCGATGATTGCGCTACTGGTGTTTGCTTCTCGCGCAACCCGTCGACCGGCGAAGATCGTTTCTATGGCGAGTACCTGATCAATGCGCAGGGCGAAGACGTTGTTGCTGGCATTCGGACCCCGGCCCCGCTGACCGAAATTGAAAAACAGGAATCTGGTTCGGACCTGATTTCGATGGAAGCAGCCATGCCGGTTGTCTTCAAGGAACTTTGCGATATCCGCGAAAAGCTTGAATCCCATTACCGCGACATGCAGGACATGGAATTCACCGTTGAGTCCGGTAAGCTTTACATGCTCCAGACCCGTGCGGGAAAACGCACGGCAAAGGCCGCATTGCGGATCGCAGTTGAAATGTGCCGCGATGGCGTGATTTCCCAGGAAGACGCCATCAGACGCGTCGATCCCGCACAGCTTGATCAGCTGCTGCACCCGACCCTTGACCCCGAAGCAGATCGCAAGGTCGTGGGCATGGGCCTTCCGGCGTCGCCCGGCGCGGCATCCGGCCAGATCGTCTTTTCCGCCGAGGCTGCCGAGGAATGGGCGGGCAAAGGCCGCAAGGTCGTTCTGGTGCGTATCGAAACCAGCCCCGAAGATATCGCCGGCATGCACGCCGCCCAAGGCATTCTGACATCACGCGGTGGCATGACCAGTCACGCAGCCGTGGTTGCGCGTGGTATGGGTACGCCATGCGTTTGTGGTGCAGGTGCGGTCAAGATCGACTATGCCAACAAAACCATGATGTCTGGCGGTGTGACCCTTAAGGAAGGGGACGTCATCACCCTTGATGGCGCCACCGGCGAAGTCATGCTGGGTGAAGTGGCGACCCTGAAACCCGATCTTTCCGGTGATTTCTCGCAACTGATGGAATGGGCCGATGCCTTGCGTCGCCTTAAAATCCGCACCAACGCCGAAACCCCGGAAGAAGCAGAAACCGCACGTGGTTTCGGGGCAGAGGGAATTGGCCTTTGCCGTACAGAACACATGTTCTTTGATCCGGAACGCATTGTCTCGATGCGCGAAATGATCCTGGCCGAAACCGAGAAGGGCCGTCGTGCCGCACTGGCAAAGCTTCTTCCATACCAGCGTCAGGACTTTGTCGACCTGTTCCGCATCATGAAGGGGCTTCCGGTTACCATTCGCCTGCTCGATCCGCCGCTTCATGAATTCCTGCCACACGGCGATGCCGAAATCGCCGACGTGGCCAAGGCCGCCGGTGTGTCGGAAGCCATCGTCAAGCGTCGCTTGCTTGATCTTGCCGAAGCCAACCCGATGCTGGGCCATCGCGGGTGCCGTTTAGGCATCAGCTATCCGGAAATCTATGAAATGCAGGCCCGCGCCATTTTCGAAGCCGCGATTGAGGTTTCCAAGGATGTTGGCGATCCGGTCATTCCGGAAATCATGATCCCGCTGATTGTCGGCAAGAAGGAACTCGAAATCCTCAAAGCCGCGATCATCAAGGTTGCCGCCGAGGTCGAAGACGAGAAAGGCGCCAAACTGAAATATCTGGTCGGCACCATGATCGAATTGCCGCGTGCAGCACTGCGGGCGGGTGAAATCGCCGAAGAAGCCGAATTCTTCAGCTTCGGGACCAATGACCTCACCCAGACCACGTTTGGTCTGTCACGTGATGACGCTTCGCGCTTCCTTGATACCTATATCTCCAAGGATATCTTTGCCGGTGATCCGTTTGTATCGCTTGATCAGGAAGGCGTTGGCGAACTGGTCAGCATTGCCGCCGAACGCGGTCGTGCGACCCGTGGCGACATCAAGCTTGGCATTTGTGGTGAACATGGTGGCGACCCGGCATCCATCGCGTTTTGCGAGGCACAGGGACTTGATTACGTGTCATGTTCGCCGTACCGCGTGCCGATTGCGCGCCTTGCCGCTGCACAGGCAGCTCTTGGCAAGTAACGCGTAACACATAGCGATATTTCAAACGGCAACGGTTAATCCCGTTGCCGTTAACTTTTGCCAGATGGCGATGATGGATCGTTGCGCTGGGCAAGGTGTTTCATCACCAGCATTCCGCCAACCGATAGACCCAGAAGCAGCAGGATGATGCCGCCGATCTTGAAAAGCTTTTCGTAAAGAAGGCGGTTGTGATATTCCGCCTCGCGCATCTCTGTCAGGTGGGTAATCACGGCATCAAGCTGCGGACGATAACGTTCTTCGGGCGCAAGCGTACTTTCATAGCGCACAGCGCGCAACAACATGTTTAGGCGTTCAACCGCATCGAGATAGTTTTCCTCGGTCATGCGGGCCTGTTCGATTGTGGGCCTTAGTGGCGGTTTTTCATACGGTCCAAGAAAGTGCCCCGGATAGTCTTTAAGATCAGGCCAGTGATTGTCCAGACAGTCGCGAACATTGGTGACAATCGCGCCACACGGCACGATCTTTTGCGGATAAAATCGAAGCAGAGTGCCAAGCGCCATCTGTTTGATCTGATGACCCTTGCGGTTATAGGTCTCGGTGATTGTGGCCATTTCCTTTTCGGCCTCGGCAATCGACATGTCGGAAACAGGCACGTCACTTAGGCCCGGTGCAGCTTGCTGTGCCACGGCCATAGCAGGCACCATGGCAAGCGCGCAAAGCGCGGCCATCAAGCCCTGGACAGAACGGACCCTATTCCACAGTTTCATCGCAGTTCCCGATTTTGCTTTTCTATTAACATAGGGGCTTTTGCGGCGTTGCAACAGGTTTTAACGAAAACGGGCCCCGCAAGGCGGGACCCGTCTTAGACGTAAATATGACTTTTGGGCGCCGAGCTCAGGCTGCGTTTTCCGGCAACTGAACCCAATCGGGAACGGAAACAGTGACCTTTGCGTCGCCTGCGCTGAGCTCAGCATCGCCCTCAACCCGCTCAAGCCGGATCATTGCCAGTCCATGGTCACCATGGACAGATCGAATGATCCCCGCTTCCTTGTCGCCATTCATGATCGGCGTGCCGGCATCCGGTGCCGGGCCGTCAATTTTGACGGGCAACAGACGTTTGCGCACAAGGCCGCGATATTTGGTTCGGGCGGTAAGCTCCTGACCCATATAGCAGCCCTTTTTGAAATCGACACCGCCAAGCTCTTCAAAGCCATTTTCAAGCAGGATGGATTTCTCGATTTCCAGTTCCTCGCTGCCATTGGGAATACCAAGCGAAACGCGCATTTCGTGGTAGGTTTCGATATCGCTTTCCTCGGCACCTATGGCCGCCATTTCGGTCAGCGCACTTTTCGGCAAAAGAACACGTGCGCCCATTTCAGCAAGACGCGGATCAACCGCCTTGATGCCATCGGCCATATGTGCGGTCGCACCGGGTGTTGCATCCAGCGACAGGGCGGAAAGCGCATCCTTGCCAAAGACGGCAATGACGTCGTAGCTGTCGGTGACATCTGTCAGTTCGGCCTTAGCGCGGAGTTTGTACATGCGAAGTTTCTTGAACAGTTCGGCCGCACGCTCGCCATTCTCGCCGCGCTCGCATTCAATCAGCAGGCTGTCCTCATCCTGATGATAGACAAAGAAATCAAACAGGAACTTGCCCTGCGGCGTTAAAAGCGCTCCATAGCCGGATTTCTCGGCCGAAATGGTTTCGATATTGTTTGATACCAGCCCTTGCAGAAAGCTGACCCGGTCCGGGCCGCTGACACGGATCACGGCGCGATCCGGCAAAAGGGCGTAAAAAGTCTCACTCATGATATTTATGGCTCCGGTAAATCGGAATTGTTTGGGCGAAATGTGGGGCAATCACACAAATTTCGCAAGAGCTGTCTGTGCGGAGGCAGGGTGGGTAAGCTATAAGAAAACCCTTCATAAAACGCCGTCGAACGGATAGAACCAAACTTATGAAAATCTTGATGCTTGATCACTCCATCGGCTTTGATCCCAAGGATCGCGAAGCCCGTCCGCTCGGAACATGCCAGCGTGCTTTCATTGCGTTGGCTGAGTCCCTTGTTGCCCGTGGTCACAAGGTCGAAGCACGCCGCAATGGCGGCATCGACAAGGACATGCACGGCGTTGCCTGGCGACAGATTGATGCCGAACTGCCGCCCTTTGGCGGTGATGCGGTCAATACCGTGATCGTCTGGCGTGATCCCGCATTGTTGAGCCACACTTCGGTGCCCAAGGGTGCGACGGTGGCACTCTGGTTCGATGGCGATCCGGCACGACTGAATGCCGATGATGTGCGTCTGGTGCTGCAGGAAAAGAAAGTTCAGGTCATCTTTACCGATGATGCGCAGGCAAAGGCCTTTGATGCCGACCTTGCCAAAAAGCCGATCGTGGTCAAACCCGGTGCGACAACATCCTTTGTCATGGCATCGAACATGCACTGGGCATTTGAATCGCGCGATGAATTGGCCGTTACAGTTGCCAACAGCTCGACCGGGGTCGCCCAGATCATTCGCATCTGGGAAACCTATGTCGCGCCCAAGGCACCAAACGCGATCCTCGAAGTCTATGCCTATGACCTGTTTAGCGCCATGGCAGGTGAAAATGACAGCGTGTCGGACGACCTGCTTGATATGGTGCGATCCGCCATCGACAAGGGGGTTCGGGTCCATCACCCGAAACCAGAGGCGGACATGGCCGAAACCGTTGCCAATGCGCGTGCGTTCCTGCATCACGGCAAGTACGGCACGGATCATGTCGGGCAGTGGATTGTCGATGCGCTGGGGGCTGCAACGCCGGTTGTGTCCTATGGCGGGATTGCCAAAAGCCGGGTTGAGGATGGCAAGACGGGCTACATCGTCCCGGACGAGGCCGCATTTGGCAATATCACAACGCAGCTTCTGACCGACCGTTCCTTCTTTGCCAGCCAGTCCGAAGCCGCGCGCAATGATCGCCGCGAATGGATCCATGTCGCTGGCGAGTTGGAGAAACTGTAAGCCGTGCGCCTGCTGTTCATAACGTCAAACCGTCTGGGCGATGCGGTACTCTCGACATCGGTTTTGCGCCATTATGTCGAAACCTATCCCGGTATCCGTGTGACGGTCGCCTGCGGCCCGGTTGCCGCTCCGATTTTCGAAGGTGTTCCAAACCTCGAACGCATCATCAAAATGCCAAAGCAAAAACGCGGTGGCCACTGGTGGAAACTCTGGAAATCGGTTGTCCTGAACTGGTGGGACATCATTGTCGACCTGCGTGGCAGTGCGACGGCTTATGTGTTGCCGGGGCGGAAGCGGCTGGTGTTGCAGGGGAATGATGATCGCGTGCACCGTGTTGAGCAGATGGCAAGTACAATAGGTCTGGCGCATTGGCTTTATCCCAAGGTATGGACGAAAAGCGAGCATCGAGAACGCGCTATTAATCTGCTACCTAATGATGGCCGTAAGGTGCTAGCAATTGGTCCATCTGCCAACTGGGGTGGGAAAACTTGGGCTACGGATCGTTTCATTGAGTTGATTGCGTATATTCGAGCAAGTGAAGGCCTTTTACCAAATGCGCATTTGCTTTTGGTCGGGGCTCCTAACGAGCGCGAAGCTGCGAAGCCTGTTATTGAATTCTTAAGACCCGAAGAGCGAACAGTAATTTTTGGCGATGAGGACTTGTTGACCGTTCAAGCCTGTTTGGAACGTAGCGATCTCTATGTCGGAAATGACAGTGGTTTGATGCATATGGCAGCAGCAGCAGGCATTCCGACCCTTGGTCTGTTCGGTCCGACGCGAGAAGAGAATTATGGGCCTTGCGGTACGACTACAGCGCACGTACGAGCTGACAAATCTGTTGAAGAAATTTGGAAGGCCGGCGAGATATGGCGCTCCCACGAAACGCAAATGGATAGCCTGCCAGTTGAGAAGGTTTTTCAGGCCGCAAGAGAGTTGCTTGCACGCAAGGATGGATCTGTTCAATGATGAGTTCGACGCCAAAACTGTCAGTAGTCATTACTGCCCATAACGAGGAAGAGCGTCTGCCCTCTTGTTTGTTGCATGTCGCCTTTGCCGACGAAATCATTGTTCTGTGCGATAAGTGTACCGATGGTACAGAGGAAATAGCCAAACAGGCAGGTGCAAAAACGCTGGTGGGTAGTTGGAGTATTGAAGGAGAGCGCCGTAATTACGCGCTCTCTAAAGTGAGTGGTGACTGGGTTCTTGAGGTCGATGCCGATGAGCACGTCTCAGAAGAATTGGCGCAGGAAATCCGCGAAGTGATTAAAACCAGTAAATTTGGTTTTCATCACCTGACAGTCCACAACTATGTCGGAGACCGGTTGGTTCTGCACGGTTGGGGGGCGTCATTTGGGAAACCTGCCTATCCGGGTTTGTTTCGCGCAGGTTGCAAAACCTGGGGACCTCAAAGAGTTCATCCAGCTCTTTCTTTTCAAGGGGAAAAAGGTCCCAAATTAATACACCCTGTGCGGCACTACGTGGATCGCAATATTTCGGACATGATTAAGCGATTGGACAGTTATTCTACCGCGCGCGCCGCCGATTTGCGTGATAGCGGTAAAATAGGTAGTTTTTCAAATAATCTCAGGCGGTTTTTCTCGCGCTTTATTCGCTGCTACATCGGTCGGAAAGGATACAAAGAAGGTGGCATCGGCTTTCTGATCGCCCTTTTTGCTGGGCTGTTTCCTGTGCTCTCTTATCTAAAAGCCAAACACGAGGAAAATTGATCTCATGGCAACAATCGTTCTGGCTGATGGTGGTATAGAGTTTGACGGATTTACGCTGGAACACCGCCCTTTGGGGGGGGCTGAAACGGCATTTATCTCTTTGGCAGAGGCACTGGCAGAGCGTGGTCACGATGTTAGAATCATTAACAAGTGTGGTGAACCTCATGAGAATAACGGGGTGAAGTGGCGCCCGCTATCTGATGGTTTTCCCGACACTGCTGATCTCTATATCGCCAATCGCGGCTTTGAATTGATGGGCTGCATGCCCAGAGCAAAACGCACGATTTTCTGGATACATAATCCGGCCAAGTATTTGCTTAAATGGCGGTATCTTTCCCGCTTATGGAAAATTAAACCAGCCATTGTTTTCTCGGGGCAGCATCATCTTCTGACTTATCCAAGGTGGGCACCTTGCGGGGATCGGGTCATTATCCCCTATGGTATTGAGAAACGCTTTATGAATGCAGAGGTTGGCGACGAAATTCGAAAAAAACGTGCGATTTTCACATCAAATCCATTGCGTTCTCTTGATTGGCTCGTGAATTTGTGGGCGGAAAAAATCCATCCACTGTCACCGGATGCAGAACTTCATGTCTTTGCTGGGCCGCAAACCTACGGTTCTGCTGGAGATGAAAAAGCGCAGCGGATGAAAGTTATTCTTGATCAAGCTGAAACACTTCGCGACAAGGGTGTTGTTTTACGGGGCCCTGTGCCCAAAAGCCAACTCTTGGACGAGATGCGCCACGCACGTGTCATGCCTTATCGAGGTGATGTTGGTGAAACTTTCTGTCTCGCGCTGGGCGAAGCTCAGGCTATGGGGATACCATGTGTGGTGCAGGATGTTGGCTGTGTCACTGAACGCATTGTCGACGATAAAACCGGATTTGTTGCAAATGATGACGATTTATTTGCCAAACGCACCGCAGAAATTCTAAATGACGACGATTTATGGGAAAAGCAGCACAAAGCATGTCTTGAAAATCAGCGTTCATGGGGGTGGGCGCAGGCTGCCGAGGCTTTTGAAGAATTGATCCCATAAAAAGGTTCTGTAGCTGTTTTGATCAAAACGCCTATCCTGCTTCCAGTGGAATAGCAGAAAGCCTCATCAGCTAATACAAGGCTCTCATTGAGGTAACTGTCCAATGTGCGGAATTGCCGGTTATATCGCCAAGGACAAGCAATCCCTTGATCCTGAAATCCTTGATGGTTTACGTGATGCATTGGGGCATCGCGGACCAGATGGTGACGGGCGCTATGTCAAAGGTCCCGTAGGTTTCATCCAGACACGCTTGGCAATTATCGATCTCAATACTGGTGACCAGCCGCTTTACCACGAAAATGGTAGTGCTTTGATCGCCAACGGTGAGATTTACAATTATCTCGAGCTCAGAAAAGATCTGGGTGAAGAGGGCTTTAAAACCCATTCCGACAGCGAGACTGCACTTCGCAAATTCGTGCGCGATGGTATTGGCGGGTTTGATCAGCTGCGTGGCATGTATGCCTTTGCTATTCATGATGTGGTCGACAATCAGGTCGTTCTGTGTCGCGACCCGTTTGGTATCAAGCAGATTTACTACGTTGAAACCCCTGAATATTTCGCATTCGCGTCCGAAGCGCAGGCATTGGTTGCTGCCGGACTTGTCGGACGGGAAGTGCGCGAAGATGCCCGGTCCGAGTTGCTTCAGGTGCAATTCACCACTGGCTCGGACATGATCCTTGATGGGATCAAACGACTGCAGCCCGGTGAAACCATCGTTTTGAAAAACGGACGGATAGTCGAGCGCCGGCGTCATCAGGTTCTCAGTGATACAGGTGCGACCGGGAATAATCTCGAAAGTGCGCTTTATGAGTGGGACCGGGTGTTCGAGGAATCCGTTCGACTGCATCAAAGATCTGATGTCGATTATGCCATGTTCCTGTCGGGCGGGGTCGATAGTGCGTCCTTGCTTGGTATGATGCACCGGCTTAATGAGAGGCCGGTAACGGCCTATACTGCGGCGTTTGACGCCAGCAGCGTACATGATGAACGCGAGCTCGCCCGAGAGGTCGCCAAGGCATGCAACGCCAACCATATCGAAGTGATGTTTTCCGAAAATGACTTCTGGACGCTATTGCCGGAGGTGGCCGCGCGAATGGATGATCCGGCAGCGGATTATGCCATTCTTCCGACCTACAAGCTTGCCAGGGAAGCCGCGCGCGATTTCAAGGTTGTGCTGTCGGGCGAGGGCGGTGACGAGCTGTTTGGTGGCTACGGTCGGTACCGGTCGGTCATGCGCCCCTTTTTGCTCGGCGGTCGTGTGATGCGCTCCAAGGGGACGTTTGACAAGATTGATGTCTTGCGGCCCGGTGTGCTGGAGGGGTGGCGTGATGGCATTGCAGCGTCGGAAAGTCGTGAAAGCCGGGGGAAACGGTCGCGTCTGGCGATTGCTCAGGCCGTGGACTGCGCCGACTGGTTGCCCAATGATTTGTTGCTCAAGCTTGATCGAATGCTGATGTCGCATGGTCTGGAGGGGCGCACACCGTTTCTTGATCCGGTTGTCGCCGAGTTCTCCTACCAACTTCCCGATCGCCTCAAGGTCAGAAAGGGCGTTGGCAAGTTCCTGTTGCGCAGTTGGCTGGAACGCTGTTTGCCGATGGCAAAGCCGTTTGCCAAGAAGCGCGGCTTCACGGTTCCGGTTTCAGAATGGATTGCAGCGCGCGGCAAGGAGTTGGGGCCGCTGGTCGCCCGGCAGGCCGGCATTATCGAGATCGCAGATGCGCACAGGGTGGAAAAACTTTTCAACACTCCGGGCAAACGTGAAGGTGCTGCGTGTTGGCATTTGCTGTTCTATGCGCTTTGGCATCAGGCGAATGTTCTCGGGCATGCGCCTTGCCCGGACGTTTTCGAAACACTCGCCAGTTTTCAAAAAAGTTAAGACGTCTTAACTTTTGCGGGAACAAATCACGCGCTCCGGCATTTCTTAATTGCAAATAACAATTAACAGATATGCTGTTGGGACATGAGTGATGCTGTATCTTGATAAACTGGCGATGTTGGCGGTTCTTGGTTTTGCATTGTTGCTGGCATGGATGACTGTACCGCCGAGTGATTTACACGCGAAGTCGATTAAGGCACTACCCTTGAAAGAAAGTGCGACACTGGGCGCGACATATGAATTCAAGCTCCCGAGCACTGTTTATGACAAATGTACGATTGATTGCGGATCAATCGGGGTTGATGTGACGGAGCAGGTAACCAGTGCTGAGCAGCGTGAAAAGTTTGCGCGCGCAATGCGGATTGCTTACTCTGCCTATGTCACGCCACTGCATCGTTGAAGCGGGTAACTGCCTTTGAGAAAAGCTTCGGTCTGGATGATCGTACCCAACCTGTTGCGCACTTTGATGCGTAAAGATGTGGCGCTGAAATCCAAGCTTCTTTTACTGACCGGTCTGGTCTATCTGGTCAGTCCGGTTGATTTCCTGCCCGATATTTTGGTCGGGATTGGCTGGTTGGATGATCTTGTGATCGTGCCTTTGTTGGGATGGCTGTCCTATCGAAGCCTGCCTGACGATGTGCAACGCGAAGTCATCCAAGACGACTTACAAAAACAGCCCGGGTCGCGTCGCTTGTTTGTCTATCTTGGTATTCTGGCGATTGTGGTTATCGCTGTTGCGGTGATGGGTGGTATGGACAACTCCCTTGAACCTTTAAGCATTCCCGCGGCTGATTAGTCAATCCGTCTTGTCGGATGTAACCTGCGTGTTTGACGCACGGTGGTGGGCACCATACTCTTGATCGATCATCCGAACAGATCGGGAGGATCCCATGGCTGACTCATTTCGCGCACTGGTCCTGGACCAGAAAGAAAAAAGCGTTACAGCAGAATTCAAGAACTTGACGACAGATGACCTGCCCGCAGGAGAAGTGCTGGTTCGAGTCAAATGGTCAACTCTCAATTATAAGGACGGCATGGTCCTGAACGGATTGGGCCGGCTTGTGCGCACCTATCCCCACGTGCCCGGCGTCGATTTTTCCGGCGAAGTCGTTTCATCAACCGATGATCGGTATAAGCCCGGCGATGAAGTTGTATTGACCGGCTGGCGGGTTGGCGAAGCCCATTGGGGCGGGTATGCCCAGCTTGCACGGGTGAGGGCCGATTGGCTTGTTCCGTTACCTGCCGGAATTGATGCGTCACAGGCAATGGCAATCGGCACGGCGGGCTTCACCGCAATGCTGGCAGTCATGGCACTGGAAGACCAGGGTGTGTCGACAAAGCAGGATGGTGAAGTCCTTGTGACCGGGGCCGCCGGGGGTGTCGGTTCTGTTGCTGTTTCAATACTTTCTGCGCTTGGCTATCGGGTTGCCGCATCGACGGGACGGGCCGAAACGCATCAGTATCTCCGTGACCTCGGGGCAAGTACGATCATTGATCGCAATGAACTGACCGATACAAGCAAACCTCTTCTGACCGAACGATGGGTGGGGGCAATCGACAGTGTTGGTAGCACGACGCTTGCCCACGTTCTTTCCGAGATGAAATACCATGGTGTCGTTGCCGCCTGCGGTCTTGCCGGTGGTCCGGATTTGCCCGGGACAGTTATCCCGTTCCTGTTGCGCGGTGTGAAACTGATCGGGATTGATTCGGTCATGTGTCCCTACGAGACACGCGTGCGTGCATGGCAGCGCCTCGCGCGCGAACTACCCAAAGATCAACTGCAATCTGCAACAACGAAAGTTGCACTGTCCGATATTCTGCCATGGGGGGAGAAGATCCTCAAAGGGCAGGTGCAGGGACGTCTGCTTGTTGATGTTCAGGATTGCTAGCACCCGCAAAACCATGCAGAATCAACGGGTTTTCGATCCGTGCGATGCGGTGCGAAAACCCGTATCTCTGAAAGCTGGAAATGAACGTGATGCCTGAACAACGGTTCCGAATTCTTCTTGTCGAAGATAATCCCGGGGATGCGTTTCTTGTGCGTACCCTGCTGGAAGAAACCGGCGAGCCGTTTGATATCGAGCATCGAAGCGATCTTGCATCCGCAATGGCGGTGCTGAATTGTGACGGCCCAGAGGCGCTGTTTGATGTTGTTTTGCTGGATCTGACCTTGCCGGACTCGTCTGGCGTGCAGACCATCAGCCGTGTACGCAGTTGTGCCAATGCCGCACCCGTCGTCGTCCTGACCGGCCACAAGGACGAAGAACTTGCGTTCGAAGCCCTTCAACATGGCGCTGAAGACTATCTGACCAAGGAATTTCCTGATGGCCGTACAATCAGGCGTTCCATCAGGTATGCGATTGAACGGTCGCGCGCCGAACGCGCGCTCAAGGAGAGTGAAGAGCGTTACCGCAAACTGGTCGAGCTGGCACCAGAACTGATCTCTGTCCTGAGTGGTGAAGAGATCGTCTATATGAACCAGCAGGGTGTCAGCATTTTGGGCGCGCGCGACAGTGATAAACTGGTCGGGCGATCCTTCATGGAAATGGTGCATCCTTCAAGCCGCGAAACGCTTGAGGAGTATATTTCGCGCTATCGAAACGGGTATCCGGGGCGTGCGGACTTCACAATCATCTGCCAACGCCCGGAAGGCGAAAATGTCGAGCTGGAAGTCTCGGCCATTGCCTTCACCCACGAGGGGGCGCCAGCCATGCTGATGCTGGCAGAAGATGTTACCGACAAACGCAAAGTTGAACGTCAACTGGTTCAAACGTCCAAACTGGCAACGCTTGGCGAAATGGCAGCATCCGTTGCCCACGAAATGAATCAGCCGCTAAACGTCATCCGGATGGCCGCAGATACCTGCGCCCTGCAATATGATCTGGATGCCGTGAAACCGGCCTTCCAGCGCGAAAGACTGGCGCTCATCAGTTCCCAGACAGAGCGCATGTCCGAAATCATCAAGCATCTTCAGATATATAGCCGTCCGGACGACGATGATTTTGCGCCGTTCGACGTCATGAAAGCGGTTGAGCGTGCTGTGGACATGGTCGAACATGATTGCAGATTGTCGGGCATTGCAATTGATGTTGTGGCCCCCCGGCAGCGCTGTTTCGTCAATGGCCGGCAGGTTCAGTTGGAACAGGTTCTAGTCAATATGCTAAGCAACGCGCGCGATGCCATAAACGAAAGCGGTGATGATGCCGGCAGTATCGGAGGTTTGATCCGTGTCAGCGCAATGGTTGACGAAGCCCGGAAGTCATTGAAACTGGCTGTCAACGACAATGGCGGGGGTGTTCCGGAAGCCGCCATTGACTTGCTGTTTCATCCGTTCTTTACGACCAAGGATGTTGGAAAGGGAACTGGACTCGGGCTGTCGGTCAGTTTTGGCATTGTCGAGGCCATGGGCGGCCGAATTGATGTCCGAAATGAGGGTGACGGGGCCTGTTTCGAAATCACTCTGCCGCTTGCGGATGTGGACACCGCGAAGGTGGATCATCATTCCGACGCAGGTCAGGAGGATGGCTGGCTGACCAAGGTGCCGCCGAATGCCGAAGCACGCGGCAAAATTCGCGTGCTTGTCGTCGATGACGAACTTGATGCCATGGAAATCATCTCGGGATATCTTGAAGCACAGGGCTTTAATGTTTCCGCCGCAAACAACGGTGAAGATGCGTTGGCGATTGCGGGTGTTGTGCAGCCTGACATCCTGATTACAGACATTCGCATGCCTCATATGGATGGCAACGCCTTGGTCAAGGAACTTCGGGAACGCAATCCCGCACTGCCAGTGATTGTCATGACCGGCCACCCGGGCGACGCTGACCGACCGGTTGAGGATGAAGATGGGCCAGATGCACCGGTGACAGTGATGTCAAAGCCGCTGAACTTGAAGGAACTTCTGGCTACACTTGATGAGCTTTGTGAAGTGTTCGCAGCTTAATTTTGGCCCGCAGGCATCCGCAGTGGGCTTTGGGCTGCAAGTGGACTTATGATTTAAATTGATAAAGAAAAAGCCCGGCATCATGCCGGGCTTTTTGATGTGTTTGCCTGGAGTTGGCAGCGATCAGGCTTCCCAGCCCAATTGCATGGCAATCTTTACCGCTTGTGTACGGTTGGCAGCACCAAGCTTCTTGAAAATACCGGTCAAATGGACCTTCACGGTAATTTCGCGAACGGTTAGCTGTTTGGCGATTTCCTTGTTGGAAAGGCCCTTGGTCAGAAGACCCAGCACTTCGCGCTCGCGGTTGGTCAACTGCCGCAAGGGGTTGTCTGGTGCAAGGCCGTCAAGGTCGATCTCACCCGGGCGCATCTGCGTGCCATCGTCTTCAAGCAATGCAGACGGAATGTATTTTTCGCCGGACAAAATCAGACGCAGGGCGTTGATCAGGGATTTACCTGACAGCGTCTTGGGCAGATATCCCGACGCACCATGTTCCAGTGCGTTCAGAACGTCGCTGCGTTTAACCGAGCCTGAAAGAATAACCACCGGAATTTCAGGATGTTTCTGGCGCATGACGGTCAGACCTGACAATCCATTCATGCCAGGCATGTTCAGATCGAGGATGGTCAGTTCGACGTTGGTTTCTCCGTCAACGACGGCAAGTGCTTCTGCGAAGTCTTTCGCCTGCGCGACTTCAACTTCCGGCGCTGCGAGTTTTAGGAAGGAAGTGATCCCGTCTCTGACGAGATCGTGATCGTCTGCTAGCAGGATGTTCATTTTTATGCCGTACCTGTTCTTGTCCAAAGCTCACTGAAATAAATTGGGACAGCGACCTCGGAAACGCGATCCACAATTGCAATAATATGGTTTCGCGCGATTCTGATATTTTCAATCCAAGCGTCCCCCCCGGACGCGAGCGCAGCATTCAACAAAACGGTGTCCCTGTCAAACGGCAGGATAGTTTTTGATAGCAGCATCTATCCAAGTGAATAGGTATCCGAACTCAAGGATAAGTATTTCATCGCGCATCGAATAGTATATCAGGGGATCAGAAGGAACCGCGATAGGAAAAGTTACACAGAAATTGAAATATTCTGATGCGCGCCGTTTTTAGACATCGCCTCGTTACGTGCGGATTCTTCGGTAGTATTGTTTATATCAATACCATCACTGGTTGCTCTTTGCAGGCTTGCCTGACGGAAGGCTGCCATATCGGCACCTGATGGCGCGTTTGGTGCCAGTGCCGCATTTTGCAAGGTAGCCAGCGCACGATCACGGTCTTCCGCACTGCCTGACAGTGATACGCTTACATCAACGTGACCACCAATCGCATAAGCGTTACCGTCCGGGCCAATCTGATATGTGTATTGCGGCGCAGAGCCATAAGGCCCGGCAGCAGCGGCATGGGCCTTTTCCTCTTGGCGTACAGCTGAATCTCGGGCGCGCAGCTGATTGACGACAGCTTCTTCAGCCGGGTCGAGATCCTGATTGGACGAAGCACCATTTGCGGTGTTGCCGTTTTCCGAATTGGTTTCGCGTGCCTCGCGGTATTCCGCGCGGCTGACGCCGCCAGCAACTGCTTGTGCCTCGGTCAGGGTGCGTGGATCAACAATCCGCGTGCGTGCACCGTCTGAGCCGGCGCCAGCAATGGCATATGGCGAAACAGATGACGCATTTCCGCCCTGACGCTGGACTTCAATGGCCTCATATTCGGCCAAAACACGCCCATCAGCAGTTTGTGCGATTTCCCGAACATTCAGGATAACGCCCAAACCGCCCCCATTCGGGTTGGCTATGGTTTGACCAGCTGAAATCATCTGTTTTTACGTCGCTCGTAACTTTAAGACGAAACCTATACGAAAAGACACCATAGCAGAAAAATGACCGGGAGTCTCGGCTCGCAATACGCAGTTTTAGATACAGCGGTCCTGAGGCGTATTATAAGGGTTGATGGCTTGCGCATCCGAACCCTTGCTGGTATCAAAAATCCCGAATTGCCAACCAGCGCCTGACGCGCTTCATGCTGTGCTTCAATCAGGAATTCCAACGCGCATGTCCGACTTCATCATTCCGGCGAATGAAAAGGTACTTGTTACGGGTGCGGCCGGTTTTATCGGTTTCCATCTTTGCCTGAAACTGCTGGAGCAGGGGGCGACCGTTGTCGGACTTGATAACGTCAATGACTATTATGACGTTAACCTCAAAGAGGCGCGTCTCGCACGGTTGGAAGGCAAGCCGGGTTACAAATTCGTCCGTATGGATCTCGAAAACCGCGAAGGCATTGCTGATCTGTTCGCGACTGAAAAGCCGACCTATGTTGTCAATCTGGCGGCCCAAGCCGGGGTGCGCTATTCGATTGAAAATCCGCATGCCTATATTGATGCCAACCTGGTTGGCTTCACCAATATCCTCGAAGGATGCCGCCACAACAATGTGAAGCATCTGGTCTATGCATCAAGTAGTTCGGTGTATGGCATGAATACCGAAATGCCGTTTTCCGTGCATCACAATGTTGATCACCCGATCAGCCTGTATGCTGCGTCGAAAAAGGCCAACGAACTGATGGCCCACACCTACAGCCATCTCTATCGTCTGCCAACGACCGGTCTTCGCTTCTTTACCGTCTATGGTCCTTGGGGGCGCCCGGACATGGCGCTGTTCCTGTTTACCAAGGCAATCCTCGAAGGGCGACCGATCAACGTCTTTAACGAAGGCAAGATGCGTCGCGACTTTACCTATATCGACGACATCGTCGAAGGTGTTTATCGTTGCATCTCGACCGTCGCCAAACCGAACCCGGACTGGAACTCGGCCAAGCCCGATCCCGCAACCAGTTCGGCACCCTATCGGGTGTTTAATATCGGCAATAACAGCCCGGTCGAGCTGATGTATATGATCGAGACGATCGAAAAGGCACTGGGTAAAACGGCAGAGAAAAACATGCTGCCGATGCAAGATGGAGACGTTCCGGCAACTTACGCCGATGTCGATGCGTTGACCGATGCCGTTGGCTTTAAACCAGCAACACCGATTGAAACGGGGATTAACAACTTCGCTGATTGGTACCGATCTTTTTACGGATAACATGATTTGAAATTTGCAGCGATCTTCGTGCTGCTCGCCAATGCGTTCTCGGCGGGTATGATGTTTTTGGCCAGCGTGTTTATCTCGCGATATGGCGGAAAAGAGCTGTTCGGGTTCTTCAGTGTTATTCTTGGTGTAATTGTCATCGGGGCAAAAATCACGACATTGGGGCTCGACGTCGCTCTTGTGCGCTTCTTGCCAAAATATCGCACAGAAGGCAAACTTGCCGCCTCGGGTGGTATCAAACGCATTGCTATAGGCTTGACACTATTTCTGTCGGTGTTGGCAGCGGTCACGTTTGCGTTATTGCTTCATTACTTACGAGGATTTACTGTGCAGGTGTCGGCGGCTGTAGCGATCTCATTGCCGCTGGCTGCAATGCTGGCAATTTTCCAAAACATTATCAGAGCAGATGGGAACGTGTCGCGCGCTGTAGTGGGCGAAGCCGTTGTGCGACCGGTTGCATTTATGACTGTTATACTGTTGTTGCATTTTGCTCTGGTCCCCGGCATCGGAAATTTTGGTGTGGGGTTAGCTTACAGTATTGCGCTTGCATCTTCTTTGTTAGTCAGCATCTCATTTGTGTTTTTTGACAAGAAGGTGAACTGGACGGGGGCTTTCAGTCTAAGCGGCAAGCAAGTACGGGAATGGCTGTCGCACGGCGTCAACCTTTTATTGTCTGAATCTGCAACTGCTTTGCTCAACCAGGCTCCCATTCTTCTGGCTGGTATATTACTCTCAGCGCCTGAGGCTGGGGAAATGAGTGCCGTCGTCAGGCTTGCTATGTTGGTGATTTTCGCCCTTACTGCTGTGCAGTCGATAATCACCCCTTTCCTGTCTCAGGCGATGTCAAATGACAATCACACCGAGTTGCAGGCTCTTGTAGCGCGTGCTGCTGCGTTTACGATGATTGTTGCTATTCCTGTCTGTGTTGGCTTTGTAGTCTTTGCACCGAGCTTGCTAAGCTTCTTCGGTGATGGATATGTTGAAGTGGTGCCGCTTCTCAGAATCATGTTGGGTGCATATTTGATTTATGCCGCAGCTGGCCCCGCAATTGCTTTGCTCACAATGACTGGGCATCACAAGATGGCACGCAATGTGGTTTGTTCTGCTGCTATTTTGATGACAGGTGCTGGTGCGGTTGCGATGAAGACTGGGGGATTGACCGCTGCAATTTGGGTGTTGGCTGCCATTGTAGCTATCTATCCAATGATTTTGGCAGCTGTGTGCCGCCATAAACTTGGCGTGGATCCGACTGTTTTTTCTATGAGATTCTTGTTGACACGCTGAGCCCGTCTGTAATTCCGGATACGGCAAGAGCGTGCGACTTGCCTTAAATCCAGACAAATAAATATCATGTAGGCTCGCATCACTTTGATGCGGGCTTGCCAACGTTATTTTTGAATGTATTCGGAAAATGGTGCTGCTGGGGAGATTTGAACTCCCGGCCTCTCCCTTACCAAGGGAGTGCTCTACCCCTGAGCTACAGCAGCCCGATAAACAGGCTGACCGGTGGGCAATGGTGCTGCTGGGGAGATTTGAACTCCCGGCCTCTCCCTTACCAAGGGAGTGCTCTACCCCTGAGCTACAGCAGCATGAGCCCTTGCGGTGCGGGCGGGTTATAGGCCACGTATCTGTAATTGGTCAAGCCTGAATTATGCGAAGTTTTTCGATTGTTCCCGTGGCAGGCCTTTTCGCCCTGTTTTCGTCAAGATCGGCTGTAATTTTTCGCGCGCTGTTTTATAACAGGCCAATCGCTCAAACCCGCATAAATCTGACGGAACTTTGATTGCACCATGACTGCCAAAAAATCCGATATGCGCCCCGCCGTGAACGAGGAACGCCTGAAGCGTGAAGCCGAAGCCCTGCGTGCCAATCTGGCCAAGCGCAAGCAACAGCAACGCTCGCGCAAAAGCGATCCACAAGGTCCGGCCTCCGACGAAAAATCTGAGGATTGATCACGCACGTCATTTTTCACCTTCGCTTTGATGGGCGCGTGCATCGTTTGGTTGATCTTGAGGCCAGCGGGCGGGTAAAACCGTGGGTGCTGAACGTGGTTGGGATTTTCGCAAAAACAGGGGTGGCACTATGTCGGTAAGACCGGATCACTGGATACGCCAGATGGCGCAGGAAAAAGGCATGATCGAACCGTTTGTCGACGGTTTCAAACGCGATGGTGTGATTTCCTACGGTGTCAGCTCGTACGGCTATGACGCCCGCGTCGCTGACGAGTTCAAGATTTTCACCAATGTCGACTCGGCCATTGTCGATCCCAAGGAATTTTCCGATGACGGGTTCGTTAACCGCCAGACCGACGTGTGCGTGATCCCGCCCAACAGTTTCGCGCTCGCGCGCACGGTGGAGTATTTCCGCATCCCGCGCGACACGCTGGTGATCTGCCTTGGGAAATCGACCTATGCCCGGTGCGGCATCATCGTCAATGTCACGCCGCTTGAACCCGAATGGGAAGGGCATGTGACCCTTGAATTTTCCAATACCACACCGCTTCCGGCGCGCATCTATGCCAATGAAGGGGCGTGTCAGTTCATTTTCCTTAAGGCGGAAAGTGAATGCGATACCTCCTATGCGGATCGCGCAGGGAAATATATGGGCCAAAAAGGTGTCACATTGCCGCGCCTGTGATAAAGGGGTGGCAACAATCTGGTGGTGAACCACCAAGACACGCGTTCGCTGTGCCATTGCGCGCAGCACAAAGAGGACTGAATGGACAAGATCAAGATTTCCGGTGGTCGCCGCCTGCAGGGCAAAATTGCAATCGGCGGTGCCAAAAACGCGGCTCTGCCGTTGATGGCAGCGGCCCTTCTGACAGATGAAACGCTGACCCTTTCGAACCTGCCGCATTTGGCAGATATCACATCGATGGCCAATCTTCTGGCCCAGCATGGTGTCGCGTTGCATCTGAACGGGCATGCCCCCAATGGTGGCCATACCGGTCGCGTTCTGGAAATGACTGCCAAGGAAATCACCTCGACCACGGCACCCTATGATCTGGTGCGCAAGATGCGTGCGTCTGTCCTGGTGCTTGGTCCGATTGTCGCGCGCTGTGGTGTTGCCCGTGTGTCGCTTCCTGGAGGGTGTGCAATTGGCAACCGCCCGGTTGACCTGCATCTCAAGGCGTTGGAAGCCATGGGTGCGGAAATCCACCTGACCGAGGGTTACATCGAAGCCCGCGCGCCCGACGGCCTGAAAGGCGGACATGTCCTGTTCCCGCAGGTTTCGGTGGGCGCGACGGAAAACACGCTGATGGCCGCATCGCTGGCCGACGGTGTTGTCACCATCGCCAATGCCGCGCGCGAGCCGGAAGTGTCTGATCTTGCTCATTGCCTTGTTGCCATGGGGGCCGAGATCGAAGGCATCGGAACCGATACCCTCAAAGTCACCGGCAAGCCGCGCCTGCATGGCGCGGAATACTCGGTTGTGCCGGATCGTATCGAAACCGGGACCTATGCGATTGCAGCAGCCATCACCGGTGGCGAGATCGAACTGACCGGAACCCGCATGGAACTGATCGACAGCCTTGTCGATGCGATGCGTGCAGCTGGGGTCGAAGTTGAAGAAACCGAAGATGGCCTTAAGGTGCGCGGTAACCGTGCGACGCTTAAGGGTGTTGACGTGATGACCGAACCCTATCCGGGCTTCCCGACCGATATGCAGGCCCAGTTCATGGCGCTGATGTCGGTGGCCAACGGTGCATCCATGATCACCGAAACCATTTTCGAAAACCGTTTCATGCACGTACCGGAACTCAGCCGCATGGGCGCTGATGTCAACGTGCATGGCCGTTCGGCGATTGTTCGCGGCAGTGCGAAGCTTTCGGGGGCTGAAGTTATGGCAACCGATCTGCGTGCCTCGGTCTCGATGGTGCTTGCAGGCTTGGCAGCAGAGGGCGAGACGGTTATTAACCGTGTCTACCATCTGGACCGCGGTTATGAGCGGCTTGAAGAAAAACTGAGCTCCTGCGGGGCGCAGATCGAACGTGTCCGGGTTCCGGCCTGATATCAGGTCTACCGGATAACTGAAAAACGCGTAAGGCGACTGATTGATGAGTGACGAAAAGCTGGTGCTTGCCCTGCCAAAGGGGCGCATTCTTGACGAGGTGATGCCACTGGTGCGATCCGCCGGGATCGAACCGGAAGCGGCATTTGATGATCCGAAATCCCGTGCGCTTCGTTTCGCCACCAACCATCCGCATATCGATATCATCCGTGTGCGCAGCTTTGACGTCGCAACCTTCGTCGCCTTTGGCGCAGCCCATATCGGTGTCTGCGGCAACGACGTCCTGATGGAATTTGATTATCCGGATATCTATGCGCCGCTGGATCTTAATATCGGGCATTGCCGGATCGCCGTTGCCGAACCCGAAGAAATGATCGAAGGCGATGATCCGTCACGCTGGTCGCATGTCCGGGTCGCGACCAAGTATCCCAACATCACCCGTACGCATTTTGCCAAACGGGGCGTGCAGGCTGAATGCATCAAGCTGAATGGCGCGATGGAACTGGCACCAACACTTGGTCTGTGCCGCCGTATCGTCGACCTTGTGTCGACGGGCAACACGCTTAAGGCCAATGGCCTGCGTGAAATCGAACATGTTGCCGATGTGACGTCGCGCCTGATCGTCAACCGTGCCGCGCTGAAAACCCGCCCGACCGATATCCAGCCCTGGATCGACCGTTTTTCCGAGGTGCTCAATGCCGCTTAAGCTTTCGATTACTGACGCCAGCTTCGAAGAAGATTTCGTCAAGCTTCTGGGCATGAAACGCGAATCGGATGCCGATGTTGATGCGGCTGTTGCCGATATTATTGCCGATGTCCGTAATCGCGGTGACGAAGCCGTTTGTGACTACACCAAGCGCTTTGATCGCCTTGGTATAGATGCGTCCGGCATGGCGGTGAGCGCGGCCGAGGTCGATGCAGCGGTTGCCGACATTGATGCGGACCTTCTCAAATCGCTGGAATTGGCAGCAAAGCGCATTCGTGCCTACCACGAAAAGCAGATGCCGGCCGATGAACGCTATACCGATGAAAGCGGTGTTGAGCTTGGCTGGCGCTGGCGTGCGGTATCGGCGGCCGGGCTTTATGTTCCGGGCGGTCTGGCATCCTATCCGTCATCGGTTCTGATGAACGCCATTCCGGCCAAGGTTGCCGGTGTGGAACGCCTTGTCATGGTGGTGCCGACCCCGGACAATAAAATGAACCCGCTGGTTCTGGCTGCGGCCCGAATTGCCGGTGTTGACGAGATTTACCGCATCGGCGGGGCGCAGGCGATTGCAGCCCTTGCCTATGGCACCGAAACCATCAAGCCGGTCGACAAGATCGTCGGTCCGGGCAACGCGTTTGTTGCCGCGGCCAAACGCCGTGTCTTTGGTCAGGTCGGTATTGATATGATTGCCGGGCCTTCGGAAATTCTGGTGGTTGCCGATGGCAGCAACGATCCAAGCTGGGTGGCAGCAGACTTGCTGTCGCAGGCCGAACATGACCCGGTCGCGCAATCGATCCTGATCACCGATGATGCAAACTTCGCCGATCAGGTGCAGGTGGCGATTGATGCCCATCTTGAAAAACTGCCGCGTGCAGAAATCGCCGGGGCAAGCTGGCGCGACTTTGGTGCAATTGTTTTGGTCGAAAATCTGTCGCAGGCTCCGGCCCTTGTGGATCGGATCGCACCGGAACATCTGGAATTGGCGGTCGACGACCCGGACGCACTGGCAGAAGACATTCACCATGCCGGTGCGATTTTCCTCGGCCGTTATACGCCCGAAGCCATCGGCGATTATGTTGCCGGCCCGAACCATGTCCTGCCGACGGCCCGCTCGGCGCGTTTCTCGTCCGGCCTTGGGGTTTTGGACTTCATCAAGCGTTCGTCGCTGATCAAGTGCACACCCGAAAGTCTGGCAAAAATCGGCCCGGCGGCAATCGCCCTTGCAGAAAGCGAAGGTCTGCAGGCACATGGACTTTCGGTAGCGATCCGTTCAAACCAGATGTAAGCTGTTGCAATGCAGCGTGTGAAGGGACCGGAGCGAGAGAGCCATGGCAGAAAACCAGTGTATTGCCGGTATCTATCTTGACGAGAAATACAAGGTAAGACGCCGTCCTGAGGTCGAGCATGAGCAGGCGGTGGCGATCTATGACCTTCTCGAAGAGAACCATTTCGAACCGGCTGGCGGTTTCGAAGGTCCGTATTCGGTGCATATGCGCATCGAAGAAAACCGCATCTATATGGATGTGCGCGGCGACGATGATACCGAAAACCTGACGACCATTCCCGTACCGCTGTCGCCGTTTCGTCGGATCGTCAAAGACTATTTCATGATCTGTGAAAGCTATTATGACGCCATCAAAAAGGCCAGTGCCGCGCAGATCGAAACCATCGATATGGCGAGGCGCGGTCTTCACAACGAGGGCTCCGAACAATTGCGAGAGCTTTTGGCCGACAAGGTGACGATTGATGAAAATACCGCGCGTCGCCTGTTTACGTTGATCTGTGTCCTTCACATCCGGGGTTAAGGCACGGTGGCAGAAGAACTCCCCGGCTCGGTTCTTTTTGCCTGCAGCTATAATGCCGTGCGTTCGGTGATGGCTGCTGCCTTGATGCGTCACTATCACGGGACCCGGATTTATGTTGAAAGTTGCGGGGTGCGTGCCGGTGAGCTTGATGGCTTTGCCGTCGCGGTGATGGAGGAAATCGGTCTTGATATTTCCTCATACAATTCCAAAACCTTTGATCAGCTTGAAGACGGCTTCTTTGATCTGATCATCACGATGTCTCCCGAGGCCCAGCACCGTGCGGTCGAAATGACCCGCACCATGGCCTGTGACGTCGAATTCTGGAATACCTTTGATGCCACAATCGTCGAAGGCTCGCGTGAAATTCGCCTTGAGGCCTACCGACAGGTGCGTGACCAGATCAAGAAACGCATCCTTGATCGCTTCCCGGTCGGTCCTGCCCCCACCATGTGATTGCTTGGCTTAATCCGCGCTGCTGAGGACTTCGAACGCAGCACCATCAAGTACATAGATCTTCTCGTCCTCGGCATGGCGCATGCCAAGTTTTTCGTAAAACCGCTGGCCAATTATGTTTTCCGCATCGACCGATAACCGGATATAGGATTTGCCGTGTGCACGGGCATGTTTGGCGACCGCAGCCACCAGACGTTTGGCAAAGCCGCCGCCGCGATGGCTTGGTGCGACATAAAGGTCCTGAATATAAAGCCCGGGCCGTCCGCGGAATGTCGAATAGCTTGGGAAAAACAGGCACATGGCCACCGGCGTGTCATCGGCAATCGCAATCAGCGCGTCAAACGCGCGGTCTTTGCCAAAGCCATCCCGCGCCAGATCTTCGGGCGTGCTCACAATTTTATCCGCACATCCTGTTGCCTTGCCGATTTCGCAAATCATGGCATGGAGTGCCGGTGCGTCATCGCGTTCTGCAAGGCGTATTTCAATGGTATGAGGATTGGTCATGCGGGAGCTTTCATGAAAGGCCGGAAAGATAGCGGCATCTTAGGGCGCATACCGGCATTCGAAAAGGGCTGACCCGGTTCTTTTCGCGCAATCCTTATTCCATACAGTTTGGCAGCACAGATACGTCGCCATTCGTTTAACGCAGTGCTGTAACGCCACGCCTGAGACGTGAAAGGACTTGACCTTTTGCCCGGTTCAGAGCAGTTTGCCGCCCACCGGTATTTTGATATTGCAATACGAAAGCTAGGAGTCACATGGCTAAAGAAGACGTTATCGAGTTTCAGGGCACTGTCGTTGAACTTCTGCCCAATGCGATGTTTCGCGTGAAGCTGGACAATGACCACGAAATCCTTGCCCACACCTCGGGCAAAATGCGCAAGAACCGTATCCGCGTTCTCGCAGGTGACCGTGTCAGCGTCGAAATGACCCCTTATGACCTGACCAAAGGTCGTATTACCTTCCGTTTCAAGTAATCTGAAACCACGACCAAGCGCAAATTGACCTTGTCTGGCGGGGCGTTTACCCTTGCCGTCAGGGTGCATTTTGCTGCCTGCATCGAAATGTGAGTATTTATCACATTTCTGGTCGGAATGGTCTGGGACGGATATCCGGGAGCCACATCTTGTCGAAACTGATATTGGCATCTGCATCGCCGCGCCGTCTTGAGCTGCTTGCGCAGATCGGAATTGTGCCAGATCAGGTCGTTCCCGCAGATATCGATGAAACACCCATGCGCGATGAAAGTCCGCGTCGGCTGGCGCTTCGCCTTGCCGAGGAAAAGGCACGATTTGTTGCCAAATCCAACGGCGGGGCCTTTGTGCTTGCGGCGGATACGGTTGTTGCCTGTGGCCGGCGTGCACTGGGCAAGGCCGAAGACGCGGCAGAGGCACGCAAGTTCCTTGAACTCCTGTCGGGGCGTCGCCACCGTGTTTATGGTGGCATGTGTGTGATTGCCCCGGACGGAACCGAACGATCGCGCGTGATCGAAACACAGGTAAAATTCCGAACCCTTGGTTCCGATGACCTGAAGCGCTATCTTTCCCATGACGAGTGGCAGGGCAAGGCTGGGGCATACGCCATTCAGGGCTTTGCCGCGACCTTTGTGAAGGCGATCTCGGGATCGTACTCCAACGTTGTCGGGCTGTCGCTGTGCGAGGTGGACGGTCTTTTGCGCGGTCTCGGCTATCACCCCAAAGAGGTTTGATCATGGCAGTTGGCGGCACTCATAACTCCCGCCTGCTGATTGATGCCGTTGCGCTTGAGCGCAGGGTGGCCCTGATCGAAAATGACCGCCTGACCCGTTTGTGGATTGATCGCGGCGGTCCGGCAAGATTTGATATCCATCTTGGCCGTGTTTCCAAAATGATGCCCGAAATGGCCGCCGCCATGGTTGCGCTTGACGGGTTGCCTGATGGGCTTTTGCCGTTTGATCGCTATAACGGCCCGCTGCATGAAGGGCAGTGGGTTCTGGTGCAAATCGCCCGCCTTGGTTTTGACGACAAGGGCGTGAAACTTACCGGCCGGATCGCGATTGAAGGTGTTGGCATGATCCTGCGACCGGGGGCCAACCATATCGAGTTGCCGCGTAAGCTTAAGGACGGGGACCGGCGCACCGAACTTCATGAATTGCTAAGCTCTCTTCAGGCCGGTCACAACGGGATCATGCTGCGTTCCGTCGCACTCGACTGGACGCGTGATGCCATCACCGCCGAATACAAACTTCTGAAATCACAATTGCAAAAGGCCGAAAAGGCCCTGTCCGAGGCATCGAAGCCGCAACTGGTCAGCAAGGCACAATCAGAAACCGATCAGGTGATCGAACGGCATCTGATGGCGGGTGGGCAATGCGTTGTCGATGGCACAAACGAATTCGTGCGGTTGCGTGGATTGCTGACGATGCTGGGTAAGTCGGATGACAATCTTGCGCGTCATGTCGGCAGCCGACTGTTATTCAACGATCAGGGTATCGAAGACGAAATTGCCGCTGCGTTGTCGCCACGTGTCGAGTTGCAGGGTGGGGGCTGGATTGCCATTGACCAAGCAACCGCACTTTGTGCCATTGACGTCAATGCCGCCGGGGCAGATGTCGGGCGTGATAGCGAAACCCGTGCGGTCGAAGTCAACCTTCGGGCCGCCGCCGAAATCGTGCATCAAATCCGCCTGCGCAACATCGGTGGTCTTGTGGTGATTGATCCGCTTCGCATGAAATCACGGGCAGGGCGTGACAAGTTCGATATCGCTATCCGTGATGCCTTTGGCAGCGAGCTTGATGGTGCGGTACAGATTGGTGGCTTCACGCGATTGGGGCTTTATGAGTTCAGTCGCCAACGGGCGGGCGAATCGCTTCGTGCCACGCTGTTTGCCAAACAGGAACGCGCTCCTCTTTTGCGTGATGCCGCGCTCAATGTCGTTTTGCGCGCCGTTGTTGCCGAAAGCCGAAACGGGGTGACCGGGATGGTTAAACTGTGCGTAAACCCTGGTGTGGCGAAGGCACTTGCGGATCAGGCGGATGCGATCCAGATCCTGGCAAATGCATTTGGGGGTGCGCCGAAAATTGTCGCGGACCCGACCCTTGAAGACGATGCCTATCGGTTGGAGAAAAACCACCATGAATGAAAAAAAGATAACGAAAACAGCCAGCTCCGACTGCGTGGTTTGCGGCAAACCGGCTGATGAAAAATACACGCCGTTTTGCTCCAAACGCTGTGCGGATCTCGACCTTGGCAAATGGATGAATGAAAGCTACGCCATCCCCGCCGCCGAGCCGCCCGAGTATCTCGAAGACCTTGAAGATGAAGAAGAATTTTAATCCGACGCGTGATCGCAAAAAAAATGCGATTTGAGGCTGGACAAGCCCCAAAGGAGTTTGTATAACCCCGCTCGTTCCGCAGGGAACACTCCGGAAACGGAGACGAAAGTCGGATTTGCCCAGGTAGCTCAGTTGGTAGAGCAGTGGACTGAAAATCCGCGTGTCGGTGGTTCGAGTCCGCCCCTGGGCACCATCTTTCGGTAGCCAAAAAAACCCGGCCTTCTGGCCGGGTTTTTTGTTTTTTCATCTCAGCTACCGGTCGATTTAATTCGGGATCGGCAGGTCAAACCCGACCTTCTCGCCATTGATCGCATTGCCGATGCCCAGAATGTTTCCCTGTTGGGTCAGCTGGAATTTTCCAGCAGCGTAGCTGTCATCCTGGCAAATCAGTTCCCACCAGCCATGAGCAGGGGCCAGTCGATCATCGCGGACAAATTTGCCAAGGCAGGTCTGCGCGCCATAAACATCAAACATCCCGCCAAAGGCATTGGCCCGAACCCAGGTGTCATAACGCGAAAACGGCCCGATGCGCGACCAGTTCAGATTGATTTTGACCATGGTGTTGGTGCTATAGGGCACGGTCGATGCCGATTGTTTGGTCTGCCAGGCGTCATAGCTGATTTCAGGGGCGGTTGCGGTGGTTGTCGTTTTGCAGCCGCTGATCAGCATGGCAATCCCCATGATCAGGGCGGTCTTGAAAGTGTGGCTACGGCTAAGCATCTTCGCCCTCTGGCAGATTGAATTTGAACAGACTGTAACTGACAAAACGCAATTCGCAAACGGTGCGAAACTGTTATCAATATATGACGGTGCAACCGTTCAGAATCGCCCTTGCATCAACGACTTGATGGGGCCTGTGTCAGGGGTGAATGCGCAAGGTATGTGCAAGCAATCTGTATCAAATGAACCTGATTGCCCCTATTTGTTTTCAAATGAAAACAGAGGGTTGTGCAAAATGCTGATCGGTCTTTTAAGGCTTGATTTTGGGGGCGTTTCTGCCTTTTGTTGCGAAAATCTTACATTCCGCTACCATCATTCCCGCTTCTTGTTTCAAACCGCTGAAACATAAAATTGGTTACTACTTGGTGGCGGAACAGCGCGACGACGCGCTGTGACAATAACTCGCTTAGGGGAACCAGATGGCCGAGAAGCAGATCGAGATCGAACTCAAACTTCGCATCGATCCGAAACATGTCGCGCGTCTTAAAAACGCGCCGGTCCTGCGCGAGGTCAAGGAAGGTCGTCGTCTGGTGACCACGCACCTTGTCTCCATCTATCATGACACGCCGAAACTCTCGCTGGCTGAAAAGGGCCTGGCGGTTCGTCTGCGCAAGAAGGGCGCGACTGGTTGGGAGCAGACCATCAAGGCGACCAACGGCCTGCGTGAAGCCTTGCCTGAGCGTAATGAATGGACGGTCGAGCTTGAGGAAGGTGTTCTTGATCTTGACCGGTTTACCGACAAGGACGTCAAAAAGCTTCTTAAGAAGTTTGTGAAGAAAAAGAAGATCGACCGCATTTTCGAAAGCGATCTTAAACGCGGGGCGGTGGATCTGACCTATCGCGATGCGGTGATTGAGCTTGCCATTGATCAGGGTGTTGTCCGATCTGGCGAGAAGGAAGTGCCGATCTCCGAGGTCGAGTTCGAGCTTAAGGAAGGCCATCCGGCAGCCCTTTTTGACCTTGCACTTGAGCTGCAACGCACCGTGCCGCTGTTACTGAGCATGCGGTCCAAGGCGTCGCGCGGACGTGACCTGTATCTTGGCAATGGGCCGGGTGCCTATCGGGCGGCGGCAGTGCAACTGACCCCGGATATGTCGGCGGAAACCGCGTTTCGTGCCGTGATCGCGCAGGGGCTTCGCATGATCCTGAGTAACGAGGTTTGCGTGCGTCAGGACCTTGATATCGAAGGCTGCCATCAGATGCGGGTGGGCATGCGCCGCCTGCGCGTGGCCCTGAACCTGTTTAAGAAAAACCTGCCCGCGGGCGAGGCCGTATTGCTGCGCCGGTTGTTGAAACTGTGCAGCAAGGGGCTTGATGGCTTGCGCGATTGGGATGTGTTCCTGACCGAGACTCTGCCAATGATCGAGGAACGCTTCCCCGATCACGCGGGTGTGGCGGAGCTGCGCAAGGCCGCTGAAAAGCAACGCGAAGCCGCCCTTGCCAACGCACGGCACATGCTCGATCAGCCGGAATACGGGCAGTTGCTTTTGCTGCTTGGCGCATGGGCAAGCTATTCGCGCTGGGCATCAGGAGCCAGTGCCGCGCAAATGAAGGCGATGGCCGCACCGGTGTCGGAAATGGCCGAACCGCTTTTGGAACAGGCCTATAAACGGGTCACCAAACGCGGTGATCATGTTGCGGGTCTGACGACGCCGCAACTTCATGCGCTTCGTCTTGATGTCAAACAGATGCGCTATGGGACGGAGTTCTTCGGGGCCATCTACGGTTCGAAAAAGGTCAAGAAGTTTCGCAGCAAATTGACGACGATGCAGGAAATCCTGGGCCAGCTTCAGGACGCCGCCGTTGCCGAAGCGCGTTTGATGGCACTTGCACCACAGCTTTCAAAAGACGGGATGATTGCGGTCGGTCTGATATCGGGCTGGTTCGGCGCACGTGCTGATCATCGTCTTGAGGGGATCGAAGATGCCATGCACGATTTCATCGATCAGAAGGTTTTCTGGAAATAGGCACCGTCTGCACTGGGAACGCGAAAGGCTGTCGGGATCACCCGGCAGCCTGTTTCATATCCTGATAGGCGCTTAGAGCCCGCTCACGGCCTTCTTTCAGCCCTATCAGGGGCTCGGGGTAGGTTTTCCCCAACGTTACGCCAGCGGCCTTGAGGATGAGCGGGGAGGCCTCCCACGGTTTGTGGATATATTGTTCGGGCATGTCACGCAGTTCCGGTACCCATTGGCGGACATACTCGCCCTTCGGATCAAATTTTTCGCCCTGAAGCACCGGGTTGAAAATGCGGAAATAGGGGGCCGCATCGGCCCCGCAGCCGCCGATCCATTGCCATGAAAACGGATTGTTGGCCGGGCAGGCATCAACAAGCGTGTCGTCAAACCACTCCAGACCATCGCGCCAATGGATCAAAAGGTGCTTTACCAGGATCGAGCCCACAATCATCCGCACCCGGTTATGCATATAGCCCGTATGCCAAAGTTCGCGCATGCCGGCATCGACAATCGGAAAACCTGTCTGGCCTTTTTGCCAGGCGCGAAGGCCCTTTGCGTCATCTGACCAGGGGAAATGCTTGAACTGGCCCTGAAGCGGCACAGAACGCAGATCGGTTGCATGATACAGGATGTGATGGGCGAATTCCCGCCAGCCAAGTTCGGCGATGAATTTCGAGGCGGTCTTGCCCTTGCCCGGGTTGGCATCGGCATAGTGGTTGGTTGCATGCCAGACCTGATAGGGGCTGATTTCACCAAAGCGCAAATGCGGCGAGAGCTCCGACGTCACCCGGCGGTCCGGGCGATCGCGCATATCGGCATAATCGGTAAGACGATCATCGATAAACTCAAAAAGTTGATCTTTGGCACCCTGTTCGCCGGGGGCGAAACGCTCCTCAAGGCCGCCGGCCCAATTCACCGGCTTTGGCGACAGGTCAAAGTCGGCGATGTTGATTTGTCCATCAACCTCACCCTTGAATAACGCAAGGCTTTCTGGGGCGGACTTTGGTTCGCGCGGGGTGGGGAGCTTCTGGCAGGCCCGCCAGAACGGGCTATAGACCTTGAAATCGGTGCCTGATCCGGTTTTGACGTCCCACGGTTCAAACAAAAGGTTGGCCTTGTGACTTTCGCAGGTCAGGCCGTGGTCCTGAAGGGCTGCCTTGATGTCGGTATCGCGCTTGGTCGATGGATTGTCATAAAGCCGGTTCCAGAACACCGCCTTGACCGGTTTGTCATCGGCAAGGGTTTCCAGAACGGTTTTTGCGTCCCCCTTAAACAGGCGAAGGGCGCGATCAGACTTTGTGTCGCCAAGACCGGCGATATCGCGGTTCAGCGCGGTCAGGCTTTTTTCCAGCCACCATTTCGTCGCGCCACCCAATTGATCCGAAATCACGTCATCCAGGATGAAAACCGGAAGGACAGCACCGTCATGTTCCTTGGCCCATTTGACGGCTGCCAAAAGGGCCGGATTGTCCGCCAGTCGAAGGTCGTTTCGAAACCACATCACGGCGATCGTGCGTTCGGTCATCTGTCTTCCTGTGTTTTTTTGGCGCATTTCGGGGGGATTGTAAGCCGGAGGGGAGAGAGCGTCACGACTGTGACAGCATCTAGAGGGAAGTCATGCCGCTCTCTCTGGCTCGGGGTACATCAAGACTTACGTCTGATGGTTCTGACCAGTTCACTGAAACTTTCCGAAAGAACATCTTTTTTCCATCCGGCGAAACCAAGCACAAGACCGCGCACGGGTTCCGGCCCACTTTTTGACCGGGGATCGTGGAAATACGAAGATAATGCACGACAATCAAGGTCCGCCTTCACCAAGGCTTCCTGCATTTCTATGTCGTCCTGATCCCCGATCAAACGGGCACAAAGATGCAATCCCCCGTCCGAAGGCATTACCGACAGAATATCGGATGCGTCCGCCGTGATCAGGTTCTTAAGGTGCGAACGCCGTTCGCCGTAGCGCAGGCGCATTTTCCGGACGTGACTGCCAAAATGCCCCTCGGCGAAAAAGGCGCCAAGGGCGGCCTGTGTTGTCGGTGCCGGAACACCATCAGCAAAACCGCGAATGCCGCGAAAGGCCGGAACCAGTGCCGGCGGCAACACAAGGTAACCAAGCCGGATACCGGGAAACAGTACGCGCGAAAACGTGCCGACATAGATCACCCGATTATCGGTATCAAGGCCTTGCAGGGATGACAGCGGCGGCCCGTCATAGCGATACTCGCTGTCATAGTCATCCTCGACAATCCAGGCATCATTATCCTGCGCCCACTGCAAAAGGGCGAGGCGCCGGGCAAGCGAAAGCGTCGTACCCAATGGATAGTTACGCGATGGTGTGGTGACCACGATCCGGGCCGGGGAAAGCGTTTGGGCAAGGCCTTCGATGTCGAGCCCATCCTCATCAACCGTAATCGGCTGAACCACAGCACCACTTGACGCCAGAACGCCCCGAATGCCCTCATAGCCCGGGTCCTCGGTGGCGATGATATCGCCGGGATCGACTAGGGCACGTGCGGCAAGGTCAAGCGCCTGCTGCGCGCCCGAAACAATCATCACCTGATCGGCATTGCAATTCACCCCGCGTGATTGCCGAAGCCATTTGGCAATTTCAGAACGCAGCAACGGCAATCCAAGCGGATCATCAGGAATGGTCAGATCAATATCCGGCGCGCGCCATGACCGGCGCAACAACCGCGCCCAAAGATCGAAGGGAAAACCGTCAAGATCGGGTGTTGCCGGGTTAAACGGACGGGCAATGCGAAAGCGCGGAAAGCGTCGCTGATAGGTCAGCATGCGCTGGGCACTTTGACTAAGCCGTATTGGGCGATCGTTTGCCGTCAGGGATTTTTTGTCCGGGCCGTGGTCGCCTGTTTGCATGTCCCGGTCAGGCAGGCTGCTGGCGACAAAGCTTCCGGCGCCGACCCGGGTTTCAAGATAGCCTTCCGATGTCAGCAGATCGAAGCTGGTCACCACCGTGTTGCGTGAGATTCGCAGCGATTTGGCCAGATCCCGACTGGCCGGAAGGCGTTCGCCCGGATGCAGCCGCCCATCCAGAATGGCCGATCTGATCCCGTGATACAGGCGGCGATAGGCGGTGGTGCCGCTATCATCGGCGGTATTGTCCGACTGGCTTGGATAAATCCAGCTGTAATTACTGCGTACCATAGCGACCCCGGTGAAAATTGGCTCTATCAATTTTATTATAATGGACCTTTTGAAAAGTCCAATTTGATCCATGATCGGGTCAAATTCGACGCCTGATTTTTGACGAAGAGGTCCCGCCATGTCCGATCAATACGAAATCCATCCCCACACCAAAGTTGTCCGGGGGCCTAATCGTGCCAGTTATGACCGCGATCAGGTGCATGGCATTATTGATGATGCCCTGATTTGCCATGTCGGAACCGTGGTCAATGGGCGCCCGGCGATGATCCCGACCGCCCATTGGCGGGTGGGGGAGCGGATCTATATCCATGGCGCGTCAAAGAACCGCATACTGGCCGCGATCGCATACGGGGCAGAAGCCTGTCTGTGCATCACGCATCTGGATGGTCTGGTGATGGCGCGTTCGGCGTTTCACCATTCAGCCAATTACCGCTCGGTGGTTATTTACGGCAAAGGAACAGTGGTGAGTGATGACGCCGAAAAGATGGAACATTCCCGGCTGTTTACCGAAAAACTGGAACCGGGCAGGTGGGAACACATCCGTCATCCCAACAAACAGGAACTCAAGGCAACCATGTTCTTGGGCTTTGATCTGGACCAGGTTTCGGCAAAGATTCGCGCCGGCGATCCGGTCGATGACGATGAAGACTATGACTGGTCTGTCTGGGCCGGTGTCCTGCCCTGCACAACGACGTGGGGTGCGCCGGTTGACGATGCGCGCATCAAGCCCGGGTTCGAGGGCAAAGGCTATCAACGCAGTTAAACGCAAAACAGGCTGGCAGATTTGCCAGCCTGTTTCTTTTGGTCTTTAAGGTGGCAAGTGCCGATCAGTCGACCATGGCGGCGGCAATTTTCGCACCAAGGCGGGCGTTATTGCGCACAAGCGCGATGTTGGCTTCAAGGCTTTTGCCCTTGGTCAACTCGGTGACGCGGGCCAGAAGGAACGGGGTTACATCGCGCCCCTGAATGCCTTTTTCTTTGGCCTCGATCAGGGCATCTTCAATTGCCCCTTCGATAGCTTCACGCGCCAGTGCCTTGTCGGCTTCTGGCGGATTGCCAATAACGGCGCCACCTTCAAGGCCGAATTCCCATTTCGAATTCAGGAAAGCTGCAAGTTCTTCGGGGGTATCAAGGCGCAGCGGGGCCTTCTGACCGCTTTCAACCGAATAGAATGCCGGGAATTCATCGGTGCCATAGGCAATAACCGGTACGCCAAGCGTTTCAAGATGTTCAAGCGTTTTGGGGATATCAAGGATCGCCTTGGCCCCGGCGCAGACAACCGCAACACTGGTTTTGCCAAGCTCGGTCAAATCGGCCGACACATCGAAATTACCGGCAAGGTCACGATGAACCCCGCCAATGCCGCCCGTGGCAAAGACGCGAATGCCGGCCTTTTCCGCCAGGATCATGGTTGCCGATACGGTGGTGGCACCGTCGCGTTTCTTGGCAAGGCAATAGGGGATATCACGACGCGACAATTTAAGAATGTCGGTTCCCTTGGCGAAATATTCCAGTCCCTCGGGGGAAAGCCCGATTTTACAGCGACCGCCAATCACGGCGATGGTGGCCGGGATCGCACCGTTATCGCGCACATCCTGTTCAACCGCACGCGCGGTTTCAAGGTTCTGCGGATAGGGCATGCCATGGGAAATGATGGTTGATTCAAGGGCAACAACAGGCTTGCCTGCGGCAAAGGCCTCTGCGACCTCGGGGGCGATATCAATATAGTCCGACATTCCGATATGCTCATATCTGGTTTAAAGTTTTAAAGGCCAGAATTAAACAGATCGACCTTTGAAATCCAGCGTAAAGCAGGGTGTTTTACGAATGGCTGCTGTGCGTTGCGGGGCAACCAATGCCATCGCGGCACGGCACCTGTGTCAGGCACTGCATTGTAAGTCTCTGATTTGGCGGCTATCGTAAACCCACCACCAACCCGTTCAAGGCCCATCTTAGAATGCATTCCAAGCCCACCCTGACCACCGGCCTCCTGATCTTTATGGCGGTCGGAAGCGGTCTGTCCGTTGCCAGTCTTTATTATGTTCAGCCATTGCTGGAACTGCTTGCACGTGAATATGGGTTGAGCGAAACCAGTGCCGGTTTTCTGGTGACCGTGGCGCAGCTTGGCTATCTGACCGGGTTGATTGCTGTGGTGCCACTTGGTGATCATCATGAACGGCGCAAATTACTGACCGTGACCTCGGCCCTGACCTCGGTCGGGTTGCTGGCGATGGGGCTGGCGCCATCATTTTTGATGCTGGTGGTGTTTAGTATTTCGGTCGGGATCACCTGTGTGACTGCGCAAATCCTTGTGCCGCTGGCTGCCCACCTGGCGACGGATGACAAACGCGGGTCTGCGGTGGGGGCGGTGATGGGTGGTCTGTTGCTGGGCATTCTTCTGGCCCGGACATTTTCAGGCATCATGGCGGAGCTTGCCGGATGGCGGTCGGTGTTTATTGCTGCTTCTGTCCTGATGGCGATTTATGCGGTGGCCTGTTACCGGATCATTCCGCATATCCCGCCGACCTCGCATACCAGTTACCGTACGCTGTATCTTTCGATCCTGCATCTGTTTCGCGATGAACCGGTCTTGCGCCGCCGCAGTCTGATTGGCGGGCTGCAATATGCTGTGTTCGGGATTTTCTGGACCTCGATGGCCTTCATGCTGGTGCGCCAATATGGCATGTCCGAAGCCGTGATCGGGCTTTATGGCCTGATTGGTGCAATCGGCATTCTGGCCGCCCGGATTGCCGGAAAGCTCGCCGACAGGGGTTGGGCGCGGCTCAGCACTGGTGCTTTCCTGATGACCACCGTATCAAGCTGGGGGCTGCTGTATTGGGGGCAATGGTCGCTGATTGCCTTTGCGCTTGGTGTGGTCCTGATCGATCTGGGCATTCAGGGGGCGCATATTTCCAATCAAAGCGAGGTCTATCGCCTGAACCCCGAGGCCCGCAGCCGCCTGACCACGGGCTATATGGCCAGTTACTTTCTGGGTGGTGCCTGTGGCTCGGCCAGTTCAGCCATCGCCTATGGCATGGGTGGCTGGCCTGCCGTGGTGGTTCTCGGCGTCGGGGTGTCGGTCCTGTGTGTGGTGATCTGGGCTGCGACCGAATTGCGCTTTCCGGTCAGCCAGATGAAACACGGCGGATAGGCCAAACCCGAAATGCCCAAAGCAAAACGGCCGCCCCATCGGGACGGCCGTTTGCGTAAGAACAAGCTAAGCTGTGCTTAGTTCTTTTCTTTGTCGACGAGCTGGTTTGCAGCAATCCACGGCATCATCGCGCGCAGTTTGGTACCAACTTCTTCGATTTCATGTTCAGCATGCAGACGACGGGTTGCCTTGAACATCGGCTGACCGCAATGCATTTCCTGAACGAAGTCACGGACGAACTTGCCTTCCTGAATGTCGGTAAGAACTTCTTTCATGCGTTCTTTGACAGACGGATCGATCACGCGCGGGCCGGTGACATAGTCGCCGTATTCTGCGGTGTTGGAGATCGAGTAACGCATGTTGGCCATACCGCCTTCATACATCAGGTCAACGATCAGCTTAACTTCGTGCAGGCACTCGAAATATGCCATTTCCGGCGCATAGCCAGCTTCGGTCAGGGTTTCGAAGCCGTATTTGATCAGCTGGGTCAGACCGCCGCAAAGAACAGCCTGTTCGCCGAACAGGTCGGTTTCGCACTCTTCACGGAAGGTGGTTTCGATAACGCCCGAACGACCGCCACCGATCGCCGAAGCATAGGACAGAGCAACTTCAAGCGCGTTGCCAGATGCGTTCTGTTCAATAGCCACGAGGCACGGAACACCGCCGCCACGCTTGTATTCGGAACGAACCGTGTGGCCAGGACCCTTCGGTGCGATCATCATGACGTCAAGATCAGCGCGCGGCTCGATCAGGCCGAAATGAACGTTCAGACCGTGTGCGAACAGAAGGGCGGCACCCTGTTTCAGGTTGTCGCGCAGCTCATCAGCATAGATCGCAGCCTGATGCTCATCCGGGGTCAGCATCATGACAACATCTGCCCAGGCAGCAGCTTCGGCCGGGGTCATGGTTTTCAGACCGGCAGCTTCGGCTTTCTTGCGCGAGCTGGAGCCTTCACGAAGACCAACAACAACTTCCTTAACGCCGGAATCATGGAGGTTCAGCGCATGGGCATGGCCCTGCGAACCGTAACCGATGATGGCAACTTTTTTGGATTTGATCAGATTAACATCTGCATCGCGGTCGTAATAAACACGCATCTTTCGATACCTCTGGACGTTGGACCACGCTGATTTTCATGCGTGGTGGATGGTAATAATTATTATGGGGCAGGCCCCAATGCCGTACCCGATGCGGATCACCGGGCAGGGCAAACTCACATCGTCAGTGTGCCGCGCGAAATCGCTGCCACACCGGTACGCGAAATTTCCGAAAGCCCAAGCGGCTCCATCAATTTGATGAAGGCGTCGATTTTTTCAGGGCTGCCGATGATTTCATACACGAAGGAATTGTTGGTCGCATCCACTGCGCGTGCCTTGAAGATGTCGGCAATACGCAGGGATTCCACACGTTTTTCACCCGTTGCGATCACTTTGACCAGGGCAAGCTCGCGCTCGACACTTGGCCCGGCAAGGGTCAGGTCACTGACCTTGTGCACCGGGACAAGACGCGAAAGCTGTGCCTTGATCTGTTCGATTACCATCGGGGTGCCCGAGGTAACCACGGTGATGCGCGACTGGTGGGCGTCGGCGTCGACTTCGGCAACGGTCAGGCTTTCAATGTTATAGCCACGACCGGAAAACAGCCCGATTACACGGGCCAGAACGCCGGACTCGTTATCCACCAGAACGGATATGGTGTGTTTCGAAATTTCGGTTTCTTTCACGGTTTCGCTCCGCTAGGGCTCGGTCGGGGCAGAACGTGCCGCCCGCGCCGGCCTTTTCATTTTGATGTGATGGGATCAATTCGCACAGATTGTTTGTTTGTGCGGATCAGACCAGAACCATCCCTTCGTCGGAATCAATGGCTTCGTCGCCGTTGGTTTCCTGCCCAAGCAGCATTTCATTGTGCGGCTTGCCCGACGGAATCATCGGATAGCAGTTTTCCTTATCATCGACAGCGACATCCAAAATCACCGGACCATCAATTTCCAGCATCTTCTTGATGGCATCATCAAGATCCGCCGGGTTATTGCAGGTCATGCCGGTGAAGCCAAAGGCTTCGGACAGTTTGACGAAGTCGGGCAGGCTTTCGCTATAGCTTTCGGAATAGCGCGACCCGTGTAGAAGCTGCTGCCACTGACGGACCATGCCCATATAACGGTTGTTCAGGATCACAGTTTTGATCGGCAGACGATACTGCGTCATCGTCGCGCATTCCTGAATATTCATCATAATCGACGCATCACCGGTAAAGCACACCACGGTCGCATCCGGATGGGCGACCTGAACGCCAAGGGCAGCTGGCATGCCATAGCCCATGGTACCCAGACCACCAGATGTCATCCATTCATAAGGATGTTCGAACCCGAAATGCTGGGCTGCCCACATCTGGTGCTGGCCAACGTCAGTGGTGATGTATGTCTTGCGATCACGGGTCAGCGCATGAACACGGCGGATAACGTGCTGCGGCTTGATAACGTCGGTCGGCTGTTTGTAGGAAAGGCAGTGTTTGCTGCGCCAGCCTTCAATTTCTTTCCACCAGCCATCAAGTGCGTTGGCTTCGATCTTGTACTGCTTGGCTTTCCAGATCTTGATCATGTCTTCAAGAACATGGCCAACATCGCCAACGATCCCGATATCGACCGGAACGTTTTTGTTGATCGAGCTCTGGTCAATGTCGACCTGGATTTTCTGCGAGTTCGGCGCAAAGAAATCGAGGTTGCCGGTGACACGGTCATCGAAACGTGCACCGATGGCGACCATGACATCGCAATCATGCATCGACATGTTTGCTTCGTAGGTGCCGTGCATGCCCAGCATGCCGAGATACTGTTTGTCGGATGCCGGATAAGCCCCCAGACCCATCAGGGTCAGCGTGATCGGCGCACCGGTCATGCGGGTGAACTCGGTCAGAAGCTTGCAGGCCTGCATGCCGGAATTGATCACGCCGCCGCCGCAATACAGGATCGGCTTTTTCGCCGATGCCAGCATTTCCATGGCTTCTTCGATCTGGCTGCGTTCGCCCTTGACCACCGGGTTATAGGTGCGGTGCTGAACCTGTGCCGGCTCCAGATACGGTGCCTTGCCAACCAGAATGTCCTTGGGAAGGTCGATAACGACCGGGCCCGGACGGCCGCTTGAGGCGACGTGGAAGGCTTCGTGCATCGTGCGCGCCAGACGATCCGGATTTTTCACCAGATAGTTATGCTTGGTGCACGGGCGGGTAATGCCGGTGGTGTCGGCTTCCTGGAAGGCATCATTCCCGATCAGATGGGTCGGGACCTGACCTGTCAGGCAGACAACTGGAATGGAATCCATCAACGCGTCGGTAAGGCCCGTAACGGCGTTTGTCGCACCCGGCCCCGAGGTCACCAGCACAACGCCGACCTTGCCGGTCGAGCGGGCGTAACCTTCAGCAGCGTGGACAGCAGCCTGCTCATGGCGCACGAGAACGTGACGAATCCGGTTCTGTTTAAATATCTCGTCATATAGCGGTAGGACAGCGCCGCCAGGATAGCCGAACACGACTTCCACACCCTGATCAGCAAGGGCCTGCAACACTACTTCCGAACCGCTTAAAATACGTTCTGCCATGATTTTCGAGCCTCTTTACTTAGCGACAACAACGTGTCGCGTGATAACCGCGTGATTGAAACATGATCCAATTATCCTCGAATTGGAGTTGAAAAATCCGCCTAAACGGCGGTTTTCCGCCATTTCGGCGGGGGAAGGGCCAACCTATCGCCTCACTTTGGCGTGGTCAACAGAAATTGGTTAACATCATGACGCATTTTTGCCGCCAAACTTTCCGAATATTGCGCGTCGATGATTTCCTTGGCTAACATTTGATGCCTGAACCAGGTTAATTGCCGCTTTGCATAGCGTCTGGTTTCGCGCTGTGATTTCTCTTTGGCGGTGGCCAGATCAATCTCCCCGGCAAGGTAAGCTGCAATCTCGCGCACGCCGACAGCCTTCATAACCGGCGCTGTTTCAGGCAATTCCAAGGCAAGCAGCCCTTTGACCTCGTCAATCGCACCCTGTTCGATCATCAGATCAAAACGCCGGTTGCAGCGGTCATACAAAATGTCGCGCGGCGGCATGTAACAAAGTTTCTTGAATTTCATGTTTTCGGGCGGGGTGATCACCGGTTCCGTGTGCCAGCTTGCCAGTCCGCGGCCGGTATGGGCAAAAACCTCGGCGGCGCGAATCAGCCGCTGGGTATTGCTGCCATCAAGGTTGGCGGCGGTTTCAGGGTCTTCGGCCTGAAGTTTGGCAAAAAACGCCGTGTGGCCAAGTTCTTCAAGCTCGTTTGTGACCTGATCGCGAATCCGCGTCGGGATATCGGGGATCGGTGCGATCCCCTCGGTCAGGGCATTCAGATACATGCCCGTACCCCCGGTGATGATCGGAAGTTTGCCACTGGTATGACAATCGGCAATCTCGGCCATCGCCATTTCACGCCATTTCCCGGCTGAGCACGCCTCGCGCCCCGACAGCACGCCATACAGCCGATGCGGTGCACGTGCGATTTCACTGTCATCAGGGCGTGCAGACAGTACACGCAGTTCCTTATAGACCTGCATGCTATCAGCATTGATCACCACCCCGTCAAAGGCCTCTGCCAGATCAAGGGCGAGTGCCGACTTCCCACTGGCCGTCGGGCCAGCGACGATCAGGACAGGGGCAAAAGAACTGCTGGCTTGGATGGCCGACATCAGGGTGCCTTCAGGGTAACGTGTTCAAAGGTCGGCCAGTCTATTGGGTTCGGCGCGACAGGCATAGGAATTTACGACGCAATTTCACGGTAAATAATGCGTCCCGGCCACCGACGATGCGAAAGTTCTCTTGCCACAGTCCGGCGCAATTCGGATAAAGGCGACAACGATGTTTTATGCCTTTTCCGCCAAGGAGCCCGTAGACCATGAAGTTGGTTCTCACCCTGATTGCCGCCCCGAATTCGAATGCGTTGACCAAGGCCGTGATTGATAACGCGGCAATCGCGCTGACCGGGGCGGGCGCACTGGTCGGGGATGTGACGTGGCTTGCAGATGGTGAGGCCTGCGATCTTACTTTTGACGGGATCCCGCTTGATGTCGCCGACACGACGCTTTCCGAGGCAGAGCTTCCGGTCGATGCCATCACCCAGAAGGTTGCCACACGTCGCAAGAAGCTTTTAATTGCCGATATGGACAGCACGATTGTCACCGGTGAAACCCTTGATGAACTGGCCGAGTTTGCTGGGGTCAAGGACCGGGTGGCGGCGATCACCGCACGTGCGATGAATGGTGAACTTGATTTCGAAGCCGCCCTTGATGAACGCGTTGGTCTTCTTGAAGGCATGTCGACCGAGATGCTGAAAGAAGCCTGGAAAACGGTCGACTATACCGGCGGGGCAAAGCAACTGGTTGCGACCATGAAGGCCAATGGCGGGTTTGTTGCCCTGGTGTCAGGTGGATTTGATTTCTTTACCGGTGCCGTTCGGGCCGAGCTTGGCTTTGATTACGATCAGGCGAATGTCCTGATTGAAAAGGATGGCAAGTTGACCGGTAAGGTTCAGAAGCCGGTTCTTGATCGTCAGGCCAAGGTCGATGCACTTGAAGCCCTGTCCGCCCAGCAAGGCATTACGGTAGATGATGCGATTGCGGTTGGCGATGGCGCCAATGATCTTCAGATGATCTCGCTTGCGGGGACTGGCGTTGCCTTCCACGCCAAGCCATCGGTTCAGGAACAGGCGCGCATTTGCATCAATCACGGTGACCTGACCGCACTTCTGTATTTGCAGGGCTACGCGAAGTCGGACTTCGTTTCGTAAGGTACGAACGGTTCAAACGAAAAGGGCGGCCTGATGATCAGGCCGCCCTTTTTTTGATATCAACTTAAGCCCGATGGCTTATTCCTCGGTCGAAAGCGTCAGGCCGAAGTAACGCGGGCCAGCCGATGTTTCGATCAGCATCAGGATGGTGCGTTTGTCATCGTCAACGGCGGCTTTGACCGCATCGACAACGTCTTCGACCGAATCAACCGAACTGTGCGAAGCCTCGATGATAATGTCGCCCGGGCGAACACCCTTTTCGGCGGCATAACTGTCGCCGGAAACTTCGGTGACGATCACACCTTCGGAGCCTTCGGCAAGGTTGTAACGCTGACGCAGGCTTTCATCGACATTGGCGATCTTGATGCCAAGTTCATCGACGCTGGCCTCGGCAACAGCGGGTGCTTGCTCTTCCTGGGAGCTGTCTGCGTTTGTCGCGACGACTTCTTCCTCAAGTTCGCCAAGCTCGACCTGGACGGTCTGCTTTTCGCCATCGCGCCAGATCACAACATCGACCTCCTTGCCGATCTTGGTTTCTGCGACAATGCGCGGCAGACGACGCATGGACTCAACCGTTTTGCCATCAAAGGTCAGGATGACGTCACCCTGTTTGATGCCGGCGGCCTTCGCCGGGCCATCTTCGGAAACGCCGGCAACCATGGCACCGGTTGCTTCATCAAGACCAACCGAGTCCGCGATGTCTTCGGTAACGGTCTGGATGTGAACACCCAACCAGCCACGACGGGTACGGCCATATTCCTTGAGCTGTTCGACAACGCTTTGTGCGATGCCCGCCGGAATGGCAAAGCCGATACCGACCGAACCACCCGAAGGCGAATAGATCGCGCTGTTAATGCCGATCACGTCACCATCAAGGTTAAACAGCGGACCGCCAGAGTTACCACGGTTGATCGAGGCATCCGTCTGAATGAAGTCATCATACGGGCCCTGATTGATGTCGCGGTTACGTGCGGAAATAATCCCGGCGGTTACCGTACCGCCAAGGCCGAACGGGTTGCCGATTGCCATTGCCCAGTCACCGATACGTGCACTGTCGGAATCGCCCCATTTGACGAAGGGCAGATCTTCTTTCGGTTCGACCTTAAGCAGGGCGACGTCGGTTTTCGGGTCGCGGCCGATCAGTTCGGCATCAAGCGTATCGCCATCATGCAGGCGCACGGTGATTTCGTCGGCACCGTCAATCACGTGGTTGTTGGTGACAATGTAACCATCAGCCGAGATGATGAAGCCCGAACCAAGCGCGGTCGCACGGCGGCGTTGCGGCGCCGGTCCGCCCTGGCCACCCTGACCGTTGCGGTCCATAAAATCACGGAAAAGATCTTCAAATGGCGAGCCGGGAGGGAACTGGAAGTCCGGTCCCTGTCGTTCGGCGACCATCTGGCTTGTGGAAATGTTTACAACAGTCGGCAGAAGCTTTTCGGCCAAGTCTGCGAAACTCTCAGGAGCGGGGCGGGCATTCGCGATCTGCGAAACACTGGTCACGCCAAGGAGAACAATCACCAGTGCGGCGGTTACCTTCGCCCGCACCGGGTTGTATAATGCGTCTAGCATGTGTCTGATCCTGTTCGTTGCCGCGTTCACGGTATGTGTCATTCTCATTGAGCAGCGCGCGGCGGGACTGTATTTCACCCGTCGCTTAAGTAATCAACTTAACCCCGACTTTGGCAGAATTTGGGCGGCACTGGGAAAAATCAAGGAAATGTAAGCACAATATCGTGACGAGGACCGATTGCGCGGCAGTTCCCCTGATCCTGAGCCCGGTTGCTAAAGCCAGGTCCGTACTGCCCATATTCCACCAATCGCGACGACAGCGGCAACCAGACCGCCAATGCGCAACTGCGATTCAGGAATTTCCTGAACAAGCTCCATCACCCTTTTCAGGCCGCCGGGAAACAGCGTGTAAAGCATACCTTCCAACGCGATGGCCAGAAGTATGGCTGTTGCAAGTTCCTTCATGATCAGGGACGTTCCGGCGTTTCTTTGTGATCTGTCAGACTGTCGTCCGACAAATCGAATTTATAAAAACAAAAAGGGCGACCAGCCCAATATGCAGGTCGCCCTTATGTTTTGTCTAGCGGCTTGTCGCTGGGCCAGACTTATTAAAGTACTGGAAAAACTCGCTGTCTGGTGAAAGCACCATGGTCGACCCGTTATCAAGCGCAATTTTGTAGGCTTCGAGCGAACGATAGAATTCGAAGAATTCCGCGTCCTTGCCATACGCTTTACCCAGGATGACGTTCCGCTGCCCATCGCCTTCACCACGCAGGACTTCGGCCTGACGGTTGGCTTCGGCGATGATGCCGATACGTTCACGATCAGCTTCTGCCTGGATCTTCGCCTTGAGCTCTTCACCTTCTGCGCGAAGCTGTGCTGCTTCGGCAATACGCGAAGAACGCATACGGTTATATACCGCCTGCGACGTTTCCTGCGGAAGGTCGGTACGACCGATACGAACGTCAATCAGTTCGACACCGAACTCTTCTGCCGGCTTGATCAGGGTCGACTGGATTTTCTCCATGATCTGCGCACGGTTGTCCGAAAGAAGCGTCACAAGCGGGGCCTGTGCCAACTCACCACGGATGACCGAGTTCAGACGCTGACCAAACAGCTGCACAAAGTTGGCAGAGTTGGTTGCGCGCTGACGGAAGATCAAAGGATCGATGATTTTCCAACGTGCAAAGCTGTCAACATTGACACGCTTCTGGTCAGACAGAAGAACCTGCTGAACCGGCGGATCAAGTTCCAGAATACGACGTTCGTAATATTCAACGTTCTGGATCGGCAGTTTGAAATGCAGGCCCGGTTCGGAAACCGCATGGACCGGATTACCAAACTGAAGAACGAGTGCCTGCTGATCCTGACGTACGGTAAACACGCACATCGAACCAACGACAGCAGCAATAACCAGGACGACGCCAGCGGCAATAAGTTTAGGACTTGCCATTAGTTGTTGCCTCCTGCATTCGCACGTTTCTGAACTTCCGGAAGCGGAAGATACGGGACAACGCCGTTACCTTCGCCGTTCTGTTCCATGATGATCTTGTCAGACTTGCTCAGGATCTCCTGCATGGTTTCCAGATACAGACGACGGGTCGTCACATCCTTGGCCGTCAGGAAGGAATTGTAGATGGAGTTAAAGCGTTCAGCTTCACCCTCTGCTTCCTTGGTGACACGATCCTTGTATGCGCGGGCCTGAAGAACCTGACGTTCTGCTTCACCCTTTGCACGCGGGATGATGTCGTTACGATAGGCCAGTGCTTCGTTCTGGGAACGATCACGGTCCTGACGGGCACGCTGCACATCGTTAAAGGCATCGATAACGTCGCGCGGCGGGTCCACTTTCTGCATTTTCACTTCGGCAATGAAAATACCGGACTCATAACCGTCCATGATTTCCTGAAGCAGGGTACGGGTCTGTTCTTCAACCCGGACACGGCCAACAGTCAGTGCTTCTTCAAGGTCGGTTTTACCGATGACCTCACGGATCGCACTTTCAGATGCCAGCTTGATGGTGTTTTCAGGATCACGCACGTTAAACAGGTAGGAACCTGCATCGCTGATACGCCACTGAACAACATAATCGATGTCGATGATGTTCTGGTCACCGGTCAGCATCAGGCTTTCTTCGGGCACATCACGCGATCCGTTGGATGTCACCGTGCCTGCACCGCGATAGCCAACCTCGATCTGGTTGGTTCGTTCGACGTTCGGCTTGATGACCTCGCCAATCGGGGCCGGAAGGAAGTAGTTCAGACCCGGACCCGTGGTGCCAACCCATTTACCGAACAGAAGCGTTACACCCTGTTCGCCTGGCTGGACACGATAGAAACCGGTCAAAAGCCACAACCCGATTACGGCGATACCGATCAGGACAAAGCCCTTGTATCCGCCACCACCGGGGAACAGCCGTTTAAGACGTTCCTGGCCTTTACGAATCATTTCATCAAAATCGGGGGGCGTATTTCCGCCGCCGCCACCACCGGAAGGACGCTGTCCCCACGGGTTCTGGCCGCCACCTTTGTTTCCGCCGCCGCCCCAGGGGCCACCGCCCCCTTGATTATTCCAAGGCATCGAGTTTCTTCCTCTTCTTGCCGTTCGGTGTTTATCTTTGTTTACCGAGCTTGGGGTAAGCCCCAATGCATGCTCCGTCCAACAAGATCAAATTCGCTGATAGAGCCCGGACATGCCGGGAAAATCAGACTTTTTTCTCACCAGTTTTGTACCCAACCTGTGATACGCCGGTTGGTACTGCAACAGATTGTAGCCAAAAGCAAACTCACGAAATCTTGTTGGACGGAGCATGCCCTTAGGCCTTATATGACAGGTTGCCTTGCAAAACAATGATACGCGCCTGCAAGTTCTGTGTGACCACGGACTTAAGCCGAAATTTGGAGACCGCAATATGACTTCCCTCAACCGTGAACAGATTACTGCCGCGCTCGATAGCGTAATCGACCCAGTCGACGGCCAATCAATCACAGCCAAGGGCATGGTGCAAGGTATTGATATTCATGACGAAACTGTCAATGTTATGATCGCCGTTGATCCCGAACGCGGCCCCGCTCTCGAAGATTTGCGCCAAGCGGCAGAAAAAGCGGTGGCTGCTGTGAACGGGGTCACAACTGCCCGTGTGGCGCTTACGGCAGAGCGTCCCAAGGCCGCCGCCCAGCAAAGCACACAGCCGTCGCAGCCATCACAGCCAAGCCGTCCGGCTCAGCCGGGCCAGCGCCCGCAGGGTGGCGTTCAGATGCCGCTGGAATTGCCGACCGTGCGCAGCATCGTCACCGTGGCGTCCGGCAAGGGCGGGGTGGGTAAATCAACCACCTCGGTCAACCTTGCATTGTCGCTGGTGGCCAAGGGGCTCAAGGTCGGCCTGCTGGATGCCGATATCTATGGGCCGAGCCTGCCGCGCATGATGGGCCTTCGCGATGCCAAGCCGGTGCCGTCGAAAGAACATCAGGGCAAAATGATCCCGCCATCGGCCTTTGGCATGCGGATCATGTCGATCGGTTTCATGATCGAAGAAGAACAACCGGTGATCTGGCGTGGCCCGATGGCAATGGGCGCGCTTGAACAGCTTCTGCGTGATACCGACTGGGACGATCTAGATGTGCTGGTGGTTGATATGCCGCCGGGCACGGGCGACATTCAGCTTTCCATGGCACAGCGCGTACCGGTGACCGGGGCCGTGATTGTGTCAACCCCGCAGGACATCGCCCTTCTGGATGCGCGCAAGGGGCTTAACATGTTCCGCAAGGTCAATGTGCCTGTGTTCGGGCTGATCGAAAACATGTCCTATTACAAATGTCCGGAATGCGGCCATGTCGATCACATCTTTGATCACGGCGGCGCGCACAAGGCGGCGGATGAACTGGGCGTGCCGTTCCTGGGTGAAATCCCGCTGGATCTTAAAATTCGCCTCGGCGCAGACGAGGGCAAACCTATTGTCCAGACAGAGCCCGAAGGCGAACATAGCAAGGCCTATGGGCTGATTGCCGACAAGATCGCCGCCGCCATCGAAGAGCGCGTCGGCCCAGCAGAAGCGCCGAAGAAAAAAGGTCTGTTCCCCAAGATCAGCTTTAAATAAGTGTCCTCTTCGAAGGCAAAGAAAAACCCCGCCAGATTGCTCCGGCGGGGTTTTTTGTTTGTTTTGCCTGAGGCCTGATTAAACGGCTTCGGCCATGAAGGATGGCATCCAGCCTTCATTAAGCTCGCGCAGCTCGGAAAGCGATACTTTGTCGCCGCCATCAATGACGACCGAGTCACCGCCGGCCTGACCGATAATCACGGCTGCGACATTCGCACTGCCGGCAGCGTTCAGGACCTTGTCCGGATCGCGGGTGGCGATCACGTAGCGGCCCTGATCTTCGCCAAACAGCCATGCGACTTCGCTGCCTGCTTCTGGCAGATGCAGGTCTGCACCGATATTGCCCGCAAGGCACATCTCGGCAACGGTGACCAGCAGGCCGCCATCGGCGATATCGTGGCAAGTGCGCACCAGACCCAGTTCGATCAGTTCACGCACCAGCGTACCAGCACGCTTTTCAGCCCCCAGATCTACCGGCGGCGGGGCGCCTTCTTCGCGACCTTCGATGGTCTTGAGATACAGCGACTGACCCAGTTCACCGGTGGCCGCACCGATCATGATCAAAGCGCTGTCATCGCGCTTGATGCCAATCGTTGCATGGTGACCGAGATCGGAAATCAGGCCAACGCCGCCAATGGCCGGGGTCGGCATGATGCCGACGCCATTGGTTTCGTTGTAAAGCGACACGTTGCCCGACACGACCGGGAAATCCAGCGCGATGCAGGCTTCGCCAATGCCCTGGCAGGCACCAACGAACTGACCCATGATGCGCGGGCGTTCCGGGTTGCCGAAGTTCATGTTATCCGTGATGGCAAGCGGCTTGGCGCCGGTTGCAACCAGGTTGCGGTATGCTTCGGCAACGGCCTGTTTGCCACCTTCGACCGGATCGGCCATGACATAGCGCGGGGTGCAGTCGGTGGTCGCGGCAAGGCCCTTGTTGGTACCTTCGACGCGGACAACGCCGGCATCACCGCCCGGACGGACAATCGTGTTGCCACGCACCAGATGGTCATACTGTTCCCAGATCCAGCGACGCGACGCGAGGTCGGGCGATGCGATCAGGGTTTTCAGCGCGTCAACATGGCTGACCTTGGCCGAAATGCTGTTGGGATCGATGCGATCCTGTTTCGGGGTCGGTTCCCACGGACGATCATATTCCGGCGATGCTTCGGCCAGCGGATCAATCGGAAGATCCCCGGCAACTTCACCATGCCATTTCAGAACCATGCGCTTGGTATCGGTGAGCGTACCGATAACGGCAAAGTCGAGTTCCCATTTGTCAAAGATCGCCTTGGCGGCATCTTCGCAACCGGGTTTGAGGACCATCAGCATGCGTTCCTGCGACTCTGAAAGCATCAGCTCGTAGGGCGTCATGCCTTCTTCGCGCATCGGAACTTTATCAAGCCAAAGTTCAACACCAACGCCGCCCTTGGACGCCATTTCGAATGAGGAGGAGGTCAGGCCAGCCGCACCCATATCCTGAATGGCGACGATCATGTCGGTCGCCATCAGCTCAAGGCACGCTTCCAGCAGGAGCTTTTCGGTGAACGGATCACCGACCTGAACGGTAGGACGCTTTTCTTCGCTGTCATCATCAAACTCGGCTGATGCCATGGTCGCGCCATGGATACCGTCACGTCCGGTTTTCGAGCCGACATAAACAACCGGGTTCCCGATGCCAGCGGCAGCTGAGTAGAAGATGTTATCGGTATCGGCCAGACCCACGGTCATCGCATTGACCAGGATGTTGCCGTTATACGAAGCGTGGAAGTTGGTTTCGCCACCGATGGTCGGAACGCCCATGCAGTTGCCATACCCGCCGATGCCTTCGACCACACCGCTCAGCAGGTGGCGGGTTTTCGGGTGATCAGGCTCTCCAAAGCGAAGCGCATTCAGGTTTGCGACCGGACGTGCACCCATGGTGAACACGTCACGCATGATACCGCCAACACCGGTTGCGGCCCCCTGATAGGGTTCGATAAAGGACGGATGGTTGTGGCTTTCCATCTTGAAGACGGCAGCCTGACCATCACCAATGTCAATCACACCGGCGTTTTCGCCCGGACCCTGAATGACCCAGTCGGCCTTGGTCGGAAGGGTTTTCAGCCATTTTTTCGACGACTTGTAGGAGCAGTGCTCAGACCACATGACCGAGAAAATGCCAAGCTCGTTGATGTTTGGTTCGCGACCCATGATTTCGAGAACGAGTTTGTATTCTTCTTCGTTCAGGCCGTGTTCCTTGACCAGTTCCGGCGTGATCGGGGTGCTGTTGAAATCGTTGGAGCTCACGATGCTGCCTCCACCATGCTTTTGAACAGATTGCGGCCATCGGTGCCACCATGCAGCGGATCGATTGCATTTTCGGGGTGGGGCATCATGCCAAGGACGTTGCCCGCCTCGTTGATGATGCCGGCAATGTTGCGCTGTGAACCATTGAGGTTGGTCGCCGGATCCACTTTGCCATCCACATCGCAGTAACGCAGAACAACGCGACCTTCACCTTCAAGGCGGTCAAGCGTGTCGCTGTCGGCAAAATAGTTACCGTCGTGATGGGCGACCGGATATTCGACAATCTCGCCTGCGCCATAAAGATTGGTAAAGCGCGTATCGGCATTTTCGACTTTCAGGTGCGTGTTCTTGCAGATGAATTTCAGGCTGGCATTGCGCATCAGTGCACCGGGCAGAAGGCCTGCCTCGGTCAGGATCTGGAAGCCGTTGCAAACGCCAATGGTGGTTACACCCTGTTTGGCACGCTCGGCAACCGCGCGCATGATCGGCGACTTGGCCGCCATGGCGCCACAACGCAAATAGTCGCCATAGGAAAAGCCACCCGGGACCATGATGATGTCGGTCTTTGGCAGCTCGGTGTCGCCATGCCAGACCAGGGTGGGCTCGGTGCCGGTGGCCTGCTTCAGTGCTGCGATGGCGTCATTCTCCCGGTTGATGCCGGGAAACAGGATGACAGCGGATTTCATGAAATACCGTCTCTTGATTAGTGTCGGTTACTTAATCCCGATAGACAAAGGCCCTGCCGTGACAAGACCCCGCCCGCCACGGGCGATCAGGCCAGCTCGATGCTGTAATCTTCGATCACGGTATTGGCGAGAAGCTTCTCGCACATTTCCTTGACCTCGGCTTCGGCCTTGGCGGCATCGGTGCCATCCAGTTCGAGTTCGATGAATTTGCCCTGACGGACGTCATTGACGCCATCAAAACCCAAGCCCTGAAGGGCGTGGTGAACGGCTTTGCCCTGCGGGTCGAGAACGCCGTTCTTCAGGGTGACATGAACACGTGCTTTCACGAGAAGCTCCTTTAAGTTCGCATGCGCGGGTCTCGCGCGGGGTTCTGTTTGCAAACAAAACGCTGTCCGACCCACATGGCCGACCAGCCATAAGAAAAGGCCGCGCGAGCGCGGCCTTGGGGTGTTATTTGGTTTCGTCTTTTTTAAGCTGCTCTATTTCGGCGGACTCAGGGAGGACACCAAGACGGCGTGCGACTTCCTGATAGGCCTCTTCGACACCGCCGAGATCGCGGCGGAAGCGGTCCTTGTCCATCTTTTCGTTGGTGATCGCATCCCAAAGACGGCAGTTATCCGGGCTGAATTCATCGGCCAGGACCAACTGCGGGAAGTCGCCTTCCCAGACGCGGCCGAACTCAAGCTTGAAATCAACCAGCTTCAGACCAATACCGCGCATCAGACCACACAGGTAGTCATTGACGCGAAGGGTCATGCCGACAATTTCCTCAAGCTCTTCAGCACCTGCCCAACCCAGAGCGAGGATGTGTTCATCAGATACCAGCGGGTCGCCCAGCGCGTCGTCCTTGTAATAGAACTCGACGATCGGGCGCGGCAGGCGTTCGCCTTCTTCAAGGCCAAGACGTTTGGCCATTGAACCGGCAACGATGTTGCGGACCACGACTTCGATCGGAACAATTTCACATTTCTTGCAAAGCTGTTCGCGCATGTTCAGGCGGCGAATGAAGTGAGTCGGAATGCCGATTTCTGCCAGACGGGTCATGACGAATTCGGTGATCATGTTGTTCAGGACACCCTTGCCGGCAATGGTGCCGCGCTTCTGGGCGTTGAACGCCGTGGCGTCGTCCTTGAAATACTGAATGATCGTTCCGGGCTCTGTACCTTCGTAAAGAACCTTGGCTTTACCCTCGTAGATGGGCTGCTTTCTGGACATTGGCGGGATCTTTCACATTAAGGGCCATGGCCTGTTAGTTTTGTTGCAATGGTCAATCAGGTTTGTGCGGATATGCGGAGCAAAATTGCCGGAAGATCTATATCTTTCAAGATTTTGCGACAAAATAGCCCGTGCAAACCTGATTGATCCGCAGGACAACTGTTATGTTTGTGAACTCCCGCGTCAAAACCCTTGTCCGGGGCGCCGCCCCGAACTGCGGATTTTTCCTTGGATTTCACAAACATAACGGTTGCCATTACATTAAAACTAACAGGCCATGGCCCTGAGCCCGCCGTCCGACGCAGCAAGCACCCTGAAATTCGCGCCCTCCGTATAGCAGTGCTTGGCGAGAAACTCAATTGTCGCTTAAGCTCTATTTATGCAAACTTGATAATCGAAATTTGCAACCGTCAGCGTCTGTACCGCAAAGGGCCGGAATTGCGGCGGTAACATGTTGAACTGAAACGGCGTTGATCGCCATCTGGTGTTAGACGTCGACCGGATGGAACGGTGTTTTGTCTGGCTGGCCTTCGGCAAACAGCCAGACCGGGCGCCTCGGCAGTTCATGTTCGCTTGTGGGAATCGCCGGAAGCCCGATCAGCGACGAACAGATGGTCTCAAATCCGATATTACTGCGCACCAGCATGGCATCGGCACGGATGTCATGATGATCCGGGTCCGGGGCCTCTGTTCCGGTATCAGCCAGAAGCGCCTGCCAGGCAAACCAGTCATCGGCTTCGGGATGCGGGGCAGGGGCACTGATAAAGCGCGGCAGATTGCGTTTGGTCCGCGCACTGTTTTGCGTGTCATTAAGATCATGGGCGGTCAGAATCGAAAGACCTTCGGGGATTTCGGTAATTTCGATCTTGCCGGTACCTCGGTTTGCCAGCCAATAGGCATCGCGGTTATCGGCGATCACCATGTTAAACGGGCGATAGGCATCGCCATCCAGTTCGGCAAGGGCTTGTGCTGCGTCAATCGCGTCGGCATGGTCAAGTGCCTCAAGCGGCAGCTCCCCGCGTGATCGTTTGCCATCGGCAGGACCCAGCGTGCCATAGCGGTTGAGCACGGCGGCAACCACCCCGTCCTCATTGACACCGAGCCAGGTTCCCCCGGCGGTTTCATCAAGTCCGGCAATGACATCCGGGCGGTCTTCCCAGTGGCGCGCAGGCGCCTTCCAGGGACGGTTATTCATTTCATCGCGATTGGCGCCAATGATCACCGGCCAGTCATGGTCGGGGCGGCGTAAAATAATGACTGTACACATGAGCCAGATCAAAGCGTGCGGAACCGCACTTTGTCAAATTCAAAAGTATCAGGCAACGGGGTGAAATCGGTGTCGTTTATTGTCATATAAAATGCTATGACAGACAATGGCTTGACCGGTTTGGCTCCGATGACAATGTGACCAGCTTACAGAAGGAATCGATAATGAGCAGCTTTAATGATCGAGAACGCGGGTTTGAAGCAAAGTACAGCTTTGATCTTGAACAGGATTTTCGCGTCGAAACCCATCTTTATAAAATGCTGATCCAGTGGGCCGGCGAACAGATGGGCATGTCCCCCGAAGAATGTCAGGATTACACGCGCAAGATCATTGGCGAGGTTGTTGCCAACCCGCGTGAAAACGGTGTTGTTGCCCTGTTGCTGGCCGATTTTGGACGCAAAAATATCGACGTCACAGCCTCTGCATTGAATGTAAAGCTCGAAGAACTACGTCCGGTTGCGCGCGCAGAAGTACTGTCGTGATTGTGCGCTAGTGCATCTGCTTGGAAAACTTCTCGTTTGCTAATATGTGCAGCCTTACGTATCCTGAGCTCCCCAGACCGAAAAATTGAGTAGGTGCAACCTTTTGGTGTGGTATCCTTCGCAGGTAGGTGAAGGAGCCGATTAGGTAGATGAAAGGCGACAGCATTGCGTATCCTTTTGGCGGACGATCACGATCTTGTTCGTGAGGCAATCTCGCTACTGTTCCAACAGTATTTCGATGACTGTGAAGTGGCCGAAGCAGGGGCATTGGACCCCGCACTCGAGCTGATAGCAGCCAATAATACATTCGATCTGGTGCTGCTTGATCTGCGCATGCCGGGGATGAATGGACTTGAAGGTTTGAAGCGCACCTTGGAGAAGGTGGCAGATTCGACCTTTGTGGTTCTGCTTTCTGGCGCATATCGAAGTGAAGATGTCCGCAAGGCACTTGAGGCCGGTGCGCATGGCTTTATTCCCAAGACCCTGCGTGGGCAGGCCCTGGCAAATGCTGTGCAACTGGTTCTGGCTGGTGACAAGTACCTGCCGTCGTCGATTCTGAACGACATGAATGACAACATGTCAGGCGGGGGTGATGGCGAAGGTCGCCTTGCCGGCGGCTTTGGCAGTGAGGGTGATTTTGGCCGTCTGACACCGCGTGAACGTGAAGTTCTCGCACTGCTGTCAGAAGGACGTCCGAACAAGGACATTGCCCGTCACCTTGATCTGCGCGAAATCACGGTGAAGTACCATCTCAAAAACATCTATCGCAAACTGAACGTCTCGAACCGTGCGCAGGCTGTAAAAATGGCCCTAGAAGATATGGCGCGGTCCGGAACTTTGTAGTAAGTTCGACAAAGGCAGCTCAGTTTGGCGCTCAAATCCCGGCTCGTGATTTCACGGGCCGTTTTTTGTTGGCTGGACCGGCTTTTCTCCCTCGTCATTGAAAACGAAACGAGGAAAAACATATGACCGTCACCATCGCACTTGTCGGCGATTATAACCCGAACGTTACCGCCCATCAGGCCATCCCGAGGGCCCTCAACTTGGCAGCCGAAAATCTTGGACTCACCGTCGCATTTGACTGGGTCGCGACATCCGACATTGATTGCCCTGATGCCCAAGCCCTTTATGGCTATAACGGGATATGGTGTGTGCCTGCGAGCCCGTATCAAAGCTTTGACGGTGCGCTTGCCGCCATTCGGCGTGCCCGTGAAAACCAGATTGCTTTTCTGGGGACTTGTGGCGGGTATCAGCACGCAATCCTCGAATATGCCCGTAATGTTCTTGGTCTTGCCGATGCGGCAAATGCGGAAATCGACCCGAATGCTTCATTGCCCCTGATCGCGCCGCTTAGCTGTGCGTTGATTGATCAGGATGGTGGGATCGACCTTGCGGAAAACAGCCTCATTCGTGATGTCTGCGCTACAGCGCATTTGACGGAAACCTATCGCTGCTCATTCGGGTTTAACCCGGAATATGCCCATCTGCTTGATGGTCGGGATCTTCGGATTGTGGCCTGGGATCAGGATCGGGATCCGCGTGCGGTTGAGCTTCGCGGGCATCCTTTCTTCATCGGAACCGCGTTTCAGCCCGAACGTGCCGCACTGCGTGGGGAAGACCATCCATTGATCAACGCTTTCGTCCGTGCCGCGGCGGGCTAACAAGCTTTTTGAAGGTCCCCTGCACACGTGATGTGTGCAGGGGACTGATTGATTAGCTTTGCTGTGATGGCAGATTTGCCAGACAGCGTTGCATCGGTGGGGTGCGTCCGGATTGCATCACCACAACCCCGGTCAGGATTGCCACCAGTGCAATCAGATCAAGCAATTGAACGCTTTCCCCTAAAATCAGCGAACCGGTCAGAACGGCGATAATCGGCGGGATATAGGTCACGCTTGCGGCTTTGACCGCACCAAGATTTTCAACAACGAAGTAATAGCACAAATACGCAAAGCCGGTGCCAAACAGGCCAAGCCCAAAGAACAGACCAAGGGCGATCCAGCTGTTGTCAAAGATCGCGCTGGCGCCGTTAAAGTCGGTGGTAACCAGCAATGTCAGCGCGGCAATACCCAATTGATAGGTGCAAAGTGCAAGGGGCGAAATACCAAGCGGGCTTAAGAACCGGCGGGCATAGACAAAGGACAGGCCAACGCACAGGGACCCAAGTCCGATATAGCCAACCCCGGCCAGATCATTTGCCGAAACGCTTGCGTCCCAAGGGCGCGCAATCATCGCAACCCCGATAAAGCCAACCCCCAATCCAACGAGGGAGCGACGATTGACAGGCTCATCGCGCAAAAATGCTGCGGCGGTGATAAAGGAAATCATCGGAATGGCGCCACTCAGCATCCCGGCAAGGCTTGATGGCAAAAGCTGAATGCCCTTGGCAAAGCTGAAATAGTAAAGACTGCCCGCCAGAACCGACATCACGACAAAATGGTGCGCAAAGCGCAAGTGCCGCCATTTAAGTTTTCGCCCGATCAGGGCTGCGGCAAAAACCGGCAGGAACCCCATAAACACGCGAACGGCGGCAATCTGTGTCGGGGTGATCAGCGTGCTGGCGCTTTTGTTAAACAGAAACGTCATGCCCCAGGCAAGGGCTAAAAACCCGAACACGATATAGGCTTTGTTTTTCATGGTGGCGGACCAGCTTGGAAAAATCATGGCCCATTGTCATAATTCCCGGTAGTTTTCACAAATCATACTATCTGGATCATGAAATAGAAAAACTGCGTTATGGGATCATATCCGCCACTTAAATCACTGCCAGCGTTCGAGGCATCCATGCGCCTGAAAAGCTTTGCGCTGGCGGCGGATGAATTGAATGTCACGCCCGGTGCGGTGGGGCAGCAAATCCGCAAGCTTGAAGACTGGCTTGGGGTGGAGTTGTTTACGCGCACAGTTCGTCAGATCACGCCAACGGCGGATGGTCTGGCTTATGCTGCGCGCATTGCCCCGGCCTTGCAGCAGATCCGCGATGCCAGCCATCAATTGCGCGATCAGTCAAATCATGCGGTGCGGTTCGTGATGCCGCCAAGCTTTGCGGCAAAATGGTTTTCCAAACGGATGTCGCGGTTTCTGATCGCCCATCCCGAAACGTCGCTTCATGTCGGATCATCATCGGTCCTTTTGGATTTTGATCATGATCCTGTCGATCTGGCGGTGCGCTATTTCGATGGCGTCGATGAAAGCCTTGAAACCATATTGCTGTATCAGGGGCAGGCGGCGGCCTTTTGCGCGCCGTCCTATCGCGACGGCTTGGGACTGGATCGCCCCGATGACCTTGCGCAGGCGACGCTGCTAAATGATATCCTGCATCCCTGGTGGGAAGAATGGCTGGGCCGGTTTTCAACCCTGACGGCGCCCGACATTCGCGCCATAAAACGCGTGGAAATTGATCAGACATCCATGGCGATTGAGGCGGCCATTCATGGGCAGGGCGTCGTTCTGGCCAACCCGCTTCTGGCCGAGGAAGACATTTCCGAAGGCAAGCTGATCCACCTGTTTCCGGATCAGGTCGTCAAAGTGCCGTCAGGCTATTATCTGGTGTGGCCCAAGAACCGTGATCTGCGTGCACCGGTCAGGGAATTCCGCGACTGGCTGTTGGCAGAAGCCAGCGACCTTGCCATCAAATAACAAACCCCGGCCGAAAGGTTTCGACCGGGGTTGTAAATGCGGTACGGCGCGGATTACAGGTCGCGGTTCATGGTGTAGGTGCCCATGTAACTTGCCTTGTCCAGAACATGGCCCTCGATCGCGGCAAGGGCATCCGGGCCGGTAAAGGGTTCTGGCAGGTCTATCTTGTCGGTATCAAGCGCATAGACCGTGAAATGATAGTGATGAATGATCGAATCATTCCATGGCGGGCAGGGGCCGTCATAGTCACCGTAATCACCGCCCATATCGGTATCGCCGGCAAACCAGTCGGTATAGTTGTTCAGGCCCGCCGTGCCATATGGCTTGGCGCCGGGCATCTTGCCTTTTGGCGTGACACCATTGGACGCGACACCTTCTTCAAGCTTTGTGATGCTGGCCGGGATATTACCCAGAACCCAGTGGTAAAAATCAACACGAGGTAGGTTTGCGGGGACTTGCTTGCCTTCGATATTGACGTCCTCGCCCGATGACGGGACGTCCGGGTCATGGCAGATCAGGGCGAAGGATTTGGTGCCTTCGGGAATGTCGCTCCAGGAAATGGCGGGACTGATATTGTCCGATGTTTCAAACCGGCCCTCTGCCGGGATTTTGCCGAACGCGAACTTGGCCGGGATCGGCGCGCCGTCTTCCCATCCTGTGATGCTCAGTTTCATTGCTATGCCTTTCCTGTAATTGACATTTTTTGATGTGTTGGCTGTGTTCGATATAGCTCAGCATCAATGATGCGCAATGTCAAAAGCCGGTATTGCAGCACCAGCCAACAAAAAAGCCCCGGCCAGACGACCGGGGCTTTAAAGCAGGCTTTGGTGTTTTGCTTAGTCCGCAAAGACACGGGCAAAGATCGTGTCGACATGCTTGGTGTGGTAGCCAAGGTCAAACAGCGCTTCGAGCTTGTCCATCGGAATGCGGTTGGTGACGTCTTCGTCGGTTTTCAGAAGCGACAGAAGATCGCCTTCGCGGTTCCAGACCTTCATCGCGTTACGCTGAACGATGCGATACGAATCTTCGCGCGAAACACCATACTGGGTCAGGGTCAGCAGAACACGCTGCGAGAAGACCAGACCACCCATCTGGTTCAGGATCTCGTCCATGCGTTCCGGATAGACAACCAGGTTTTCAACAACGTTGGTCAAACGCATCAGCGCGAAATCAAGCGTGACGGTCGCATCCGGGCCAATGTTACGTTCGACCGAGCTGTGCGAAATGTCGCGCTCGTGCCAAAGGGCAACGTTTTCCATTGCCGGGATCGCCATCGAGCGCACCAGACGGGCAAGGCCGGTCAGGTTTTCGGTCAGAACCGGGTTACGCTTGTGCGGCATCGCCGAGGAGCCTTTCTGCCCCTTGGAGAAGAATTCTTCCACTTCGCGCACTTCGGTGCGCTGCAAGTGGCGGATTTCGGTTGCCAGATGTTCGATCGACGATGCGATGACACCAAGGGCTGCGAAATAGGCCGCGTGACGGTCGCGCGGGATAACCTGGGTCGAAACCGGTTCCGGTTTCAGGCCAAGCTTGGCGGCAACATGTTCTTCAACACTCGGGTCGATATTGGCAAAGGTACCAACCGCACCGGAAATTGCGCAGGTCGCGATTTCATCACGTGCGGCAACAAGGCGATCACGGTTACGTTTGAATTCCGCATAGAAGGTCGCAAGCTTCAGACCAAAGGTCACCGGCTCTGCGTGGATGCCGTGCGAACGGCCCATGCAAGGGACGTCTTTGGTTTCATAGGCGCGCTTTTTAAGCGCTGCCAGAAGCTTGTCCATATCTTCAAGCAGGATGTCGGTTGCCTGGGCAAGCTGCACGTTAAAGCAGGTATCAAGAACGTCGGAGCTGGTCATGCCCTGATGAACGAAACGGGCTTCTTCGCCAACCTGTTCTGCTAGTTCGGTCAGAAACGCGATCACATCGTGTTTGACTTCGGCTTCGACGGCATCAATGCGGTCGATGCGGTCCTGGGTATAGGGCTTGTCGCCTTTTTCCCAGACAAGCTTGGCGGACTCGGCCGGGATAACACCCAGTTCAGCCAGTTTGTCAGCAGCGTGGGCTTCGATTTCGAACCAGATACGGAACTTGTTCGCCGGTTCCCAGATGGATGTCATCTGCGGACGGGAATAACGGGGGATCATGCGGTCGCCTCCGGGCAAGATGGTTGGGTGCCGGAAATAGATCTCGATGATCGGAATGCGTAGTTGATTGCACGATCACGGCGCCGGCACGCTTTCACGGGGTCGGATAGTCCATTCCGGGCAAATTGGCAACCCTGCAGACGATAAAGACAGAGACGTTGTTGTATTTTACAGTTTGAAACTGCCGGTCTGATAGAGTTTTAGCTCATAAAATGGAGGGATTGATGGGGGACAGGGAGGCAATAATTCAAAATAGTATTGAACATCTCAGGAAAAAGCAGGCCACGCAGGGTTGGCAGGCTGTTCTGGTGTTACTAGTCCTATTGGGGATTGGGATAGCATATATTGATGGTTTCCTTATCGGCCTGATCTTCTTTGGTTGTCTAGCCTTCTTGTTCTGCGTTGTGATGCGTCATTATGAACACGAGAGAAAAGCAATGGATGCGCAAATTAAGTCGTATGAGGATGAACTAGATGAGTTGATAGAAACTAGGCGATTTGCCGATTTAAAAGAGAAATGGCAATCGGAGGAATGACCATAACGCTATATCAATTTTACTATCTTAAGCACTTCACGCTCCAATGGGGTCGCATAGTCCAATCCTATTACATTGGTCACACTGCACACAGGTATGGTGGAGCTTGGACGTGATTTCACGGTTCGATAGCTTGTGCGCCGTTAGAAAAATAGCAACTTATTGAGAATATATCCTGTAAGCAGGCAGGATGTATCTTCGACGGCGCGGTTAATCCGAATGCGAAGTGGGCAGAATTTTTATGGCGCGTGAACGCGACGGGGCCAACAATCATCAGAAAGATGTGACACAGGTCCGCAATACAGACGCAAACTATCTGGCGGAACTGGTCGAACTGGGTATCGCCCTGTCGGCACAGCAGGGGCGCGAAGAGCTTAACCAGAAAATCCTGATGGCCGCGCGCAACTTCACCAACGCCGATGGTGGATCGCTTTATGTCGTCAATCAGGACGAAAGCGAACTTCATTTCCGTATCATGGTCAATGATACGCTTGAGACGTTCTTTGTCTCGGGCCGGGAAACCGAAAAACCATTCCCACCCTTGCCACTTTATGACGACGAAGGCCGCCCGAACTACGCCAATATCGCGACCTATGTCGCGCTGACCGGCAAGGCGATCAATATTGATGATGCCTATAGTGCAGAGGGATTTGATTTTACCGGCACCCGGGCATTTGATGCCAAAACAGGGTATCGGTCGAAATCCTTTCTGACCGTGCCGCTTAAAAATACCAGCGGCGTTGTGATCGGCGTTTTGCAGCTGATCAACGCGCGGGACGATGCAGGCAATGTGATTTCCTTTGATCCGGCGATAGAGCCGATCATCAATGCGCTCGCCAGTCAGGCTGCAGTCGCGATTGAAAACAGCCGGTTGCTGGTGGCACAGCGCGACCTGATGGAAAGTTTCGTCCGTGTGCTGGGGCAGGCGATTGATGCCAAATCACCGCACACCGCCGGTCACTGTTCGCGGGTTCCGATCATAGCCCGCATGCTGGCCCAGGCAGCCGTGGATGACCGGGATGGCACATTCTCCAATTTCTATCTGACAGATATGGAATGGTACGAGCTTGACCTGTCGGCCTGGCTTCATGATTGCGGCAAGATCGTTACCCCTGATCATGTCATGGAAAAAGCCACCAAGCTTGAAACCATCCATAACCGTATTCACGAAGTCCGCACGCGTTTTGAAGTGCTGCGTCGTGATGCCGAGATCGAGATGCTTAAACGCAAGCTTGACGGCGAGGACGCACTTCAGTGCGAAGCCGATTTTGCCCGCCGGGTGACCGAACTTGAGACCCAGTTTGCCATGGTGGCGGACGCCAATATTGGCGATACCGAACTTGATACCGACACCATCTTTGCCCTGCATGACATCGCAGAGCAGGAATGGACGCGGTATTTTGATCGCACCATCGGCTTGTCCTGGTCGGAACAACAGCGCCTTGATGATGCGAAACTCGCCGAACTGCGCGCAACCGGCACTGAAAAGCTTCTTATGGATCGTGAAACCGACATCTATAACGGTTTTAACCGGGGTGAGCTCTATAACCTCTCGATCCCGCACGGCACCCTGACATCCGAAGAACGTCAGGTGATCAACGACCATGTTGTCATTACCCAGGATATGCTGGCCCAGCTGCCATACCCCAAGGAACTGCAACGCATTCCCGATATTGCCGGAAATCATCACGAAAAAATGGATGGGTCAGGCTACCCGCGTGGTCTGACGGGCGATGATATGGGGATCCTCGAAAAGGTCATGGTGATCGCCGATGTCTTTGAGGCGCTGACAGCGGTGGATCGTCCCTATAAACGGCCGAAAACATTGTCTGAATGTATCTCGATCCTGGCCGACATGCGCGATAAGGGGCAGATCGATAGCGACCTGTTCGAGCTTTTCCTGACAAGCGGCACCTATCAGGAATACGGACACAAGTATTTGCGTGAAGATCAGCGTGACGAAGTCGATATCGCACAGTTCATCATCTCCAATCCTGACTAGACAGCTTTGCGCGCACGGATCAAAAAAAGACCGCCACAAGGGCGGTCTTAAAAGTTCGGGTGCAGTTTCTTCGGAGGCTCTTGTTGAACTAGATGCTGTCATGGAAGTGACAGGCGACTTCCTGACTGTCTGAAACGCGTTCCAGTACCGGTGGCTCCTGCGCACATTTATCCTTGGCAAACGGGCAGCGGGTTCGGAACACGCATCCTGATGGCGGTGACAGCGGGCTTGGCAGGTCACCCGTCAGAACAATGCGTTCCTTGTTGCGTTCGATTTCGGGATCGGGGATTGGAACGGCGGAAATCAGGGCCTTGGTATAGGGGTGCCGTGGTGCGGCATAGATGCTGTCACGGTCCGCAAGTTCGGCTACATTACCCAGATACAGCACCATGATGCGGTGACAGATGTGGCGGACAATCGACAGGTCATGGCTGATGAAAATCAGTGACAAGTCAAATTCCCGCTGCAATTCCTGCAACAGATTGACGATCTGGGCCTGAATGGAAACATCAAGCGCTGAGACCGGCTCGTCACAGACAATCAGTTTGGGCTCCAGGATCATTGCGCGCGCAATGCCGATGCGCTGGCACTGACCACCGGAAAACTCATGCGGATACCGGTTGATCATTTGCGGCAACAGGCCAACGCGCGCCATCATGCGTTTGACCCGTGCCTTGATTTCTTCCTTGCCGAGTTCCGGCTTATGGGTGACCAGCGGTTCGGCAATGATTTCGCCAATCGTCATGCGCGGGTTCAGGCTGGCCAACGGATCCTGAAAAATGATCTGCAGGTCCCGGCGCAATGGCTGCATGTCACGATGTGGTGCTCCGACAATGTTCTTGCCAAGCCAGGCAACCTGACCATCGGTTGGCGGGATCAATTGCAGGATCGCACGGCCAAGCGTGGATTTGCCACAGCCGGACTCCCCGACAACACCAAGTGTTTCGCCGGGATAAAGATCGAAATTGACGCCATCCACTGCCTTGAGCTGTCGGTCAGGGGCAAACAGGCCCTTGGACGGGATCGGGAAATGAACCTTGAGATCGCGGACCGACAGTATCGGTGAAGCGTCTTTTTTAGCGGATTTGTTCATCACGCTCATTTGTCATCCTCCCGGAAACAGGCGCTGGCCCGGCCATTGCCAAATTCCCTCAAAAGCGGGCGTTCCGCACAGCATCGATCAAACACATATTCGCAACGTTCCTGATAGGCGCAGCCTTTTGGAAGGTTCTGCAAGTTGGGCGGCTGGCCGGGAATGGCAAACAGACTTTCTTCATCGGCGCGATCAATCCTTGGCATCGATTTCAAAAGGCCTTCGGTATAGGGATGATGACTGTCGTAATAGATGTCGCGGACCGATCCGGTTTCGACAACACGCCCGCCATACATCACCATCACCCGGTCACAAAGACCCGCCACCACGCCCAGATCATGGGTGATCATGACGGTGGCTGTGTTGAAGTCGGTTTGCAGATCGCGCAACAGATCAAGGATCTGTGCCTGTACCGTTACATCAAGGGCGGTGGTCGGTTCATCGGCAATCAGAACTTCCGGATCACATAACAGCGCCATGGCGATCATGACGCGCTGGCGCATGCCACCGGAAAACTCATGCGGATACATGTGAACGCGCTGGGCCGCACCGGGAATTCCGACACGATCAAGCATGGTGATTGCGCGCGCCAAAGCGTCGCCTTCGGACATGCCGCGATGTTCGACCAGAACTTCCGTCATCTGCCGGGAGATTTTCAGAAACGGGTTCAGTGATGTCATCGGATCCTGAAAGATCATCGACATCGACACCCCGCGAATTTTGTTCAATTCGCGGGGCTGCAAATTGAGGATTTCCTTGTCCTTGTATCGGACCGACCCGGTGGATGCACCGTTTTTGGCAAGTAATCCCATCAGTGACAGGAAAATTTGTGTCTTGCCGGATCCGGATTCCCCGACAACACCAAGCGTTTCGCCCGGATCGATGTGGAAATTGACGTTATTGACGGCCTCGACCTCGCCATCAGGGGTCTGAAAGCGCGTGGTCAGGTTTTCGACAGTCAGAATATGATTTGTGGTCATGGTTTTTCCTTGTCCTCCCTTACCTGTCTTTCGGATCAAGCGCATCGCGCAGACCGTCACCGATGAAGTTAAAACAGAACAGGGTGAGCGCCAGGAACACAGCCGGATAGATCAGCATCCATGTCGATGCCTCGATCACCTTGGCCCCTTCGGAAATCAGAACGCCCCAACTTGTCAGCGGCTCCTGTACGCCCAGTCCAAGGAAGGACAGGAAGCTTTCGGTCAGAATCACCTGCGGGATGGTCAGCGTCATATAGACAATGACCGGGCCCAGCACGTTGGGAATGATGTGGCGGAAAATGATCTTGAAGTTCGAAACACCGGTTGCGTGGGCGGCTTCGATAAATTCGCGCCGACGTAACGACAATGTCTGACCGCGGACAATACGTGCCATGGTCAACCATTCAACCGCGCCAAGGGCGACAAAGATTAGGAAGATGTTTCGGCCAAATACCACCATCAACATGATGACAAAGAACATGAAGGGCAGGGAATAAAGTACATCGACAAATCGCATCATGATGCTGTCGATCTTGCCGCCGAAATATCCGGCAACCGCGCCGTACGTAACGCCGATGATCAGCGAAACCGTGGTTGCCAGAAGCCCGACCGCAAGTGATACACGCGCGCCATAAAGCACCCGGATAAACAGATCGCGTCCATTGCCATCGGTGCCAAAGATATGGCCGTTTTCCCAGTTCGGACCTTCCTGGATATAGCCCCAGTCGATCTGGTCATAGGCATAGGGGCTGAGAAGCGGGGCAAAGATCGCAAGTAACGTAATAATGCCCAGAATGATCATGGAGGCGACAGCCGCCTTGTTGCGGAACAACCGGATACGGGCATCGCGCCAAAGGCTGCGACCTTCGATTTCTTCGGCCGCGCCGGCTGATTGCAGCAGAGCTGTTTTTTCAGATTTATTCATCATCAGCGTGACTTCAGTTTGGGATCAAGAAGGCCGTAAATCATATCGACCAGGAAGTTCAGCAGGATGATCATCACCGCATAGACAATCACCACCCCCATCACGAGCGGATAGTCGCGGTTCAGCGCCGCCTTGATGAAATAGGTCCCGATACCGGGCACGCCAAAGATGCTTTCGATCACGACCGAGCCGGTCATGACGGCCGCCGTTGCCGGACCAAGATAGGAAACAACCGGTAACAGCGCGCCCTTGATGGCGTGGCGATTGACGACAAGCGTCTCGCGAAGGCCCTTGGCGCGGGCGGTTCGGATGTAATTCGAATGCAGAACTTCGACCATCGATCCGCGGGTCAGACGTGCGATATAGGCAATCTGGGGCAGGGCGAGTGCGATGATCGGAAGGATTTTATATTCAAGTTCCCCATCCCCCCAGCCAGCGGTCGGCAGGATCGACAGATAAAGCCCGAATACCAGCGACAATAACGGCGCCATGACAAAGTTCGGAATGGCGATGCCAATCATCGCAACACCCATGACAACGAAATCAACGGCGCTGTTTTGTCGAATGGCGGCATAGGTGCCAAACGCGACGCCAAACACAAGCGCAATGGCAATAGCACTCAGGCCCAACTGCATCGAGGCAGGGGCACCTGCCATGATCAGTTCGGCAACCGAAAAGTCGCGAATTTTAATTGATGGTCCGAAATCGCCCTGGAAAAGCTTGCCGATATAGATCGCGTATTGTTCGACCAGCGGCTTATCAAGGTCATAGGCAGCCTTGATGTTCTTTTCGATTTCCGGCGGCAATGCGCGTTCCTGGTCGAACGGGCCGCCCGGTGCGATACGCATCATGAAGAAGGCGACTGTGATCACGATGAACAATGTCGGGATCGCAATCAGCAGGCGCCGAATGGCGTAAGATAACATTTTCTCTCATCCCCGTCGGGGTGGTCACAGGCTGCGGGCGGGAGGAACACCACACAGCCTGCGACACGAAGGCAGGATTTACTCGGCGATGTCGAGCCAGCGGGTCAGGTGACGATCCGGGGCATTATCGATCCAGCCCTTGATCTTTGGTGAGACCAGCTGTTTCGAGACATAGTAGTAAATCGGGATGTAGGGCTGTGCCTCCATCATGATGGCTTCCGCGCTATGCATCAGTTCGGCGCGCTTTTTCAGGTCGCCTTCATTCTCGGCGGCCAGCATCAATTCGTTGTAGCGCGGGTTATCAAACGCTGCATAGTTCAGCGGGCCGGTGCGTTCTTCGCCGAGGAACAGGAAGTTCTGGGCATCGTTGTAATCGGCAATCCAGCCAGCACGGGCGACTTCAAAGTCACCAACCTTCAGGTCGGCATAGTGGATTTTGCCTTCGGTGTTAAACAGCTCTGCATCGACGCCGATCTGCTTCCACATGTTTTGAACCGCAATCGCGATACGCTTGTGGTTTTCAGATGTGTTGTAACGCAGCGTGAATTTAAGCGGGTTTTCAGCGGTATAACCGGCTGCTTCCATCAGTTTCTTGGCTTCGGCGACCTTGTCACCATAAGAAAGATCTTTCCAGGAAACATATGCAGGCTCGGTATAGTTACCGGTTCTCGGCGGAACAAAGGAATAAGCCGGAAGTTCGCCGGTTTTCAGAACCGCGTCGGTGATTGCTTCGCGGTTGATCGCAAGCGACAGTGCCTTGCGGACATTCGGATCCTGGAATTTCTCTTTGTCGGTACGCACGGCGTAGTAATAAATCCCGGCATAGGGCGCGATGCGCAGGCTGTCGGCCAAATTATCACGCAGCCAGGAAATCTGTTCGGATGCGATGTCGCGCGCAACGTCCAGTTCTTCGGCACGGAAACGGTTCTGCATCGCCGTGCGGTCTTCGTAGGTGTAATAGATCACCTCGTCGATCGGAACGTTTGCGGCGTCATAGAATTCTTCGTTCTTGACCAGTTTGGTGTGAACGTTTGGCACCCATTCGACAAGTTTATAGGCGCCGTTCACAACGATATTTTCCGGCTTTACCCAATCCTTGCCGTATTTTTCAACGACATGACGCGGAATGGCGAAAGCGGTCTGGTGGGTCAACTGTGCCAGGAAGTAGGGGGCAGGTGCGGTCAGTTTGACTTCGAGGGTATGGTCATCAATGGCCTTGGCTGCGAGTTTCGCGCCATCCTTGCCAGTGTTAACTTCCTCGGCACCTTCGATGATGTAAAGCAGGGATGCGTATTCCGCACCCAGTGCCGGATCAAGAAGACGTTCCCAGCCGGCGATAAAGTCCTGTGCCGTAACCGGGGTGCCATCCGACCAGTTATGGTCGCGGATTTTGAAGGTGTAAGTCATCCCGTCTTCGGAAACGGTCCAGCTTTCGGCCGCACCGGGAACCGGTTGGCCATCGGGGCCATATGTCAGAAGACCCAGCGACATATCATCGGAGATACGGCTGGTCTGAACGGTAGAGATGAAATGCGGATCCATTGACTGCGGTTCGCCGTCGTTACCAATTCGCAGGATCTTTTCGGCCTGCGCCTGGCTGGTCGACAACATCGTCATCGAACCGGCAATCAAGGCGGTACCCAACACAAAAGCACGTGAGGATTTTAGCAACCCGTTCACGAGACCTTTTGCAGTCATCGCGTTGTCTGACATCTAAAATGTCTCCCTTGTCATTTTGATTTTTCGTTACGTACCTCCCAGAAAGTACGTACGTGAAAATACTGATCCGGGTATGCGCTTACTGCAAGGCAGATTCTACACAAGGGGGAAGATAGATTAATGCTTGCGCGGGAAAACGTTTTCAATCGTTAATTGTTGTGCGCATTGCGGATTATGTCGAATTTATTACGGTGTTTGGCATTCTTAACACCAATCGTCCGAAAGCCGCCATGACGGTATGATTTCGGTGGAAGATCGCGCAAAAGTGGTGATCTGCGCTGGCATCGTTCCCATTCGACCACCTCGAACATTGCAAGATGCGACCGAATCGCAAGAAACCCGGTCCATATGGCGGTCACAGGGCGGATTTGAAAACAGCAGATATTGGACAGGGAGCTCTTATGCACGCCTCGTCGCGATCTGGTCGCGATTTTACGAACGCCTAGAACCTATCAAAAATATGGGTGAAAATGAGTGCGTGAAGAGCAGTGCGATCAAGGCGATATTGCGCAAATCGGGCTGTCCAGATCGAAGTGCCTGCATCCATCTTGCTGCGGCCCTTCAAGTAAGTCTTGGTTGCAGCGTGCCTGATAGTCGCGTATTTCCGTAGAGTTCGTTGCGGCTCTTGCGTTCTGCTCGGCCAAGCATATCCCAACAACAGAAACCGCCACTGAAGGCGCAGGAATGATTGAAACATTCGACATTCTTTTTCTGATCGTTTCGGTTCTTGGCGTATCGCAGGCGATTTTCCTGATTGTCCTGTTGATGGATGAAGGAAAGCGTTCTTTTCGCGCCAATCGCTGGCTCATGGTGTTCGGATTTTCGGTCGGTATGAGTTTTATCGACGATACGTTCGATCCGTTCATCAGTCCGATAGTGAACCTGTATCTTGTGCCGGTTTTCGCGCCTTTCTTTTTTGCCTTTATCCCGTCGATATATTTGTATTTTCGGGAAGTGTCCGGCAATCCGGTTTCCCGACCCTACCGGCATTTTCTGGTATTAATCCCGGTGACCGCAGCGATCGGGCTTATGGTTTACCTAAAAAGTACGCGGATGGTCGCCAATCAGGATCATGTGCGTGATGTCGGGTTGCAGATTGCGTTTTCATCGCAAGGGCTTGCCAATTTGGTTCTCCTGGCGATTGTAATCCTGTTTTGCGTGTCGTTCGTCGGTTACATGACCGGGATATGGCGGCTCGCGCGGCGTTATTTGCGACAAGCCAATTGGCAACTCCAGGCCGACAGTGAACGAATGCGTCGCTGGATTATCGAGCTTCTTGTCGGGATGACAGTGTTGTTTACCGTCTTCACCTTGACCAACTTGTTGGATCTGTTTGTCTTTCACGCGGAATGGCTGTCGCTCGGTGTCAAGGTGGGGTTTGTGGTTGTGTTCTTCCGCATGTGTCAGGTTATCGCGCAGAACCCGGCGATCTTTGTGCAAGCGGAAACCGAAGACGGCGCCCAGGACAATCTGCCTGAACGTCAGGAAACCGGCCAAGGGACCGACGCCCAGCAGACCCCGTTGTTGCGTGCAATTGTTGATGACCCCGGTATCGACCGTATTCGCACCCGCCTTGCAAGGATCGTCACAGACCGTGAAGTGATGCTTGATCCATTGCTCACCATGCCCAAACTGGCTTCTGCTGTCGGGGCAACGCCCAACCAGCTTTCCTTTGTCTTGAACCAGCATCTGGGCAAAAGCTTCTTTGATTTCGTCAATGAAGTCCGGGTTGACGAGGCTTCTCGCCTGCTGATCGAGGAACCAAACCGCACGATCCTCGATATCGCAACCGAGGTCGGCTTCAATTCGAAATCGACCTTCAATCAGGCTTTCAAGAAAATCACCGGTCATACACCAAGTAACTATCGTCAGAACAATTTCGCAAAATCAGATAGTTAAGGCGTATGAATGCGCATTCGTACCTGTTTGGTGCGGATTGTAAGTACAAGGCTATAAAACCGGACGCCTTCCTTCGCACGCTCGGGCAATGTCGCGACATCAACAACACAATTGGGATGTTTAGACATTATGGTATCGCATTTTTGTTCTCGTCGTTTGGGGGATGCAATGGTGCTGGGCGGACTTGGCATCTGTACGGCAGCCATCATCATCATGCTGGGCAGCAGCGCACACGCCCAGACTGCAACGCCTGGACAAAGGGAAATCATCCGCGAACAGGTAAATCCGCAGACCGAAGACCCACTTAAACCCTGGCTTGGCGGCAATTGGCAGATCGGTGCCTTCGGCCAGATCAGCAGCAATCCCTATCGCGGGGCCGATAGTACAGATTTAGACGCGCTTCCGGTATTGGCCTACGATGCCGAACGTCTTCGTATCGGTATTGACGGCATTGATGCCAAAGTCTGGATGAATGACTTTGCCAGCGTTTCGATCATTGGTGGCCTTCGGATGGAGCCATTTGATCCGGGTGACTCAAGCTATCTGAACGGGCTTGAAAAACGCGATATGGCATACGAAGCCGGTATCGGCGGATCGCTGCGTGTTTGGCACGGCGAGCTTCAGGCAAGCTATCAGACTGATCTCAACAATGCTCATGGCGGGCATGAGGTGGATGTTGCTTATTACCTGCCAACCGAATACGAAAAGTTCAGCTTCAATGTCGGCGGTGGTGTGACCTGGCAAAGCGAAGACCTGGTTGATTACAACGTCGGCGTACGTCGCAATGAAGTGCGCAGTGATCGTGGCTTCTATTCCCCCGACGCCACCTTTATCCCGCATCTTGATTTCAGTGTAACCTATCCGGTGACCGAAAGTTTTGCCGTCGTTGGGACCACTGACGTTAAATTCCTGCTCGACGAATATACCGACAGTCCGATCATTGATGAGGACTATGTGCTCAGTGCTGGTCTGGTGCTGGTGTATAACTTCTGACCAGAAGCCTGGTTAAATCAGGCCCAGCGTTTTGAATGAATTATATCCCGCCCTGCTGATGATGATGTGATCGTGAACGGTGATTTCCATCGCCTTGGTGGCATCAACAATCTTGCGGGTCATGTCGATGTCACCCTTTGACGGGGTGGCATCGCCGCTTGGATGGTTGTGCACCAGAATAAGGGCAGAGGCATGCAGTTCAAGCGCACGCTTGATGACCTCGCGCGGGTAAACCGGGGTGTGGTCGACCGTGCCGCGTTGATGGCATTCATCGGCAATCAGCCGGTTCTTGCGATCAAGAAACAGCAGGTGTAGTTCCTCGTTCTTAAGGTGCCCGATCCGGGCCCGGCAATAATCAATCAGCTGTTCCCAGCTGGCGATCACCGGCAATTCCATGGCCCGTTCACGTGAAAGATGCAGGGCACTGGCCTCGGCAATCTTGATGGCAGCAATTCCGGCCTCCCCAAGTCCCTTGGCGGTCTTAAGGTCTTCGGGGCGGGCGGCCAGAACATTGGCAAAGCTGCCAAATTGTGCGATCAGCGATTTCGCCAGTGGTTTGACGTCGCCACGCGGCATGGCCATGCACAGCATCAGTTCAAGCAACTCATAATCGGCAAGGGCGGTGGCACCCCCCTTGATAAACCGATCCCGCAGCCGTTGGCGATGCCCGTGATAATGTGGCTTTGTTGCTTTTGTTTTTTCGGACTGGGGCGCGTCAGTACCCGACGCCAAGGGTGTTCCCGCGACGTGCGCAGGGCGGGCCTGATCAAAGAAGACCCGCGTGCCATCATCAATTTCCGACGAGGTCTGATGGGCAGGAGTGGAAGCAGCTTTGCGATCCTGTTTTTCGCTCAAATCTGCTTCCTCTTGTTAGGTGCCCGTTACTCAGCAGCTTTGCTGAGATCGTAGGGCGGTTTTTCCAAGCCTGCCGGGGACCGGGTAAAGATTTCAAACCCGTCATCCGTCACGCCCAGCGAATGTTCAAACTGTGCAGACAGTTTGCGGTCTCGCGTCACGGCTGTCCAGCCATCGGGCAAAATTTTACACGCATAGGTTCCCTGATTGATCATCGGCTCAATCGTAAAGATCATGCCGGGCTCAAGCACCAGACCTTCGCCCGGCTTGCCGTAATGCAGGATATTTGGCGCATCATGGAACACCTGACCAAGCCCGTGACCGCAGAAATCACGCACCACCGAAAAACGCTCGCTTTCGGCATAGGACTGAATGGCATGGCCGATATCGCCAAGGGTTGCCCCCGGTTTGACGGCATTGATCCCGCGCCAAAGCGCTTCATAGGTCACATCGACAAGACGCTGGGCCATGACTTTCGGCGTGCCGGCGATATACATGCGTGATGTATCGCCATACCAGCCATCAAGAATGACGGTCACATCGATATTCATGATGTCGCCATTGGCGAGTTTCTTGTCGCCCGGAATGCCGTGACAGACCACATGGTTGATCGAGGTGCAGGTAGATTTCGGAAAACCGCGATAGCCAAGGCAGGCCGAGATCGCATTATGGTCGCGGATATATTCATCACACAGGCGATCAAGCTCACCGGTGGTGACACCCGGAACCACATGCGGGGTAATCATATCAAGCACTTCTGCTGCCAGCTTGCCAGCGGCGCGCATGCCTTCAAATGCTTCGGGGCCGTGAATTTTGACTGTTCCGTTCGCCACCCGAAAATCTCCTTAAACTCGGCAATATCTATATTCGATGTATAGCCCAATGACATAAAGCCACCGGCCAGAATTGGCAAGGATTGGCTGATATGCGCGGGGTTTGATGCTTATAATCCGGCTATCGGAAGCGGGTTTCTCACGGTTACGGCATTGGTATCAATCGCGCAGTCATAGGCAATGGCTTCAACCCCGTTGGCACGCGCAGCCTTGAAGCGTTCGCCGTAATGCGGGTCGATGTCGGTCGCCAGTGTGAAACGATCACAATCGGTGCGCTGGATCAGGTAAAACATCACCGCCCGGTGGCCCTCGGCAACCATATCGGCCATTTCATCCAGATGCTTTGCCCCGCGTGCGGTGACGGCATCGGGGAATTCGGCAAGACCTGGAACGTCTTCGTCGCGTTTGAGGTGGACGTTTTTCACCTCGACATAACAAAGGCGCTTGTCCGGATCAGACAGCAAAATGTCGATCCGCGAATTCTTGCCGTATTTGACTTCGCGCTTCAGGTTTTCATAGCCCGCCAGTTCGGGAATTTTCCCGGCAAGGATTGCTTCTTCGACAATGGCATTCGGGTGGGCGGTGTTGATGCCGATCCACGCATCGCCGATCTGGCAGAGCTCCCAGCTGTATTTTAGTTTGCGTTTGGGATTGTCTGATTGCGACAGCCAGACATCGATGCCCGGCTCCTTCAGCCCGATCATCCCGCCCGGATTGGCGCAATGGGCCGTGATCACGTCGCCATTATCAAGTTCGACATCGGCGAGAAACCGTTTGTAACGCTTGATCAGCTTGCCGTGGATCAGGGGTTGGGGAAGTTGCATGTCAAATCTTTCGCAAATCTGTCCTGACAGAAACTGTCATGTGACGGGCGTTATCAGACTGCCAATTTCGCGGCAAACAGGTCATACATCAACCCCTTGCAGTCACAACCCTTTCACGGAGCCATCATGCGTCAAAGCCTGCGCGATAAAACTATTGCTGTTTGCGACAAGAAAATTGCGCAAAAGGGGCCGGATGTCGGCCTGTCATTCTATGCATTCTTTGCCAATCGCAATGATGACCCGGACACATTGATGGAGGCCGCCACCTGGTGGATCAAGACCCACGAACTTGACCACTTTGAAAAGGCCACCAAAATCCGCGAGATGGTATCCGCAGGGAAATAGTAGGCTTGGCAAACATTGCTGCCGATGAACCCCCTCTTTCTCTGAGGGAAGCTCTCCAAAGTAGAAAAAAATCTATTCTGGGTTGAGTTTGATGTCTCACACCAAATATGTTTGTGAACGTGCGGGTTGGTGCAAAGTGCCCGAATGCTTGCACGGTACAGGCAAGCCGCGCCCTGGCGGTTCAAGTTGATGACAAATACCGCCATATACTGCGACGGCTTTCTGAAGATGCCCAGACTGTAAAAAGATTGGGAGGAAGCCAATGAATCTTGCAAACATAAAAATTTCAACAAAGGTCGTCACGGTCATAGCCGTTTTGTCGATCTTCCTCGGTATCAATACCGGGGTTGCTGTGTGGGGGCTTGATCGGCTTTTCGATGCTTCGGAGCGCACACGTATTGCTGGCAAAGAGGCTATAGAAGGCAGCAAGCTTCTTCGTGTTGTAACTTCACTCAATCGCGCGGAATTCCGGATTGCGGCAGATCCGTCGAGCGACACTGTGTCAGAATTGCGTACCTTGATAGAGAGCGAGCGTAAGCAGTTTCGGGATACGATCACTAGTCTAAAGGAAACAGCTGACGCAGAGCAGGATCGTGAACTTGACGCGATTTTTGCCGATTATGAAAAATATGGTGCGAGTGTCGTGGACTCCATCGAGTTTGCTGCGCAAAGCGATGACACGGATATTGACGGGTTGCGCGATCAGCTGACGCGTACAGCGCTGGCCCACAGGCAAGATGCATCTGCTCTGAATGACATCATTCGCAGATATCTTGAAATCTCGGAAAATCGGATGGCGACGCTTGCTGTGAGCTCGGCAGAGCTGTTTACGACTATCCTCTCGGGGATGTTGGTTTTCTCTGTGTCGGCAATTACCATCGGGTTTGGTCTTGGTTTTTACATCTCCCGTCGCGGAATTATAACGCCGATCCGTGGTATTGTCGGAGTGCTAAAAGAGTTAGCTGACGGACATCTTGATACAAAACTGTACGGCGTTGGTCGACGGGATGAGATCGGAGAAATTGCAGCGACAATGCAGGTGTTTCAGAAAAACATGCTGCGAACCAAACAACTTGAAGAAGAGGCCGAAGAAAAAGAACGCCTGGCAGAAGAACGTCGTATCGCACAGCTTAACAAGATGGCCGACGATTTTGAAAATACAGTTGGGGGTGTGGTTTCGGTGGTTTCATCCGCAGCAATAGAACTTGAGACTGCCGCTGAGACACTGACGACGACATTGGAGGAAACCAACTCGCAAGCTACAACCGTCGCATCTGCCTCCAATCAGGCGTCGACCAATGTTGAGACGGTGGCTGCTGCCTGTGAGGAATTGGCATCTTCGATCAGTGAGATTGGTAAACAGATGCAAAATGCGGCCGATATCGCCGGAACAGCGGATGAAAATTCCAACCAGACCCGTATCACCGCCGAACAGATGGTCGCATCTGTGCAAAAGATAGGTGAAGTTGTGACTCTTATTCAGGATATTGCCGCGCAAACCAACCTTCTTGCCTTGAACGCAACGATTGAAGCTGCCCGTGCCGGTGATGCTGGTAAGGGCTTTGCCGTCGTCGCGAGCGAGGTTAAAAACCTCGCGACACAGACAGGCAAGGCGACTGAGGATATTACAAAGCATATCGCGGAAGTACAGGAGGTTACCCAGACGACGGCAAAGGCAATTCAGAGCATTTCAAACGTCATTACAGAAGTCCGTAATACTGCAACAACGGTTTCTGCTGCGGTTGAAGAACAGGACGCAGCGACGCAGGAAATTGCACGCAATGTAAGTCAGGCTTCCGAAGGAACCGGCGCTGTCAATTCAGCGATTATTCAGGTCACCGAAGCTGCCCAAGACGGTGGTCAGGCAGCAAACGAGGTGCTGGCAAGCGCAAGGGAGCTGTCACGTTCTGCAGATACGCTTCGAAGCGAAGTCAATAACTTCGTCGCTGCTGTACGGGCAGCATAACTATTCCAACATCTTGGTAACACGTGGAGGGTGCCGCATAGATTGTGGCACCCTTCAAGGCGGAAGTTATTACGTCAAGATGGTTTGTCGGGCACATCACCGAGGAAATCAACCAGACTGACCTGACCCGTCCCACGGCGCAGCGGTTTGGGCTGGCTTTCATCCGGGGCCCAGGCGGTCAGATAGATCACCTGAAACTTGGCATGGATGCGGCCATCAGGGCGGGCATGGCGTTCGTGATAGATCGCGGCTGCTCGGGCAAGCGTGCTGCGTTTGGTGAATTTCTTCGATCGTTTGGAAATCAGGTTGCTTTCACCCATCCCCGAAAGGTCACGCATCAGTTTCAGCGCATCGGGATAGTCGATATAGATATCATCAGCATCGACCACCGGCAGGGCAAAGCCACTGCGTTGCAAAAGTGCTCCAGCATCCTTCACATCGACAAAGGGCGATACACGCGGGGACACGCCGCCTTCTTCCTCGGCCTCGGCCGTCATCAGGGCTTCGCGCAAGTCCTTGAGCGTCTCACCGCCGAGCAGGCAAGCCAGAAACAACCCGTCTGGTTTCAGTGCGCGGCGTGCTTGAAGCAACATACCGGGCAGGTCATTGACCCAATGAAGCGACAGGTTGGAAAGGATCAGATCAAGCGATCCTTCGGCAAAGGGCAGGAATTCCTCGTCCGCGACCAGCGTGCCTTTGCCGTTATTGGCCTGTGCGGCCTTGGCATAACCGCGCGAAATATCGCTTTGATACAGCTTTTCGATACCGCCGCGTGTGCCAATGATCTGGCCTATCTCACCACTGTGGCAGCCAAGGTCAACCGCCAGCGGGAATGTGCGCGTGGTATCATCAAGGCGATCGGCAAGGCGTTCGGCCGTTTCAGCAAACAGGAAATTATAGTCCTGTGCCTTGGTCGCCGCACGGTCGCGGCGCAGTTTCAGGATGTCTCGATCAAAGACGGTGATCGGATCGGCCATGGGGCGGGAAGCTCCGGCTAAGTCGTTTAAACAAGTTACGCCTTAGATAGAGGCTCTGGCGGCAAGACGCAATCAACCTTCTGCGACGCCCGCCATACGCATCGGGAAAGCCCCCCGGCGGAGGACCCAGCGTGACGGTGTTATGTTAAGCAGGCGTTCAGCGCCAACGAATTGCGTGACCATCGCGCCCCCCATAATGATTTCTGCCGTGCCGGTGATTTGCAACATATTGCCATTGGTGAAATCAACAAACACCAAGCCCGTCAGCGGATTGATCAGAAGGTTGCCCAGCGTGTTGAAAAAACGGTTTCCGGCGTAATCGGGGATGATCAGCGTATCCTGATCGTCAAGCGTGACAAAGCCGGGCGGCCCGCCGCGATGGGAAACATCAACTTCACGTCCACGATCCGGGGCGGCATTATCGACATAGGACGCGATAAAGAACGTGTCACTGCGCGCAATGAAGTCGCGTATATCGTCGGTCAATGCCGTGCCTGACTGGATCGGGCTTTTGACATCTGTGGCAAACTCAAGGTTACGCGGATGGATGTATTTCGGGCAATTGCCAAAACTGTGTCCGACCTTGATGTCAAAGTATGTCTCATTTCTGCGCGAAATTGTCCCATTCAGACGGTTTCTCCGCCGTGTATGCAGCTCAATCCCGAGAAGACCGATGGCATCGCCATCATTCATCCCGGCATCTGCCGGATCGCTCTTATCGCGGGGCAGGCTGACCGATAGGTGAGTGGGATCGCTGGCAAACAGAAAGCCCGGCCGATTGGCCCTAAGGGTTGCCCATGGATTGCCATCACCATCAACCGTGCCCAGAACAGCAAAGGGCAGTTGTGGATAAAACAGGCGATGCTGTTCGATGATATGATCACGCAGCACCTTGCGCCCGACCTCTTCCATGCGGGCATCAACTCCGAGGATTTCCTGAAGGCGCACTTCCCCGGCATGCCAGGGCGATGGGGTGCGCCCTGGCGTTTTTTGGGGGGCAGTGCGGTGGGTGGTCGTATCAGAATGATCAGACATGCGGGGCAGCCTTGTCATGGGGCTTAAGAGGAGGTGGTGGCGCGAGAAGATGGTTAGATCAGGCAGATTTCAGCATTTCTTCTGGCGCATGCATGAAGGGCACAAAACCCGCCAGGTCTTCGATGCGTTTCAGCCAATCGCGCACTTTGCCATAGGCGGCCAAGTCGACATTGCCTTCGGGCGCGCGGGCGATGTAGCTGTAAAGTGCGACATCGGCGATGGTCGGATGGCTTGCGGCCAGCCAGTCATTGGTTTTCAGGTGGTCTTCGATGTTGCCAAGCACCGCGTGTGCGCGCGAGATGACTTCATCTGCGTCAAACGGTGCACCAAACAGGGTAATCAGGCGTGCTGCTGCCGGACCAAAGGCTATCTGTCCGGCGGCAATCGAAAGCCAGCGCTGAACACGTGCGGCACCCTCAGCATCTTCGGGAAGCCAGTTGGTCGCGCCGGTTTTTTTCGCCAGATAAACCATGATGGCGTTGGAATCCGTGATCACTTTATCGCCGTCTTCCAGGACAGGGACCTGACCGAGGGGATTGAGTTTCAGGAATTCGGGCGATTTATGTGCTCCATTGGCAAGGTCGACTTCAACCAGCTCATGTTCAAGACCCAGAAGGCCAAGGAACAGGCGGGCGCGGTGGGCGTGGCCGGAAATCGGATGGTGATAAAGTTTCATGTCAGGTTTCCTTGAGAGAGTGGAACTGAAGTGATGATGTCTGTTTCGATAAAATTATGGAATAATCGAATTACGCAATTTATTATTCCGATTATTGCAATAATCAGCTGACTGCAAGGTGGCGCGAATGGACCGTTTCAATGCCATGAATATCTTTGTGCGCGTGGCTGAGGAGCAGGGCTTTGCCGCAGCTGCCCGTTCACTCAGTATAAGCCCGGCGGCGGTGACACGCACAATCGCGCAACTTGAACAGATCATTGGCGCACGTCTTCTGGTTCGGACCACCCGTTCGGTTACCCTGACGGACGCAGGTGTTCGCTATCTGGCGGATTGCAAGCGACTTTTAAGTGACCTGAAAGAAGTCGAGGCCGCAGCAGGCGGGGCATATGCCAAGCCAAGCGGGATGCTGACCATCACCGCCCCGGTTCAGTTCGGCCAGATGCATGTCGCCCCGATTGTCGGGCAATATCTTGACGCCTATCCTGATATGCGCGCACGCCTTTTGCTGTTTGATCGTATCGTCAATATTGTCGAGGAAGGCATCGATCTTGCAGTACGTATTGGTGAGCTTGCCGACTCAACGTTGAGTGCTGTGCGGATCGGGCAGGTGTCCCAGACCGTTTGTGCGTCGCCAGAATACTTCGCCAGACATGGAATGCCCAAGACGCCATCGGACCTTGCGGCGCACCGAATTGTCGCTACCACCGGATCATCAGCGCGTCTGGACTGGCAATTCAAATCACCGGATGGCAGTGGCCGTAAAATCAATGTGTCACCAGATGCCAGATGGCAAACCAATTCAATAGAAGCCGCACGAAACGCCGCCTTTGATGGTTGGGGTATTGTTCGAATGCTGTCCTATCAGGCAGCACCGTTTATTGATGATGGCCGACTGGTGGCCGTGCTTGGCGACTATGATCCTGATCCGGTGCCAATTCATCTGGTCCATCCCGAGGGGCGCCATGCCCCGGCAAAGGTCCGGGCGTTTATTGATCTGGCGGCGGATACCTTGCGGAAAAATCCGTTATTTGATTTTGGCTAATTCAATCAACGCGTGTGCTATGCTGCCTTTTCCTTAAGGTGATCGTGGATAGCATCGCAGATGATCGAATGGGTCCGCACCGTCGCAACCATGGGCGTTAACGCCATTTTACCACCGCGTTGCGGGGGATGTGGCGATGTGACCGATACCACCCATGCGGTCTGTGCCGAGTGTTGGGCGGGTTTAAGGTTTATCACGGCCCCTCAATGTGGCTGTTGCGGCTATCCGTTTGAACTTGATGATAGCGCTAACATCGGCAGTGATCCGGATGAAAGCGGACAGCTTTTGTGTGGCAATTGCCTGCAAAAGAAACCGGCCTTTGATCAGGCACGGGCGGCATTGGTCTATGACGATCACAGCCGTGAATACCTGTTGCGGTTCAAGCATGCGGATCGCGGCGACTTGACGCCACTTCTTGCGCGCTGGGTCTATCAGGCGGGCAGGGGGATCTGGGATCAGGCCGACCTGATCGTGCCGGTGCCGCTGCATCGAAGACGGCTTTTGAAACGGCGCTATAACCAGTCGGGCCTTTTGACGGCAAAGCTGTCGCAGATGACGGGCGTACCTTGGGACGGACTGGTTTTGGCCCGTCAGCGCAATACAAGAAGCCTTGGCGGGCTTGGCCCGTCTTCACGTAAACGCGAAGTTGGCGGGGCATTTGTTGTCGACGAAGCGCGCGCTCAGAAACGCAATCTTGCCGGGGCGCGGGTCGTGCTGATTGATGATGTTCTGACGACCGGGGCCACCGCCAATGCCTGTGTGCGGGCGCTAAAGAAATCAGGCGCCATGCACGTATCTGTGATCACAGTTGCACGGGTCGTGCGATGACGGCGTAAAAGTTTTCTGTTATACACCGGCCATCTGAATGAAATTCCGCACCGTACTAATCGCAGTGGACCCGATAATCCGGGGCATTCGCGATGATCGGTTGCCAAAGAAAGGATGACTGCCTCATGGCAAAAGTTGAAGTCTATGCCACCGAATGGTGCCCGTATTGCAAGCGTGCGCGCAAGCTGCTTGAGGAAAAGGGTGCCAAATACCAGCTGATCGATGTGATGATGGAACCGCGTCGCAAAAAGGAAATGATGGACCGCGCCAATGGCCGTCACACCGTGCCGCAGATCTTCATCAATGACGAACATATTGGCGGCTGTGACGAGCTGATGGCGCTGGAAGCTGCCGATAAGCTCGAAGCCAAACTGTCTGCCTGATCGCCATTTGGCTGATTAACGGCAATAGTCGTACAAAACCCCGGCCATTTTGGCCGGGGTTTTTATTTGTCTGCTGATTGCGGTGCTAACCGAAGGTGGCTTCCATTTCCTTGCGGAAGGCAATTGCCGGGGCCTTGGCATCGAATTCGACATCATCCCAGGTCAGGGTTTGGTCCATCGCGACGGGGCGCTTGATTTTCAAATGGTGCGCAAGCCCGATGGGCAGGGCATTGCGCGACTTTGACGTCAGGGCAGGCATCAGTTTGCCGTAAACCGTATATCCGCCCTCGCCATCCAGCATTTCACCGGGTTTAAGATCACGCTTGGCGGTGGCGACCGCATCGCCCGACCATGCGCGTGATGTGCCGGTGGCTTCTCCGCGCAGGGCGGCTGAGGCCACCGAAATGCCAAGTTCCAACCCGATCAGGTGATAGGGTTTGTACATCGTGGAGTATTGCCCGCTTGGGTCGGTCAGAAGGCCATATTCGTTAAAGCAGCGCGCAACATAATCGCTGGGGGCCTCAAAGGTCACATAAACGCCCCAGCGCAGATCGCGAAACACCGGACGGGTATCGCGTTCAAGGCTTGAAACAACTTCGACCGTGCCTTTGCGATCCAATATGCCACCACTTTCACGCGGACAAAGCAGTCGAGGCAAATCGTCAACGCCACAGGCCGGGAACTGCAATCCGCAATCCTGTGGCACAAGATCACAGGCATTGGACACGGCCGCCATTTCAATGGCCGATTTGGTGCCGTCCAGGAAGCTGTTGAAAATTTGCGGGTTCATGCCGCCCGCCTGTGCCTGTTCGGGTGTCAGGCCATAGTGATGCCATACATCATCGGGCGTGACATGGTGATAGATCGGAAGATATTTCGTACCCTTGCCAGCACACGTTACCGGCAGGCCAATCGCGCGTGCCCAATCGACCATTTCCGAAATCAGCGCCGGTTGATCGCCATAAGCCATGGAATAGACAAGTCCGGCGGCCTCGGCCCGTTTGGCAAGAAGAGGGCCTGCAAGCACATCGGCCTCGACATTGACCATGACGATATGGCGGCCATGTTCGATGGCCTTAAGCGCAAAGCGTATACCGGCCGCGGGGCTTCCGGTGGCATCAATGATGACTTCAAGTCCGTCGGCAGCAATCAGGGCATCTGCATCTTCGGTCAGCCATGTGGTGCCGTCGCGATAGGCCGATGCAGCATCCTTTGCGGTGAACTGGTCATCAGACCATCCGACACGGCGCAGGGCGGCCTTGGTACGATCAATGCTAAGATCGGCAATACCCAGAACGTGATAGCCCGGATGATGACCGGCCTGACTTAAAAACATCGATCCGAACTTGCCAGCACCGATAATGCCAACCCGGACGGGGTTGCCTTCATCGGCCCGTTTACGGAGCTTTGTATCAAGGTTCATTGGCGTTCCTCCCAGACAGGAAACTTGTCGTTCTTATATGATTCTGCCTTTGGCGACGCGGACGGGTCATTGGCAGATTTTTTGAAGTCGATGGGGATTGGTGGTGCGAAGGGCGACGAAAAGGCGGGCTGTTGGTGGCAGCGAGGGGAAGGTCAGCTTGGCTTTTCCATTCGGGAAATCAGGCGATCACGTGCATTGCGTCCATGATCACGCGCCAGTTTTTCGGCAAGAGGACCATCGCCGACACAGATTGCATCGGCGATGGCCTGATGTTCCGTCCAGATCGGATCACGGGGGTACCCGATCTGCAGGTAGGCATGCATCACGCGTCTGATCTGAAGCCAGACTGCGGCTGATGCTTCGGGCAACAGGGGGTTACCCGACAAACGGTAGATCGTTTGATGGAATGCGACGTCGGCTGCAACAAGGTTTGCGGTGTCGCCGCTGCCCAGAGCGTGGTGTCCCTGTATAATGGCAGCCCGCAAAGCCGATTCCCGATCCGGTGCCTTGGTTTCAGCAGCCAAACGGGCTGCAAGCCCGTCAAATGCTTCTCTTAAGTCATAAACGTGACGGACAAGGTCGCTGTCGACAGGCGCAACGCGATATCCGCGCCGTCCCATCGGTTCGACCAGTCCGTCACGACGCAGCAACCCCAGAGCTTGCAACACTGGTTGCCGCGAGACATTGAGTTCCTCGGCAATAGCTTCCTGACGCAAAGGTGTCCCGGGAGGGAGAGCACCGGAACACAAGGCATCAACCAAGCGGTCATGCACTTCGTCAGTCAGACTTTTTCGGCCGGAAAGAGGTTCCATCTTCGATCCTCGTTAGGTGTACGGAATACTGTATACACTAATTTTGAGGATGAAAAGACTGAATTTCGGATGCGCGTGATGTCGGTTGTTAATGCGGAAATGCTCAATGTGTGCGCCAAGGCGGAGGTCTTTTTGCGGGCCTTGTTCGCCGCTGCGCTATCCCAATTGTCTATTGCGGCAGGCTGGGATGAGCCGCATCATGAAGACGGATAATGATAAAAAGGAGACTGCGTCATGACCCGTTTCATTGCGGCCTGCGTGCAGGTCAATTCGCGCGATGTGATGTCTGATAACCTTGCGCGGGCGGCAACTTATGCCCGCGATGCCAGTGCTGCCGGGGCCAGATTGATCGCCTTTCCTGAAAACGTGTCGATGATGTCTTTTGGCGGCGAGAATGTACGCGCCGCTGCCTTTCCCGAGGATGAGCATCCCGGACTGGTTTTCTTTTGCGACCTGGCTGAAGAACTGAATTCGACCCTGATTGTCGGATCGCTGCATGTCAAAGTGCCGGATGAAGATCGCGTTGCGAACCGGTGTTTTGTAATTGGTCCGGATGGCAAGGTCATCACCTCCTATGACAAGATCCACATGTTTGACGTCGATCTGGCCAATGGCGAAAGTTACCGCGAAAGCAAAACGTTCCGTCCCGGCAATGCGGCCCGACTGGCTGACACCGAATTTGGCAAGGTCGGGATATCGATCTGCTATGACGTGCGGTTCCCGCATCTGTTTCGCGATTACGCCAAGGCAGGGGCAAAGATCCTGAGCATCCCGGCGGCCTTTACCCGCACCACCGGGCAGGCGCACTGGCATACCCTTTTGAAGGCGCGTGCGATTGAAAACGGCTGCTTTGTGATTGCGGCAGCCCAGTGCGGTGATCATCCAGGCGACCGCCAGACATTTGGTCATTCCCTGATCATTGATCCGTGGGGGCAGGTCTTGGCCGATGGTGGCACCGATCCGGGTTTCATCACCGCCGAGATTGATCTGACGCGCGTTGATGAAATTCGCCGGATGGTGCCATCGCTTGGCAATGATCGGGAATATAAGCCCTGTTAGTCGGATCTGTGATCGAAGAGGTCAGGTGTAACTGACCACTTCGAATTCGATGCCGTTTTCATCACGGAAATAGAACCGGCGACCGGGTTCGTAATCGGCGTGGTTGAAGGTTTCAATGCCGTCGGCCTTGATCTTTGCCTCGGTCGCATCAAGGTCATCGACGACAATTCCGATATGGTTCAGCCCGCCGATGGTGGCATAGGAGTTATCCTGGCCGTCCTTTGGTGTGCCAAGGGCATAGATCGCGACATAACTGGTGTCGTTGCCAACATGATAGGACAGCCCGCCATGGATGGCTTCCCCATGCCAGCGGGTGTGCCAGCCAAACCAGTTATGCAGGTTCTGGGCGGTTTTCGCCGGATCGGCGACCGTAAAATTCACGTGTTCGAGAAATGCAGCAGTCATGGCTTGTCCTTGTTTTGGTATGTCTGTTTTCCGATTTCCCTTCTTGGTAATTCCTCAACTATAGTTGAGGTCAAGGGGTAATTCTCTTTGATTGATATAGGAAGCGCTGACCGGTTTTTCACAGGCTCACGCGATCTCACGAAACAGTGTCGCAACGTCATTTCGCTTTGAAGCCCTTCCCGGGCAAACTCGGTTCATCAGGGATTTTCAAACGGAGGAACAGGGATGATGTTCAAAAAGTTTTTGATCGGTACGGCATTTGTTTTTGGCTTGTCGGGTGCCGCCTTTGCGGGTGAGCAATATGTCGATGAAACCGGCTTTGCGATCAGCGGCTATGACGCGGTGGCCTATTTCAACTTGCCGCAAAAGGAAGTTGGTATGATGCAGCCCCATGCCGTTCCGGGCCGGGCCGACATTACCGCCGAATATAACGGCGCGACCTGGGCATTTGCGTCCGAGGAAAACCGCGAGATGTTTCTGGCCGATCCGGCGAAATACGCGCCAGCCTTTGATGGGCATTGTGCATACGGGGTTGTAAAGGGTGGTAAAGTGCCAGCCAACCCGAACCTGTGGCGGATTGTCGACGGGAAACTTTATCTGAATATTACGCCGGCCGTGGTTGGTTTCTGGAACGAAGATATTTCAGGCAACATCAGTGCTGCCAAAGGCAACTGGACGGACCTTGAAAGCAAGTCAGCGTCGGACAAAAGCTGGATGGCGATTTCAGATAATGATGGCACCTATGATATGGCCGCACCGATCAAGTAATATTGGGGGCGCGCAGACAAACAAAAACGCACCGGCGAACTGGCCGGTGCGTTTTGCATTTCAGGACAGTGAAGCAGGGAATTAGCCCGCGATTTCACCGCCGTCATTTTTGGTCACAGCCACAACCGACGGACGCGGCGGTATTGCTGCCTGGAAGTCCGGCCAACGGGTGCTTGGCGCGTCATAGGACGAACCGTCTGCCGGGTGCTGAACGGCAAGGAACAGCGTCTTTCCATCCGGGGTGAATTCCGGACCACACATTTCCGCACCAACCGGGCACGCAAAGAAGAATTTGGTCAGCGCACGGCCCGGACCATCGACATCGGTGGCATGCATGCCATCAGGAATGTCGGACTTCGGTGCGCCATCGGTGGAAATCCACAGGCGACCACGATGGTCGATTGCCATGTTGTCCGGGCAGGAAACCCAGGATTCTGCCGCCGGATGGTAAACCGCCTTGTCATCGGCAACCGCGGGGTTACCAGCAGCAATCATGATATCCCAGGTAAAGCGGGCCGCGGTGTGATCGGCATCCTTGCCGCGACCACCCGGAGGGGTGAGTTCCAGCACGTGACCATGCGGGTTGGCCGCGCGCGGGTTTGCTGCGTTGCCTTCCTTGCGCTTGGAGTTGTTGGTCAGCATGACATAGACCTTGCCGTTGACCGGGTTCGGTTCGACGTCTTCCGGGCGGTCCATCTGGGTTGCGCCCAGAAGGTCGGCCGCACGACGGGCTTCGATCAGAACGTCAGCCTGGCTGTGGAAGTCGTTTTCAGCGGTCAGCGGGCCTTCGCCGAAGATCAGCGGCATCCAGTCAAGGCTGCCATCTTCGTGGAACTGGGCGACAAACAGGGTGCCGTTTTCCAGAAGGTCCATGTTCGCGGCGCGATCATTCGGATTGTATTTGTTTGCCGCAATGAATTTGTAGAGATAGTCAAAGCGCTGGTCATCACCGGAATAGGCAACAACGGAGTTGTCCTTGTTGATGATGACGGTGGCACCTTCGTGCTTGAAGCGGCCAAGGGCGGTGCGCTTTTTCGGCATCGAGGTCGGATCGTACGGATCGATTTCAACCATCCAGCCAAACTTGTTCGGCTCGTTCGGGTCTTTTTCGACATTGAAGCGGTCGAAGTATTTAACCCACGAGTACCAGCTGTCCTGGCTGATGCCCAGACGCTTGTAGTTGCGTTCTTCGCTGGTTTTGGCGATATCGCCGCCAAAGTATCCGTTGAAGTTTTCTTCGGCGATCAGAACAGTACCCCACGGGGTTTTGCCACCCGCACAGTTGTTCAGTGTCCCGATAACACGGGTGCCGGTCGGATCGGTATTGGTTTTAAGGCGGTCATGACCAGCAGCCGGGCCGGTAATCTGCATTTCGGTGTCGATCGGGGAGATGCGGCGCGCATAATCGGACCCGTCAACAACCTGCCATTTGCCACCGGTTTTCTTGACTTCGATGACCGAATGACCGTGGGCAGCAATTTCATGCAGTGCCTGTTCTTCGGATGCGTCCATCGCATCCTTGAGGCCTGACCACATCAGTTCGGCATTGGTGTATTCGTGGCTGACGCACAGCAGACCATGGTCGGAATTTTGCGAACCAACCGGAAGCGGCATATAGCCGACATAGTCGCAGTTATAACCAAACTGCTTGTTCTGCGCGTTGGCATCGACCTGACCCGGAACGAATGCCGGTGCATCAGCGACAACCTTGTCGCCCCAACGGATCAGAACGCTTGCGTCATAACCATCAGCAACAGCATGGGTTTCGGTGATTTTCTGCGGGATGGATTTGAAGGTCAGGGTGGATGGCGACTGCGCCTTGGCAACGCCTCTGGTCGCAATGCCTGCGCCCACAACAGCCGACGTCGCCATCAGACCTTTGAAAAAGCCGCGGCGGGAAAAGCGTGCATTGATCAGATCGTCGATGCACGGATTGTTGGTCGGGTTGGACGGGATATCGTCGCTATCTTCGATGATTTCGTATTTATCGTTCATGGCTTTTCTCTCTTAACGCCTATGCCTGAAACAGCAGCAGGGAAGATGCCAGAAACGACACATTTTAATTGTGAAAGTTGTGTTTCTTTTTGCAAAAACAGTATGTTACGGATTTGTTTCAATCGTCCGTGCCGTTCAGCTGCTCAGCCTTATTCAGGCTTCTGCGCCACAATAGATTGTTTTATCGCTGTAATTTCATCACCCGGTTTCGCTTTGATCGGGCCTTGTTGTTGGGCGATGATCGCCCAGTCGGCAAATGTGTCTGCCAGCTCATCGGTGCGCAGCAGGAAATCCGGTGATCGCGGACGGCCATATGCCTCGTTCCCGACCATGAAGGTTTCATAGATCAGGATGCCGCCCGGTCGGACGGCGTTGCACAAATATTCAAACAGCGGCCGATGCAGGTAATTGGCAACAACGATCAGATCGAACTGTTGATCGTCCAACGGCCAACTGCCGGTTTCAAGATCCGCTTCGATCCAGTTGATCGCAGGGTTCGTATTGGTATCGGTTTGCGAAAGATCACGATCAATTGCCGTCACCTGCCAGCCCTGATCCGCCAGCCAGAAGCTGTGCCGTCCCTTGCCGCACGCAAGATCAAGCGCGCGATTGCGGGCTGGGTGTGGCGTGGGGCAGTGCTGTGTGACCCAGCTTGATGGCAATTGGGATGACATTTTTGTAAATCTTGGTTATTGAGTGTGGCGCCCGCAGGCTGGCGATCCCGGCCGATGCGTGCCATATGATCTGTATCTGATAGTGTTATCGTTTTGCTACTGATTTGGCTTATACACGTACCATCATGATTCTATTTCAGCTTAAATGCGAACATGATCACGAATTCGAAGGTTGGTTCAAGGACGGCGCAACATATGACGCGCAGGCCGCCAGCGGGGATTTGTCCTGCCCGGTGTGTGGAACGTCAAATGTTGGCAAGGCCCTGATGGCGCCGCGTCTGCGCACGTCACGGCAAAAAGAAGTCGCTGCTGAAAAACAACAGCAAAAGGCAATCGCCGAAGCGACCCAGGCCGCAATTGCCGAAATTCGCAAACAGGTCGAAAGCAATTGCGAAAATGTCGGCAACAAGTTTGCCGAAGAAGCGCGCAAAATCCATTACGGCGAAACCGAAAAGCGCGGCATTTATGGTCAGGCGTCGCTTAAGGAAACCGCCGAACTGGTCGATGAAGGCATCGATGTCATGGCGTTGCCGTGGGATGACGGAACCAAAAAGAACTGACGTGATCCAAGAAGATCAGTCAGGCTTTCGGGCAATCACCATATAATTCACATCAAGATCACGCGGGGCAGGCGACCATGTGTCGTTGAACGGGTTGTAAGCCACCCCAGTAATGTCTTGAAGGTCCAGACCCGCACCACGCAGATAGCCCGACATTTCCGATGGTTTGACAAACTTGCGCCAGTCATGGGTGCCCGCAGGCAGCCAGCGCAGAACGTATTCCGCGCCTATCTTGGCCAGTGCCAGCGACTTGATCGTGCGGTTCAGTGTGGCGACAAACATCAAGCCACCCGGTTTGAGCACCGATGCGCAAGCCTGCATGAAGAATTGCGGATCATCGACATGTTCGATGACTTCCATGTTCAGCACGATATCAAACTGCTTGCCCTCATCGGCCAGCATTTCCGGTGTTGCGCAGCGATAGTCGATTTCAATACCGGATTGCGTCGCATGGATTTTGGCGACTTCGATATTGCTTTCGGAGGCATCAATCGATGTCATCTTTGCGCCCATGCGCGCAAGCGGCTCGGACAATAAACCAGCACCACAGCCGATATCGATGATTTCGATGCCTTTAAGCGGCTCTATTGTTTCCGGATCGCGGCCAAGATGCGCACAGATATTATCGCGCAGGATTTGCAGGCGCACCGGATTGAATTTGTGCAGCGGTTTCATCACGCCATTTGGATCCCACCATTTTTCAGACATCGCAGAAAAACGTGCGATTTCATCGGCATTGGCAGTGCGGCTGGTGGGGGCGGATGCGTCCGACATGGTGTGGCTCCGAAGGCGTAAAACAACGTTGCTGTATGACGCCCTGTTTACGCGTGCGCGCACGGCAAGGCAATACTCACCTGTCAAATGACGGTGCGATGGTGGCGATCGGGCAGAAATTCAAAGCAAGGCAGCCATGTTCAGATGATGCATATCATCAGGGTTATTGGGTAATTTTCGCATGATATGCGACGCAATTTGCCGCATTCGGACGGTTTGGGACATTATCAGGTCAAAAAAATTGCTCTCACGCAATTTATCGGCATCCTTGACGCTTGTTTCGCAGGGATTATGGCAGTATTGATTACGCCGCTTGGATCAGGGGAAGCGCCGCAAATTCGGCATGCTCACCTGGGCCGGGACCGGATCACATGCCGTCACGTTCGGACAGCCGATGGACGGCGAGCATAGCGGGGATACTTCATGGCCCGTATTGTCATGAAATTTGGCGGCACTTCGGTCGCCGATGTCGAGAAAATCAAGAATGTCGCGCGCCGGGTGAAATCCGAGGTCGATGCCGGCAATCAGGTTGCTGTTGTCGTGTCCGCCATGTCGGGCAAGACCAACGAACTGGTTGGCTGGGCGCAGGAAGTTTCGCCGATGTATGATGCACGTGAATATGACGTAATCGTATCGTCGGGCGAACAGGTGACTGTCGGTTTGCTGGCGATGGCGCTGCAAAGCATGGATGTGCCTGCACGTTCCTGGCTTGGCTGGCAGATCCCGATCAAGACCGACGGCGCACATGCCAAGGCCCGCATCAAGGAAATCGACACCACCGAGCTTGATAAGCGCATGAATGGCGGTGAAGTCGTTTGCGTGGCCGGTTTCCAGGGGATAGCACCCGATAACCGTATCACCACGCTTGGGCGTGGTGGTTCGGATACATCGGCCGTGGCCCTTGCCGCGGCACTTAACGCAGATCGTTGCGACATCTATACCGATGTCGATGGTGTTTACACCACCGATCCGCGCATCGTGCCCAAGGCCCGCAAGATCGAAAAGATTACCTACGAAGAAATGCTGGAACTCGCATCCCTTGGTGCAAAGGTTCTGCAAACCCGTTCTGTCGAGATGGCAATGAACCATCGCGTCCGGGTGCAGGTCCGTTCTACCTTTAGTGATGCAGAAGGAACACTTGTTGTAGACGAGGACGAGATCGTGGAACAGGAAGTCGTCAGCGGAATTGCCTATAGCCGTGATGAAGCCAAGATCACCTTGGTGAAAGTTGCGGACAAGCCGGGTATTGCCGCTTCAATCTTCAGCCCGCTGGCTGATGCCAATATCAATGTCGACATGATCGTGCAGAACGTCTCAGAAGACGGCAAAAGCACGGACATGACCTTTACCGTTCCGCGGGGTGAATTCCAGCGTGCGCTTCAGGTGATCGAAAAGAACAAAGACAAGATTGCCTATCAGGAACTGCTTAGCACCTCTGATGTGACCAAGGTGTCGATCATTGGTGTGGGTATGCGTTCCCACGTCGGTGTCGCGCGCAAGATGTTTGAAACCCTTGCGGAAAAGGGCATCAACATTCAGGTCATCTCGACCTCGGAAATCAAGGTCAGTGTTCTGATCGCAGAGGAATATACCGAACTTGCCGTTCGTGCGTTGCACACGGCATACGGTCTGGATGCCGAGTAAGTTCAACAGTTTGGCGATTAAGCCGCTGTTAAATTACCTGTAATAATACATACTAGCTGGAGCAGTGTGTTTCAGCCTTTGTAATGAAATGGCAGGAGACCACTGGTCTCCTGCGTTTCTGCTTTGGGGTACAGAGAATATGAGTGATCCGAAAATTGACGCCGCACGGGCGCGCCTGGAAAACCTGTGGGCATCGGGCAAGGAATTCCTTGGTACCGACTACGCCATCATGGCCGGCGCCATGTCCTGGGTTTCAGAGCGTCACCTTGTTTCGGCGGTCTCCAATGCGGGTGGTTTTGGTGTGATTGCCTGCGGGTCAATGACCCCGGATCTGTTGTCGGCTGAAATCGCCGCCACTAAGGAAATGACCAGCAAGCCGTTTGGCGTCAACCTGATCACCATGCACCCGCAGCTCAATGAACTGATTGAAGTGTGCCGTGAACACAGCGTTGGGCATGTGGTTCTGGCTGGTGGCCTGCCGTCTTCCGCCTCGATCAAGCAGGCCAAGGAATTTGCCAAGGTTGTCTGCTTTGCCCCGGCACTGGTTCTGGCCAAGAAGCTGATCCGCTCGGGTGCTGATGCGCTGGTGATTGAAGGCAGCGAAGCTGGTGGCCATGTTGGCCCGGTATCGCTGACGGTTCTGGCACAGGAAATCCTGCCGGAAGTTTCCGATATTCCTGTTTTCTGCGCTGGCGGGATTGGCCGCGGTGAAGCGATTACCGGTTTGCTTGAGCAAGGGGCATCCGGTGTCCAGATCGGCACGCGCCTTGTTTGTGCCGAGGAATGCATTGCGCACCCTGACTTCAAAAAGGCCTTTATCCGTGCAAGTGCGCGTGACGCGGTGACCACGGTGCAGCTTGATGATCGTTTCCCGGTTATTCCGGTACGTGCGCTTGCCAACAAGGGCACCGAAGAATTCCGCAATACCCAACGTGCCGTGATTGAAAAGTTCCGCGCAGGCGAACTTGACCAAGGCGCTGCGCAGCTTGAAATTGAACATTTCTGGGCCGGGGCCCTGCGCCGTGCCGTGATTGATGGTGATGTTGAAAGCGGATCGGTTATGGCAGGACAGTCGGTTGGTATGGTAAAGAAAGAACAACCGGTTTCCGAAATCCTCGAAGAGTTGGTCGAACAGGCCGTTCAATCCCTGGTTAAGAGAGACAGCTAAGTCAAATGAGCATTCCGTCCGCCGCAGTCACAGGTCCGCGACGCCTTCTAAAGCGTGTGCGCGACGTCATGGCTGGACCGGGGACTGCTGAAGAACGCCTCGGACAGATTGTGACCATCATTGCTGCCGATATGGTGGCAGAGGTGTGCTCGGTCTATGTGATGCGTGCGGGCGAGGTGCTGGAACTGTTTGCGACCTGTGGTCTGTCGAAGGAAGCGGTTCACTTGACCCGCCTTCGGGTGGGCGAGGGGATTGTCGGTTTTGTCGCCGCCCATGCGCGCCCGCTTAACCTCAAGGACGCGCAAGGCCATCCGAACTTTGCCTATCGTCCGGAAACCGGCGAGGAAATCTATCATTCGATGATCGGTGTTCCGATCCTGCGCGGTGGTCGCATTATAGGCGTCCTTGCCGTACAGAACCGCACCGAGCGCCTGTATTCCGAGGACGAACAGGAAGCCCTTGAAAACGTCGCCATGGTGCTGGCCGAAATGGTCGCCGGTGGCGAACTTGTCAGCCGGGAGGAACTGATCCCGGCCGATGGCATCGCGCTGTTGCCGCTGCGTCTGGGCGGGGCGCGTCTGGCACCGGGGATTGGCAAGGGCATTGCCGTCTTGCACGAACCGCGCATCGTCATTGACCGCATGGTTTCGGACGACCCGGAAGAAGAACTGACCCGCCTGCGTGAAGCCATGCATGGTCTTCAGAACCATCTTGATAAGATGCTGGAAGCCGTTTCAGGCATCAACGGCATGGATGAAGGCGATGATCCGGGCGATATCCTTGAAGCCTATCGGATGATTGCCCAGGATACCGGCTGGCTGAACCGCATTACCGAAGCGGTACATACCGGCCTGACCGCCGAGGCCGCGGTCCAGAAGGTGCATGACGATACCCGTGCGCGCATGGCGCAGGTGACCGACCCCTATTTGCGCGAACGGTTGCACGATCTTGAAGATCTGGCCAACCGATTACTGCAGCATCTTTCGGGGCAGTATCAATCCCCGGCCTTTGGCGATCTGCCCGATGATATCATTCTGGTGGCGCGCAATATCGGCCCGGCAGAACTTCTTGATTATGATCATACCCGTCTGCGTGGTCTTGCCCTTGAAGAAGGGTCGCACACCTCGCACGTGGCAATCGTTGCGCGCGCACTTGATATCCCGGTTCTGGGCGGGGTCAAGGGCGTGCTTGATAAGGTCGAGGCCGGTGATCCCCTGATTGTCGATTCAGATAACAGCCAGCTGTTCGTTCGGCCAAGCGAAGACGTGCGCGCGGTGATTGACGGCGCATTGCGCGCCCGGGCAGAGCGAAAAGCGCTTTACGCCCAGATGCGCGACCTTCCTGCGGAAACGACCGACGGGGCGGAGATTTCACTTAACGTCAATGCCGGGCTTTTGATTGATGTTCCGCATGTGATTGAAAGCGGGGCGGACGGAATTGGCCTCTATCGGACGGAAATTCCGTTCATGGTGCGATCCGCCATGCCCGACATTACCGATCAGACCCGGCTTTATGACCGTATTTTTGAACAGGCCGAAGGCCGACCTGTGGTTTTCAGGACTCTTGATGTGGGCGGTGACAAATTGCTGCCCTATTGGGAGGATATGACAGAAGAGAATCCGGCGATGGGCTGGCGATCGATCCGGATCACATTGGATCGTCCGGCAGTGCTTGTACATCAGTTGCGTGCACTGATCCGGGCCGGGCATGACCGCGATCTTTATGTCATGTTCCCGATGATCGCCGAAGTTGCTGAATTTGATCAGGCAAAGGCGGTTCTTGATGAGCAGCTCAAACGTGAAGCCGTACGCGGATTTATCCCGCGCAAGGTCGAAGTCGGAGCCATGCTTGAAGTCCCCGCCCTGATCTGGCAGGCTCCTGCCTTGCTGCAACGGGTTGATTTCCTCTCGGTTGGGACGAATGATCTGTTGCAGTTCATGTTTGCCGCTGACCGCGGCAATCCGAGGATCGAGGGCCGTTATGACACGCTGTCGCCAAGTGTGTTCGCATTTATGCGCCAGTTGGTGACATTGTGCGATCAAAAGGACGTTCGCCTGACCATCTGTGGTGAAATGGCAGGACGTCCGCTTGAAGCGATGGCCCTTATCGGTTTGGGAATTAAACGCTTGTCGATGGCGCCTGCCTCTGTTGGTCCGGTAAAGGAAATGGTCAGAAGCATGTGTAAGTCTGAAGTCGAGAGTTATATTCTGACGATAATGGATAATCCGACCAGATCATTGCGTTCGCGTCTTAAGGCTTTCGCAATAGATCACGGTGTAAAACTTTAAAAACAATCGCTTTTGGTGGGGATATCTGCTAGTTTTATTGCTAGATCGTAACGTGGGGGTGCGCAGTTGGCGATCAAAAAGCGAAAGGAAGATCATTTGGATGACGAAACCCGAGAACGCCTTCGTTTCAGGCCTTTGTCCGGGGATTCGTCTGCAAATGACAGTGTGATGGACGAACATAAAGACCAGATCGGTGGTTATACCGAGGTCGGGAGCCTTTTGAAGGCGACCCGTGTTGGTTTGGGGCAAACAGTCGAAGACGTTTGCCGCATGCTTCGTATTCGCAAAATTTACATCGAAGCCATTGAAAGCAGCGACTATGCGGCATTGCCGAATGGTCCGTATGGCCTTGGCTTCGTGAAGGCATATGCCGAACATCTTGGACTGGACGGTGCAGAGATCGCACGTCGCTTCCGCGCAGAAAGCAATGCGCCGGCCGTGCGTAGTGAACTGTCCTTCCCAAAACCTGTGCAGGAAAGCCGTGTACCCGGTGGGGCGGTATTGCTGATCGCGGTTATGCTTGGTCTTGGTGCGTATGGCGGATGGTACTACCTGTCGAGCCAGGGCAAAACCATTGCCGATCTGGTTGATCCATTGCCAGAGCGACTTGCAAGCTACTCGACAACGGCAAGCCAGGATTCAGCGCCGCGTAATCTTGAAAACGCCGCAGATGCACAGGCCGCCGAGGCAGAAATAACAACGCCTGCACGGGTCATTGCTGATCAGGGGGTACCTGTTGCCTCTGCACCGGAAAGTGCCGGCAACGCGGAAGCACCGGTTGAAGAAACCACCGTTTCCGAGGCCCCGGTCGCAGAGCCCGCGTCTGAACCCGTAGCCGAAGTTGCAGAAGCAACCGAAGAACCGGCAGAAGCACCAGTCGTTTCCGAGGAAGTTGCAGAAGCCCCGGCGCAGGAAGCTGCACCCGTTGCCAACGAAGTGGTAACCACCACAGAACAGGCAGCGGTTGAAGCTGAAGTCGCAGAGGCACCCGCCGCAGAAACGCCGGCAGCACCGGCAGCGGAAGTTGCATCGGTTCCCGCTGCACCAGAAGTTGACGAGGCCGGTGGCGCACGCGTGTTTGGCGCGGTCAATGTTGATAGCCGGGTTACCATTTCGGCGGTGGAAACCAGCTGGGTTCGCATTCGCGAGGCAGATGGCAATGTTCTGCTGACCCGGATGCTGACAGCCGGTGATACCTATATGGTTCCGAATCGTGACGGTTTGAAACTTGAAGTCGGCAATGCCGGTGCCCTGACCTATAGCATCGATGGTTCTGAAGCCCAGCCGGTTGGGGAATACGGCGCGGTGATTTCGGACTTCTCGCTTGATGTTGGTGATCTGACCCAGGCAGAAGAACCAACCGTTCAATAGGTTTGGCCAACGCCTGCGGGCGATGAAAACAGACAAAATGCGAAAGGCGATCCGAACGGGTCGCCTTTTTCGTGACAGCTATGCGAAATCTGGCGGAAAATCTGTTAGCCAACGGTTTCTAAACCGCGTTTGATAAGCTATATACACCCCCAAGACATCTAAAACATTTTGGAACCGGAAATGAGCGTCCGCCCATATCGCGATATTGAACGCCGTCAAAGCCGCAAAATCCGTGTCGGTGACGTGGAAGTTGGCGGGGATGCACCGATCTCGGTGCAGTCGATGACCAACACCCTGACCACCGATGTGAACGCGACTGTTGCGCAGATCCATCGACTGGAAGAGGCAGGTGCGGATATCGTTCGTGTATCCTGCCCGGATCAGGAATCAACCGCGGCCCTGAAAGACATCATCAAACAGGTGCATGTCCCGATCGTGGCCGACATCCATTTCCATTACAAACGGGCGATCGAGGCCGCCGAAGCCGGCGCCGCATGCCTGCGCATCAACCCGGGCAATATCGGGTCGACCGAACGTGTGCGTGAAGTTGTGAAGGCCGCCAAGGATCATGGCTGTTCGATGCGGATCGGGGTGAATGCCGGGTCGCTTGAAAAGGAACTGCTGGAACGTTACGGCGAACCGTGCCCTGAGGCGATGGTTGAAAGTGCTTTGAACCACGCCAAAATCCTTGAAGATCAGGATTTCCGCGAATTTAAAATCTCGGTCAAGGCATCGGACGTGTTTCTGGCAGTTGCCGCCTATTACGGCCTGGCCGAAGCATGTGACTATCCGCTGCATCTTGGTATTACCGAGGCCGGTGGTCTGCGTGGTGGCACGGTGAAGTCCTCGATTGGCATGGGCAACCTGCTGTGGGCCGGGATCGGTGATACCTTGCGTGTGTCGTTGTCTGCCGACCCGGTCGAGGAAATCCATGTTGGTTTTGATATCCTGAAATCGCTTGGGCTTCGCACCCGTGGGGTTCAGATCATTTCCTGCCCGTCTTGCGCGCGTCAGGGCTTTAACGTGGTTGACACCGTGGCAGAGCTTGAAAAGCGCCTTGCCCATATTTCCACCCCGATTTCGCTGTCGATCATTGGCTGTATCGTCAATGGTCCGGGCGAAGCGCGTGAAACCGATATCGGGCTTACCGGTGGCGGTGGTGGGAACCACAAGATGTATATTTCCGGCCGCCCGGATCACAATATCAGCACGGAAAAGATGGTCGACCATATCGTCGAACTGGTCGAAGAACGTGCCGCCAAAATCGAAGCCGAAGAAGCCGCCAAGAAAACCGCGGCGGAATAGCAAAGATTAATTGACTACTTTTGGCTTTCCGCCACACCGGCGGAAAGCTATTTTCATGTTCGCATGTGTTTGCGCCGATTGATGTTTCGCGCAAATATCTGGAATTCAAGTTAGATCGGAGACCCAAAGTGGCATCGCTTCAACCCGTCCGTGGCACGCACGACCTTCTGCCGGAACAGAACCGTCTGCAGGATTACATCGCGAATACCGCACGCGAAATCGGCGAGTTGTATGGCTACCATCGCATGACCACGCCGATCTTCGAATTTACCGAGGTGTTTGCACGCACCCTTGGCGATACGTCCGACGTCGTGACCAAGGAAATGTACACCTTTGAAGATCGCGGTGGCGAACAGATTACCCTTCGTCCCGAAGGAACGGCGGGTATCGCGCGTGCCTATATTTCCAACGGCATGCAGCAGATGTCACCGGTCAAGGTCAGCTATTATGGCCCGATGTTCCGTTATGAACGCCCGCAAAAAGGCCGTCAGCGCCAGTTCCACCAGATCGGTGCCGAGCTGCTTGGCGTCGAACAGGTCGCGGGCGATATCGAAATGATCGGCTATGGCGCGCATATCCTGAAAGCCCTTGGTCTTTGGGGCAGCATCACGCTTGAACTTAACACCCTTGGTGATCCGGAAAGCCGTGCGGCGTATCGCGATGTGCTGGTTGATTACTTCAAGGGCCATTTTGACAAGCTGTCGGAAGACAGTCGGTCGCGTCTTGAAAAGAACCCGTTACGGATCCTTGACTCCAAGGACGAAGGGGATCGTGAACTGGTGGCCAATGCGCCGCTGTTTGCCGAATACCTCAACGAGCATTCCAAGGAGTTCTTCAAGGGCCTGACCGAGGGGCTCGGCGATATCGGCATCAATTATGAACTGAACCCGCGTCTGGTACGGGGGCTGGATTATTACTGCCACACCTGTTTCGAGTTCACCACCAACACCCTTGGTGCGCAGGGCACTGTCATGGCCGGTGGGCGTTATGACGGGCTGATTTCGACCATGGGTGGTCCGCAGACGGCTGGTGTCGGCTGGGCGGCAGGTGTTGAACGCCTGGCGCTGATGGTGGGCGAAGCCCCGGCGGGTGCACGCCCCGTGGCGCTGATCCCGATGGGGGACGCGGCCGAGGCAAAATGTCGCACCCTTGCCCAGACCCTGCGCGAAGCGGGTGTCGCGGTCGAGCTTGGCTATTCCGGCAACATGAAAAAGCGCATGAAGCGCGCGGACAAGGCCAATGCCTGCAAGGCAGTCATCCTTGGGGATGATGAACTTGCCAAGGGTGTGGCCCAGTTGCGTGACCTTGACAGTGGCGAGCAGCAGGAAGTGGCGCTTGATCAACTGGCTGATGTGATCGGCAAAAAGTGAGAATGGTGTGACGGACGCGATTTCGCATGAGGATGCCGGGGATTGGCCGCTGGATCGCCTGATGGTGATCGGCACCAATCATCGGCGCTCAAGCGAGGATACCCGCGACCGTCTTTTCATCGAAGAAGCCCGTCTGCCACAGTTTTTGGCCGCGATTGAACAGGCCCGCTTGGGGCAGGCGGTTGTCGTTTCGACCTGCAATCGTACCGAAGTTCATCTTTTGGCGTCCGAGGCCGAACGCGGGCGTGAACGCCTGATTGATCTGATGTCGCTTTGGGCGGATCTGGATCGGGATCAGCTTGCGACCGAGCTTTACATCCGGTCTGGCCGGGATGCTCTTCGTCATATGTTTGCCGTCGCGGCGTCACTCGACAGTCTGGTGATCGGCGAACCCGAGGTATTTGGTCAGGTCAAGGATGCGCACCGGATCGCGCGCAAGCATGATCTGGTCGGGCGCGAGTTGGAGCTGGTCTATCAGACGGCCTATGCCATTGCCAAAAAGGTCCGCAATCAGACCGGGATCGGGCAGGGGGCTGTATCAATTGCCGCCGCCGCGCAATCGGTTGCGCGCGACCTGCATGGGGATCTTGGCGACTGTACCCTGCTTTTGGCGGGTGCTGGCGACATGGGGGAACTGATTGCCGCATCGTTGGCGGAACGGGGTATCGGCCGCATTCTGGTGACAGATCGCTTGGCCGCCCGTGCACGTCTGGTGGCGCGCAGGCTGGATTGCCACTGGTCGGAAATCGATGATCTGGATCGGCTTTTGGCCGAGGCCGACCTTGTTCTGACCGCAGGCGGATCGCGGCGTTACATGATCGACAAGGATCGCGCGATGGCGGCAGTCAAACGCCGCCGGTTCCGCCCGGTTCTGATGATCGATACGGCCGTGCCGGGGGATATTGATCCGCAAGTTGATGAGATTGACGAGGTTTTCTTTTACCGGATCGAGGATCTGGAAAAGATCGCTGCCGAAGGGCGCGGTGGCCGCGAAGAAAAGGCCGATCAAGCCTGGGCGTTGATCGAAGCGGAAATTGATAATTTTGTGCGCGACCGTGCGCAGCGCGCAGCCGTGCCGGCAATCGCCGATCTGCGCAAACGGTTTGAAGCGGTACGCGCAGATGCGCTGGCTGAAAGTCATGGGGACGCGGAAAAGGCGACAAGGCTTTTGATCAATCGCCTTTTGCATACGCCGACACAGGCATTGAAAGATTTGGCGACGACAACAGACGGTGCGGGCACCGTGGAATGGGTCAAGGCCCAAAAACTGTTGTCGCGCCTGTTTGAACTTGAAGACAAGCCGCTTGGCCGCGATGGCGTGCCAAGCGACCCTGAACAGGAGAATAAAGAGTGAGTTTGGACCTTGGGAAACTCGAAGGCGTTACACGCCGGTTCGACGAACTCAATTCGCTTCTTTCAAGCGGAGAGCTTGATGGGGATGGCTTTTCCAAGCTGTCGCGCGAACATGCAGAATTGGCCCCGGTGGTCGAGGCGATTGAGGCGTATAAAAAGCTTCTGAACGATCTGGAAGAAGCCGAGGAGATCCTGGCCGATCCGCAAAGCGATCGCGATATGCGCGAAATGGCCGAAGCCGAAAAATACGACATTCAGGATAAGCTGCCAGAGGCAGAGCGTCAGATGAAACTGATGCTGATCCCGAAAGATACAGCTGACACCAAGAACGCCATACTTGAAATTCGCGCAGGCACCGGAGGTGAAGAAGCCGCCCTGTTTGCCGCCGATTTGTATCGCATGTATCAGCGTTACGCCGAAGGCCGCGGCTGGAAATTCGAACAGATGGATGCCAGCGAAAACGACCTTGGCGGTTTCAAGGAAGTGATCGTCAACGTATCTGGGACGGATGTGTTTGCCCGCCTGAAGTTTGAAAGTGGCGTGCACCGCGTGCAGCGCGTGCCGGTGACCGAAGGTGGCGGGCGTATTCATACGTCGGCTGCGACCGTGGCCGTGCTGCCAGAGGCCGAAGAAGTCGACATCAAGATCGATCCCAAGGATCTGCGTATTGATACCTACCGCTCGCAGGGTGCGGGTGGTCAGCACGTTAACACTACCGACAGTGCCGTGCGCATTACCCATATCCCGACTGGCGTGGTTGCCGCGAGTCAGGAAGCAAAGTCGCAGCACAAGAACAAAGAAAAAGCCATGAAGATGCTGATGTCGCGTCTTTATGATCAGGAACGCGAAAGCAAGGACAGCGAACGCGCGGCTGATCGTAAATCACAGGTCGGATCGGGCGACCGTTCGGAACGCATTCGCACCTATAACTTCCCGCAAGGGCGCGTGTCCGATCATCGCATTAACCTCACACTTTATCGCCTGGATGATTTCATTGCCGGTGGTCCGGCAGTTGATGAAATGATTGATGCCCTGATCGCCGAAGAGCAGGCCCAGAAGCTTGCCGAGATTGAAAGCTGATCATGTCTTCTGACACCCCATCGACCCTTGGCAGCCTGATGGCTGAGGCCGTTGCGGCCTTAACCGATGCCGGTATTGAAAACGCTCGGATGGATGCGCGTATTCTTTTGGCCCGGGCTGCGGGTGTTGATGGGGGCCGGATCAGCGCATGGCCCGAAGATATTGTGCCTGATGACAAGGCAGAAGCCTTTCGGGGCATGATTGCGCGCCGCGTTGGGCATGAACCGGTCGGGCGTATATTGGGCGAACGTGATTTCTGGCGCCATACCTTCAAGCTGTCACCCGAAACGCTTGAGCCCCGCCCGGATAGTGAAACACTTGTCGAATGGGCGATTGATTTCCTTGAAGATTCAGATGCGCCGCGGATCGTTGATTTTGGCACCGGGACGGGGTGTTTGTTGTTGTCTGCAGTTGGCGATCTGCCAGGCGCGACGGGTATCGGACTTGATCTGAGCGCGGGTGCGGTGGCCTGTGCACGTGAAAATGCCAAGCTGCTTGAGCTTGATCATGTGGTCGAATTCCGCGTCTCGGATTGGGACAGCGCACTTGATGACAAAGACCGCGCCGAGGGATTTGATCTTGTGATGTCAAACCCGCCCTACATCACCGCCGACGAGATGACGACCCTTTCGCCGGAGGTGCAAAAGTTTGATCCCCGTCTTGCCCTGACCGATGAAGGGGATGGATTGGCGGCCTATAGCGTTTTATCGCGTGTTGCGTTTGATCTGGCAAAGCCCGGCGGTTTCGTCATCTTTGAAATCGGTCGCGGGCAGGAAAAGGATGTCGGTCAGATGCTGGTGGAGGCCGGTTTTGTCGGGGTGGAGTATCGCGAAGACCTTGGCGGAATTGTCCGTTGCGTCGCGGCAAAGAAAACCCGTTGTTCCGTCGGGCGTTGCATAATCTGATATTTCCGCACCTGTGATGTAAAAAAAGCGCAGGCGAGTGAAAAAAACAGTTGGAATAACCCGTCAAGCCATATAGGTTGAATTGAACGGGCCGGGTGCCCAACGCGCTTATGAAAGCGCCGTGTTCCCCTGTAAACAGTCGACAATCTCCGTTCCTTTCAAGGTTCCCGGCAGGTTTGTAAAAATAATGCCGTGATCGGCGCTGTTTAGCGGGAAATATGTTTTTCAGACGGAGTGGTTCCGGAGCCGATGATGCTACCGGATTGTCCTTCAACACCAAAGTCATGTTGATATGAGAAATAACAATAAACGTCCGCGCGGACGGCAACAGTCGAATAAACGTCCAGTAAATCCAAAATTTCAGAATTTTGACAGTAATGGACCGGACGGCCGCGTACGCGGTAACGCCCAACAGGTCTATGAAAAATACATTTCCCTTGCGAAGGATTGCACCGACGATCCGGTACTTGCGGAAAACTTCTATCAGCACGCGGAACATTACCACCGCATCCTTCAGGCTGCCCAGGAATGGGAAAACCAGCGCCGTGAGGAACGTGGTGGTGACAACAATCGTCAGCGCAACAATCGTGGCCGTGACGACCGCAGTGATGGCCAGTCAAATCAGAACGATGATCAACAGGGTGACGCCAACGAAAACGCAGAAAATGCGTCAAACAATGGCGACGACAACACCCCGGTAGAGGCAGAAAATACTTCTGCTGAAACGTCGGATGATGATGGTGGCCGTCCGAAACGCGCACCGCGTGCGCGTCGTTCGGATGCGCGTGGTCCGGGCCGTGGTCGTCCGCGGAAATCAGATGATGACGCCAGCGCAGAGGAAAGCGCACCGGCAGAAGCATCTGGTGATGATGCACCGGCAAGTGCCGATAGAACCGACACTGCCGAGCAGGGCGAAGACGGTGAGAAAAAACCGCGCCGTGCCGCAAGCGGTACCGCACGTACCCGTGGTCGCCATCCGACCGCCCGCCGCGGTCGTAGCCGCGCAGCAGGTCGGGATGACGAAGAAGGTGCCACCTCTGACGAAGGATCCGAGCCGGTTTCGGCCTGATCTGACCCGAGGCGGTCTTTCAACATGACAAACACCCCTGCAAGCCATCCGCTTGCAGGGGTGTTGTCGTTTGAATCATCTGTAAAAACCGTGCATTCCCCCAAAGACTCAGTGCTTTAAGGGACGTAAAACTGTATAAGTATATAATTGAATATCTCGTGCAACCTTTGATTATTTTTCGCGCGGGTTCTGGGACAAATCATCAATAAAACCGTGGAAGCAAGATCGGGATAAAAGAACCGGCGTCTTTTCACGGTGCAGGCGCATTCGTGGGGAGTGATAGATGGGGACTGGCTTATTTCGGGTCGTCATGGTTTTGCTGTGGGCTCTTGGCGGTATGGTTATCGCCCTTGGGCTGTTTAACGGTGATTACGAGTTGGCCCTGTTGGGGGCTGTCTGTTTCATCGTCCCGATGTTCATTCCGCTGGTTGTCATCATCCTGAACCGAATGAAGCCATCATCATCGTCCAAATCGCAAAAGAAGAAACTGGGCGGAAAAGGGTCTGGTGGTCGTGGCGAGGGGGCGTGGGCCACTCTTGAAGACCTTAATGGTCGCAAGCTGCTTGAAAGCAATCCGTCCTTCGTCCTGGGGCGTTGGGGGGATGACAAGCGCCTGATCGGGGCCAAGGGCCTTAAGCGCGTCATTACCTTTTCGACCAAACCCGAAGAATTTTATCGCGCCTCGGCAGAGCCAAACGCGCTTTTGCATACCGGTAATCTGTTTGTCTATGAGCGCCATGGCAGCATCTTTCGCGCCATTCATGATCGCCGTACCAAGCTTGGACAAAGACTGATTGTCATTGACCCACACAAACAAACCGGTGTCGAAACCCAACAGTTCAATCCGTTCGATTTCATCCGCCAGCAGGGGGAAGGAATGATCACGGATACCGGCTTTATCGCCGATACGCTTTTGGCGCCGGTATTTGTCAAGGAACTCGATGAACAGGAAGTCCGTATTGCACGGACGTTGTTGCAGGGCTTTATCGTTTACACGATCCAGCGCAGCGCCAAGGAAGACCGCAACCTTGCCGAGGTACGTCGCAACCTGACTATGCCATCGCACCGGTTCTACAAAACCCTTGAAGAGCTGATGGGGATTGAGTCTGCGGATGGCCGCATATCCGAGGTCGCGCTGAATATCCTTGATATGACCGAAGATCAGCGGATGAAGATCATCGAGGCCTGCCGTGCCGCCACCGAAGAATTCGACAATCCGCAAATCGCACGTCTGGTCAGCAAAAGCAGCTTCACACTTGAAGACATAAACAGTGGCCCGGTTTCGATCTTTATCGTTGGTCAGCTTGGCGGTGATAACCCGGAAGTTCAGCCATCCTTTAGCCGCGTGATGCTGACAGGCATGATGAACCTGCTTAATCAGCGTGGCTGGAAATCGGGCGACCCGGAATTCCTGGTCTTGTTGGATGGGATCGAAAATGTTGGCCGGATGCCGCTTTTTGAACGGCTTTTGGGCGGCGGATATGGCGAGGGCATGATTGTCTGGCCGGGGTTCTCTGGTGTGAGTGGCCTGATGGATGTCTGCCTGAACTGGGAAAATGTCGTCGGTCGGGTGGACGCTATTTCGGTTCTGAGCCAGGAAGGGGCGTTTAACCTGGATTGGGTTTCGGGCCTGACCGCAATGTCGAAATTTGATGACACCGGCGGCGGCAAGGATACCAGCCGTCCGGTGCATTTGCGGTCTCAGGATAATCAGCCCATCCTGCGATCAGCCGAAGTGGCGCGCTTCCCCAAGGAAGAACAGATATTGTTCCGCAAGGGATGCCCGCCCATTCGTGCGCACCGCATTGATTGGTATCACGACGAGATGTTCAAGGGCATCGCCGTGCATGCCCCGACATTCAATTCCGGCAACTGATAACGGCCCTTAGGCGACAGTCACGCTCAGCTTGTCACCCGGTGTGATGATGCCGTCTTCAAGTGCTTCGATGTAAATCCCCATATAAAGGTGGTTTACCCCTTTGCGGAGCATCAGTGGCACGTTGATGTCGGAAATCGCCGTGTCGGGATTAACGCTTGTTGCCTTGCAGCGCGTGATCGGATGGACAACCCGGAACGACACATCATTGATCTTGATGATCTTGTCTTCGTTCCATTCAAGCTCTTTCCAGGGTTCCAGCCCGTCAATCAACAGGTTGCCGCGAAAACGCATCGGATCGATTTCGCTTTGCACGATGCGCGACCCGAAATCACGGATCGATGCCAGGTTCAGCAGCGATATGTATGGTTCTTTCATGTCGCCGAAATTCGTATCGGGAACTGAATAGATCTTGGGCGTGCCGGCGATCTCGTTTTTCAGAAACGCCTTGAGGAAATCCTCAACCACGGTGCGGCCCATGCTATCGTCCAGCTTGCCTTTGCAGATGGCGCGGCCATTTCGAAGGATGGTCAGGGTGCAGGTGGCGTCGTCATATTCGGTGCCGATTTCAGCCAGCTTTGGCGTGTTGACCAATTGCAGGAAGTTGCTTTTGCGGGCCCATTCATGAACGCCTTCCTGTCCGACAGATGATTGGGTTGCAATCACAAAGCGACGATCATCGGTAATCATGTGGTGTGCGCTGATTTTTGCCTGTTTAAGGTCAACACCGCGCATTCCCTTGACCGGGTATCTTTTGATGGCTTTAAGTTCGATCATCATGATCACTATTCCTGTATGGCGCTTTGGCATGCCGGAAAAACGGGACGAATGGCATGTCTGGTTTGTCTATCCGGGCGACGTTAGAACGTTGTTTTGCCAAGGGCAACCCCGAAGGGACTGGCTGGCAATGTCCTTGGTTCAGTATCCTCATATGATATCTAGAATAATGACAGAAAGTTGTGCTGCGGTGCACAAATAATTCTTGCAACTTTTGTAGGGGTATATGGTTGCAAACACGCTAGACTGAGACATATCAATGTTGTCGCTGTCGAAATAATCTATAATTTTAGAATTCGGTAATGACACCAATGCCGTGGACGCTTCCAAGAAGGTCCACATCGTTTGAATACTGTTGGCTCAAGGAGTGACAGGAATGGAATTTGAGAACTTTACGGATCGGTCAAAAGGCTTTCTGCAATCAGCGCAATCGCTTGCGTTGCGTGAAAACCATCAGCAATTTGTCCCGATTCATCTGCTTAAGGTGCTGCTTGATGACGAAGAAGGTCTGGCAGCCAATCTGATCAAGGCATCCGGCGGTAAGTCCAAGCTTGCCCAGGAACGGTGTGCGCAGGAACTGGCGAAATTGCCAAAGGTTTCCGGCGGCAATGGTCAGATTTATCTTTCATCTGAATTTGCCCGCCTGATCGATCAGGCACAGGAAGTCGCCAAAAAAGCTGGTGACAGCTTTGTCACGGCTGAACGGTTGCTTCTGACCATTGCGCTTGATCCGAAATCAACCGCGGGCAAGGTGCTGGCCGATGCCGGTGTTACCGCGCAGGCGCTAAACGGTGCGATCAATGACATCCGCAAGGGCCGCACGGCCGATAGTGCTGGTGCCGAAAACCAGTATGACGCGCTTAAGAAATATGCCCGTGACCTGACCGAGGCCGCGCGCGAAGGTAAACTCGATCCGGTCATCGGCCGTGACGAGGAAATCCGTCGTGCGGTCCAGGTTCTGTCACGCCGGACCAAGAACAACCCGGTTCTGATTGGTGAGCCCGGGGTTGGTAAAACCGCAATTGCGGAAGGTCTGGCACTGCGTATCGTCAAGGGTGACGTTCCCGAAACGCTTAAGGACAAGAAACTTCTGTCGCTTGACCTTGGTGCGTTGATTGCCGGTGCAAAATTCCGTGGTGAATTTGAAGAACGCCTGAAAGCGGTCCTGAGCGAGATTGAATCAGAGGCCGGTCAGGTCGTCCTGTTCATTGACGAATTGCATACGCTTGTGGGCGCTGGTAAGGCCGAAGGATCGATGGATGCATCGAACCTTTTGAAACCGGCCTTGGCCCGAGGTGAGTTGCACTGTGTGGGTGCGACGACCCTTGATGAATACCGTCAGCATATTGAAAAGGACGCGGCGCTCGCCCGTCGTTTCCAGCCGGTATTTGTCAGCGAGCCGTCGGTTTCCGACACGGTATCGATCCTGCGCGGGATCAAGGACAAGTACGAGCTTCATCACGGGGTTCGTATTGCCGATGCCGCACTGGTCGCAGCAGCAACCCTTTCGAACCGTTACATCACGGATCGGTTCCTGCCTGACAAGGCGATCGATTTGATGGACGAAGCATCGTCGCGTCTGCGTATGGAGCTTGATTCCAAGCCAGAGGAAATCGACGAACTGGATCGCCGGATCATCCAGCTCAAGATCGAGCGTGAAGCGCTTAAGAAAGAGCAGGATAGTGCATCCAAGGACCGTCTCGGCCGTCTGGAAAAGGAACTGGCAGAGCTGGAAGGCAAATCGGCTGAGCTGACCGCGAAGTGGGAAGCCCAGAAGAAGGAACTTGCCGCATCGACCCACATCAAGGAACAGCTTGATCAGGCACGTGGTGAACTTGAACGTGCGATGCGCGATGGCAAGCTTGATCGCGCCGGACAGCTTCAATACGAAGAAATCCCGGCTCTTCAGGCGCTGCTTGAAAAGGCGGAAAACGATCCGTCGCGTGGCATCAAGGAAGAAGCGGTTACCGAAAAACACATCGCGTCCGTCGTTTCGCGCTGGACCGGTATTCCGGTCGACAAGATGCTTGAGGGCGAGCGTGAAAAGCTTCTTGAAATGGAAGACACGCTGCGCAAACGGGTTGTCGGTCAGGATGATGCAGTTCGATCAATCTCGAATGCGGTGCGCCGTGCGCGTGCTGGCTTGCAAGATCCAAACCGACCGATCGGTTCGTTCCTGTTCCTTGGTCCGACGGGTGTCGGTAAAACCGAGCTGACCAAGGCCCTTGCCCAGTTCCTGTTTGATGATGAACAGGCCATGGTGCGCATTGATATGTCCGAATTCATGGAAAAGCATGCGGTGGCCCGCCTGATCGGTGCGCCTCCGGGCTATGTTGGCTATGAGGAAGGCGGTTCGCTGACCGAGGCGGTACGTCGTCGTCCGTATCAGGTTGTCCTGTTTGACGAGGTCGAAAAGGCACATCCCGATGTGTTTAACGTCCTGCTGCAGGTTCTTGATGAAGGTCGCCTGACCGACGGACAGGGCCGGGTTGTGGATTTCCGCAACACGCTGATTATTCTGACATCGAACCTGGGCGGGGAAATCCTTGCCAATCAGGAACCGGGTCATGATAGCGGCGAAGTCCGGGCCCAGGTCATGGAAATTGTTCGGGCATCGTTCCGTCCGGAATTCCTCAACCGACTGGATGAAACCATCCTGTTCCATCGTTTGCATCGCGATCAGATGGGCAAGATTGTCGATATCCAGCTTGGTCGCCTTGATAAGTTGCTGGTTGATCGCAAGATCACCCTTAAACTTGATGATGCCGCCAAGGACTGGTTGGCTGAGAAGGGCTATGACCCGGTTTATGGCGCCCGTCCGCTCAAACGCGTGATCCAGCGTTATCTGCAGAACCCGCTGGCGATGCAGATCCTCGAAGGCGGGATCAAGGATGGTGACACCGTTCCGGTCTCGACCGAGGCCAATGACCTTTTGCTCAATGGTAAAAAGGTCGAGGTTGTTGAATAAGGTCGCCTGATACCTCACATGCAAAACCCCGGTTGGTTAACCGGGGTTTTGTCTTTTTCGGGCCATGTTTTTTGGCCATTGTCTTGTTTGCTTATACACAGCAATCAAAAACCGCAGGGCTGTTCATGCGCAAACGCAATTCCGATTTCCTTTTCAAAACCGGTGCAGTGGCACTTGTCATGGGTGTTATAGCTGTGGGGGCAATCGTGCCCGCAAATGCCCAGTCGTTCTTTGACAAGGCCAAAGAGGCCCTTGGCGATGCGATGAACTCATCGGGGTCGGGAAACACGTCTGGTGGTTCTGGTTCTGGCGTTTCCGCACTTTCATCCGACACGGCCGAACAGGGATTGAAACAGGCGCTTGATATCGGTGTTGAACTGGTCACCGACCAACTTGGTGCGGTTGATGGTTTTAACGCCGACCCGGTTGCGCATATTCCATTGCCCGACGAAGTTCAGACCGCGCAGAAATTGTTAAGCGCGGCGGGGCTTGGCAGCTATGCCGATGAAATCGAATTACGTATGAACCGGGCGGCCGAAAAGACCATGCAGGATGCTGGCGATATTCTGGTTAATGCGGTGCGCCAGATGACGGTCGCCGATGCCAAGGGCATTTTGCAGGGCCCGGATGATGCCGCGACCCAGTATCTGCGCCGCGTATCGGGTACCGATATCGAAGGGCGTCTGCGGCCAATGATCACCGATGCGTTGTCCGACACCGGGGCGTTGTCGCTGTATGATCAGATGCTTGGGCAATATGACCAACTGCCGTTTGTACCGGATCTAAAGGCGTCGCTGACGGATCATGCTACGGCCAAGGCGATGGATGGTTTGTTCCATTATATCGCCGTGCAGGAAGCTGACATTCGAAGCGATCCGACCCGTTGGACCACCGATATCCTCAAAAAGGTCTTCTCAACTGTAAACTAGGGTGCGCTCCTAGCGGTATTTTTCCGGCAAGGGTTCCCAGCGATCGCGCATATCTGCAAGGGTTTCGTCGGGTACCATATGGATGCTGCCGAAACGGCCATGGCATTCGACAATCTGCAACAGAATGTCGTGTTTTTCCGCCATGTCGATATAGGCCTTCATTTCCCAGAAACGGGTGAAGGTGTTGGACACAACAACGTCATATCCCTCGGACAGGGCGTTATGGCATTCGGCTTCGCAGCGGGCGTGCGTTTGTGACAGTCGGGTGCCGTCAAACTCGTAAAACCCTTCATGGTCGACCATGAACATGTCGGCTTCCAGATGAACCGCACCAGTCGCCTGACACAGATTTTTGGCCAGTGTCGATTTGCCTGATCCGGGAAGGCCCCGGACCAGGGTAAGGGTTTGTTTGATTTCTTTTGGGCGGGTCATCGTCAATCTGGTCTGTCGTTTGGCGTTTTATTGGCCGCTGCGTTTACGCTGATAAAGGCCATCAAGCTGCTTGGCATAGGCTTCGCGGATTTTGTGGCGACGAATTTTCATCGACGGCGTCAGCATTTCGTTGTCGATGGTAAAGGCTGCTTCGGCAAACATAAAGCTGCGTACCTTTTCAATCGTCGACAGGCGTTGATTGACGTGATCAATCGCAGTGCGGATGACTTTGCGGAAGTCTTCATTTTTACCAAGGACTTCAATATCATTGGATAGCCCGTTATCGCGGGCAAATTCGCGCATGAAGTCTTCGTCCGGCCAGACAACCGCAACCAGATAGGGTTTGTCATCGCCATAGACCATGGCTTGTGAAATCTCGGTCTCAAGCGTCATCAGGCCCTCGATCCGCTGGGGCGAAATATTGTCGCCACCGGAATTGACGATGATATCCTTCTTGCGATCGGTGATCATCAGGCTGCCCTGTTCGTCGAACTTGCCGATGTCACCGGTATGGAGCCAGCCATCAATGATGGCGGCAGCCGTCACGTCGGGCAGGTTCCAGTAGCCCTTCATCATGCTTTCGCCGCGCAGCAGGATTTCGCCATCTTCGGCAATCTTAACCTCGGCCCCGACCATCGGCGGGCCGACCGTACGCAGTTTGTTGTTTTCGGCACGGTTGCACGAAACCACCGGAGCAAATTCGGTCTGGCCATAGCCCTGAAGAATGCGAATGCCGCACGACACAAACAGAACACCCAGTTCATAATTCAGCGGCCCGCCGCCCGATACCATGGCCTTGATCCGCCCGCCAAAACGCTGGCGCAGCTTGCGACGCAGAAGCAGTTCACAGGCAAAGTTCTGAAGCTTTTCAAGCAGGTTAAGCCGTTCGCCTTCGTAATTCTTGCGCCCCAGACGCAGGGTCAGGTCAAACAGCTTTTGCTTGAAACCGCCATCCTTTTCGACCATGCGGCTCATGCGCTGATAGAGCATTTCATACAGGCGCGGCACAGCCGTCATGATGGTCGGGCGAACTTCGGCCAGATTGGCGGCCAGTTTATCAAGCCCCTCGGCATAATAGATCTGGGCATCAATACTGATCGGAAAATAAAGCCCCGCAGTATGTTCATAGGAATGTGACAGCGGCAGGAAGGACAGGAAGATTTCCTCATCAATGCCAAGGGTTTCGATGATGTCAAAAGCGCCCATGCAGTTCGAAAGGATCGCCCCGTGGCTCAGCATCACGCCCTTGGGCGAACCGCCCGTGCCGGATGTATAAATCAGACAGGCAAGTTCATCGCGCTTGATCGTTGAAACCCAGGCATCAACGTCATGGGTCAGGCCGCGCCCCTTGGCAATCAGATCGTCCCAGCGTGAAATGGTGATATCGCCAACAAAGCTTTGTCCCCATTCTTCCATCATGATCGCATGGCGGCAGCGACCGCTATCAAGGGCGGCGTGCAGGAAGGGCTGGGCGAGTTTCTTGGTCGAGATAATGGCAATCGCTGCACCACTGTCTTCGATCGCGTGCAAATGATCGCGCTCGGTATTGGTGGTGTAGGCCGGAACGGTCATTGCGCCAACGCACATGACGGCAAGATCGGCTATGCCCCATTCGGTGCGGTTTTCCGACACCAGCAAGATCCGGTCACCGGGACGCACGCCAATGTCATAAAGCGCACGTGCAAGGGCCCGGACCTGATCGGCGGCCTCTTGCCAGGTGGTGGGGACAAATTCCTTGCCCTCGGGGTCTTTGGTCCAAAGAAACGGCGTATCGCCATGTTTCTTCGCCTTGTCGAAAAACATTGTCGGCAAGTTTTGCCAGTCGGCATAATCCTGCAAACTCGTCATGACGTTTCCTTGCCTCACTTTTTGATCCCGGGAACGGGCAATCTTTGTGCTGCCCTGATAGGGACGTTGCAATAAACCTTATACCTGCACAACGGCCGCGCAGATTGGAATAAACGAACGTTCCAAGATGAATTTGTTATCAGGGATTGCACAATTGCGCAGCCTGAAAATGACATTTTAAAGTCCGAATTGTCACCGATATCACAGCAACGTGCGTTTCAATGCCTTGTTCCGGTGCAAGTGTACTGCAAATTGCAGTTTGTTTGGGCTGGATATGGCTTTGCGGTTGTCGATGGTGCAAGGAACGATATGATCGACCCAGCAATTTGAAACCGTATCTGTGAACAGGTCTGGTGCTATGGCTTTGACAGGCTATATATCGGGTCAGGATGATCAAAGAGACTGTCTGGAGGACAAATGAACGCGATCAACAAGAATTTGCCGACCTGGGATCTGACTGATCTCTATAACGATCTGAAAGACCCGAATATCCGGCGCGATCTTGATGATGCCAAAAGCCGCTCTCAGGCGTTCCAGAAAAGCTATCAGGGCAAGCTCAATGACCTGTCGGGTGATGAGCTGGCAGCCGCCATTGTCGAATACGAAGCCATCAGCGAGATTTGCGGCAAGATCGGCTCGTTCGCCCAGCTTAAATATGCCGGGGATAGCTCGGACGCGGCCATCGGCCAGTTCTATCAGTTCGTTCAGGAAGAAATGACCGGCATTTCCAGCCTGTCGCTGTTCTTTGGTCTTGAGATTAACCGGATCGAAGAAGCATCGCTCGATGCGAAATACGAACAAAGCGAGGCGCTGCGTCGTTATCGCCCGTGGCTTGATGAAAACCGTGCCTTCCGCCCGCATCAACTCTCCGACGAGGTCGAGCAGGTCCTGCATGAACGCCGCGTTGCCGGATCAGCCGCATGGGTGCGCCTGTTTGATCAGACCATGGCGGAGCTCCGCTTCCCGATTGATGGCGAAGAGCTGACCATGTCAGATGCCGCCAACATGCTTTCATCAAGCAAGGTCGAAGATCGCAAGAAGGCCGCGAAATCAATTGGTGACGTTCTGGGCAAGAACATCAAGCTTCTGGCGCACATCACCAATACTCTTGCCAAGGACAAGGAAATTGATGATCGCCTGCGCAAATTCCCAACCCCGGTATCGTCGCGCAACCTGTCCAACCAGGTAGAGGACGAGGTTGTCGATGCGCTCAATACCGCCGTTAAAAACAGCCATGCCGACCTGTCGCACCGTTATTACCGCCTGAAGGCGAAGTGGTTCGGTGTCGATCAGCTTGATTACTGGGATCGCAATGCGCCGCTGCCTGATGATGATGATCGTCAGATTGATTGGGATACTGCGCGTTCGACCGTGTTGAAGGCCTATGGCGAATTTTCCCCTGAACTGGCCGAAGTTGGTCAGAAATTCTTTGATAATCCGTGGATCGATGTGCCACCGCGTGCGGGTAAATCATCGGGCGCCTTTGCCCATCCGACTGTACCGTCGGCACATCCTTATTTGCTGCTGAACTATCACGGCAAAACCCGTGATGTGATGACGCTGGCCCATGAGCTTGGCCATGGTGTGCATCAGGTGCTGGCGGCAGAGCAGGGCTATTTCCTGTCTGATACGCCGCTGACACTGGCTGAAACCGCGTCAGTGTTTGGTGAAATGCTGACTTTCCAGTCGATGCTGCGTTCGGAAACGGATCCGAAGATGAAGCGTATCATGCTGGCTGGCAAGGTTGAGGACATGCTCAACACCGTCGTGCGTCAGATCGCGTTCTTTGAATTCGAAAAGCGCGTCCATGAAAAGCGCCGCGAAGGTGAATTGACCGTCGATGAGATCTGCGAGATCTGGATTGCCGTACAGCATGAAAGCCTGGGCGATGCCATCCGTTATGAAGACGAATACAAGTACTACTGGTCTTATATTCCGCACTTCATCCATTCGCCGTTCTATGTCTATGCCTATGCCTTTGGCGATTGCCTGGTGAACTCGCTTTATGACGTTTATCAGGGTGCCGAAGACGGCTTCCAGCAGAAGTATCTTGATATGCTGAAGGCCGGGGGCACCAAACGGCATAAAGAACTTCTGGCACCGTTCGGACTTGATGCATCGGACCCGGCCTTCTGGCAGCGGGGCCTTAATATGATCAAACGCATGATCGACGAGCTGGAGGAGCTTTCCTGATATGAGTGATAACGACGATGATTATACCGCCGCAAACGAGGAAAACAGGTTTGGCGGGCGGGTTCGTCGTTATGCACGGGTGGGCGCATCGGCCAGCAAACTGGCTGCGCGCCTTGCCACGGGAAAAATGTTCGGCGGCGAGATTGATCACGCCAAATACGCCGCCGAACTGACCTCGGCCCTCGGCGGGCTCAAGGGGCCGTTGATGAAGGTCGCCCAGATCTTATCCACCATCCCCGATGCCCTGCCCAAGGAATATACCCAGGCGCTTGCGGAACTGCAGGCTGATGCGCCCAGCATGGGGTGGCTGTTTGTCAAGCGCCGCATGCGCAGCGAACTGGGCGCGGGATGGCAATCGAAATTCACCGAATTCAGCCACGATGCCGTGGCGGCGGCATCTCTCGGGCAAGTGCACAAGGCAGTCCTTCCTGATGGGCGTGATGTGGCGTGCAAGCTGCAATACCCGGATATGTCGGCAACGGTTGAGGCCGACCTTAAGCAGCTGCGCGCAGCCTTTGCGATATACAAACGCTATGACAGCGCAATTGATGCGCAAAACATTCAGGAAGAACTGACCGCCCGCCTGCGCGAAGAACTTGATTATGAGCGTGAAGCCAAGCATATGCGCCTTTATCGCCATATGCTGGCCGATGAGGACTGTGTTCATGTGCCTGAACCGGTTGATGAACTGACCACCAAGCGGCTTTTGACCATGACCTGGCAAGCCGGGCAGAAGTTCAAACACTTCCTTGAAAGCGATCCCGATCAGGATGCGCGCAATCAGGTGGCGCTCAATATGTTTCGCGCCTGGTATGTGCCGTTTTACCGTTATGGCGTGATCCATGGCGATCCGCATCTGGGTAATTACACCCTGCGCGATGACCTTTCGGTCAATCTTCTGGATTTCGGCTGTATCCGCATTTTCAAGCCCGACTTCGTAAGAGCGGTGATTACGCTTTATGAAGCCCTTCGTGACGAGGACGAGGAAAAGGCCGTTTCAGCCTATGAAAGCTGGGGCTTTGAAAATCCATCACGCGAACTGATTGATGTGCTCAATATCTGGGCCAGCTTCGTATATGGCCCGATCCTTGATGACCGCGAACGCAAGATGGGCGAAACCAACTCTGTCGCCTATGGCGCAGAGGTCGCGGGCAAGGTGCATCAGGAACTCCGCCGTGTCGGTGGAGTCAAACCACCCCGTGAATTCGTTCTGGTTGACCGCGCGGCGGTCGGGCTTGGCGCGGTTTTCCTGCGTCTTGATGCAGAGGTGAACTGGTATCGCCTGTTTAACGACCTTGTTGGCGATTTTGACGTGGCAAAACTTGAAGCCCGTCAAAAAGATGCGCTGGCCCAGATCGGTTTGGAACGCCCCGACCAATAAGGCGCGCCAGGCGCATTCACCAACATATCCGGACCCAAGCGAGTCGGGTTTTCAATGCAGAGTCGAGCGCCCATTTGGGCAAATTGCGCGACGGAAAATCCGATTGTTGCTGTCTGATCCGGTTTGGTTTCCCAAAAATCGAGAATATTTTTGCGAACCTTTTTGCGTTTGCAACGTTCCCTATTGCGTGCCCATTTGGGAATAAATGAAGACTTGGGCGTTTATTTGTAAGATAATATTCACTTACAACGTGAGGCGAAAACAGGGGAAACTGCCAAAAATCAACGTTCTATTGTGTGACGATCCGGATCAGGACCTGTTCCATAATGGAAATGAAATGTGCGAATTTCCGCACATAATAGATTTTTCAATATATTAACTGATATAAAGTTAAAGTGCTTTTTTGTCGGTTTTTCGGATTGTGGTTGCCGATCAGAAATCGCATCTTGCTTTCAACGCAGACATGCAGGGCGTCATTGATTGTTTGTCCTGAGCACCAATGGCGGGTGGGACCTGATATGTCAGCAAGGTTTTTTGCCTTGTAATGCGTGGTGGGAAAGTGGGCGGTTTCTTCTGCGATTGCTGAAGAACCGCCTTTTTCTTTTTCGGGCCGCTTTAGGTGTAGGTGTGCTGGCCCGGATGACTTGAACTGGACAAGGGTTGCCCGGTGATCGGTCCACAAGGAACGCAAAACGACGTTCTGGAACCGGTTGCTTTGAATGAAGACGGATTGTCAAACTGACCAATCATTTAGGGAAGGAGGTCAAACGCGATGAAACTGGCCGTTCCAAAGGAAATATGGCCCGGGGAAAAGCGCGTTGCCGTCACGCCAGAGACCGTTAAGAAGCTTAAGGCTCTGGGGTTTGACGTTGCAATCGAGGCTGGCGCCGGAATAGACGCCGCCATACCGGATGATCGCTTTGTCGATGCTGGTGCAACCATTGCCAAAACAATGAAAACCACCGTGAAGGATGCTGATGTCATCTTCAAGGTGCGCCCACCTGTCATTGACGGCAAAACCAACGAATTAACCGCCTATAAAAAGGGGGCCGCGGTTGTGGCCCTGCTTGAGCCCTATGATCGCAAGGACCTGATCGAGGCGATGGCAAAGGCGGGTGTTGATGGCTATTCGATGGAACTGATGCCGCGTATTTCACGCGCACAGTCGATGGATGTGCTGTCCTCGCAATCCAACCTGGCGGGCTATCGCGCCGTTCTGGATGCCGCCCATGAATTTGGCCGCATCTATCCGATGATGATGACGGCGGCGGGCACACTTGCACCTGCACGTGTTGTCGTGGTCGGGGCCGGTGTTGCCGGCCTTCAGGCGATTGCAACCGCCAAGCGCCTTGGTGCCGTTGTATCGGCATTTGATGTGCGCCCGGCGGTCAAGGAACAGGTTCAATCGCTTGGCGGGACCTTTATTGAAGTCGAAGACGACACGGCGTCTGATGCCGAAACATCCGGCGGCTATGCCAAGGAAATGTCGGACGACTACAAAAAGAAACAGGCTGAAAAGCTGAAAGAGGTTCTGACCAAGACCGACATCGTCATTACCACGGCCCTTATTCCGGGCCGTCCGGCACCGGAAATCGTCACCGCCGATATGGTGGCGGGCATGAAGCCGGGCTCGGTCATTATTGACCTGGCGGCTGAACGTGGTGGTAACGTTGCCGGTGTGAAACTTGGTGAGACGGTAATGACCGATAATGGCGTCAAGCTGATTGGTCCTGCCAACATCACCAGTTCCGTCGCAACCGATGCAACGGCGATGTATGCCAAGAACCTTTTGAACTTCATCACCCTTTCTGTCGATAAGGACAAAGGCACGCTGTCGTTTAATGGCGAGGACCAGATCATCGCCGAGACGCGCCTGACCCATGATGGAAAGGTCGTTCATCCGAAATTCGGCGGGGAGGAGGTCGCAAATGGCTGATCAATCCGTAGCCCAGAATGCAAATGAACTCCGCGATGCCGCCCTTGGCCTTGCGGAAAAGGCCGCCAAACTTGCCGACAGTCTGGCAAGTGGCGCGTCCGATGCCGCAGGCACAGCCGCGGTCGCGGTCCAGGGATCAGGCGTTAGCCCGACGGTCCTTGGCCTGACCGTCTTCGTCTTGGCCTGCTTTGTTGGCTATTACGTCGTGTGGAAAGTTACCCCGGCCCTTCATTCACCCCTGATGGCTGTGACCAACGCCATTTCGTCGGTGATTATCGTCGGTGCGCTTCTGGCAGCAGGCCCGGTGGAGATGAACTTCTCCAAGATGATGGGCTTCATTGCGGTGGTGTTGGCCTCGGTCAACATTTTCGGTGGCTTCATCGTCGCCCAGCGCATGCTGCATATGTTCAAGAAAAAGAAGTAGGGGGAACACACAATGTCGGAAAACCTATCGGCTTTCCTGTATCTGGTGGCCTCGGTCTGCTTCATTCTTTCGTTGCGCGGACTTTCGTCACCTGAATCGGCCCGGACCGGGAACATCCTTGGCATGGTGGGTATGGCAATCGCCATCTTTACCACGCTGGCAAGCCCGGCCGTGCTGTCATACACAACCATCATCGTCGGTATTCTGATCGGTGGTGCGATTGGTACGGTCATCGCGCTCAAGATCCAGATGACCGCATTGCCACAACTTGTTGCGGCCTTCCACTCGCTGGTCGGTTTGGCGGCGGTGTTTGTCGCCGGCGCAGCCCTTTATTCGCCGGGTGCCTATGGTATCGGAACGGCGGGCAATATCGGTGCTGCCAGCCTGATTGAAATGGGCCTTGGTGTTGCGATTGGTGCGATTACCTTCACGGGATCCTTGATTGCGTTTGGTAAGTTGCAGGGCATCGTTTCGGGCACGCCTGTCCGGTTCAAGGGGCAGCATATGCTTAACCTTGCCATCGGGATTGCCATCGTTGTCTTTGGCATCATCCTGGTGGTGACCGAAAGCCATACGGCCTTCTGGATCCTTGTGGCACTGGCGCTTGTTCTGGGTGTCACGCTGATCATTCCGATTGGCGGGGCAGACATGCCGGTCGTTGTTTCCATGCTGAACTCTTACTCGGGTTGGGCGGCATGTGGCATCGGCTTTACGCTTCAGAACAGTGCGCTGATCATTACCGGTGCGCTTGTCGGCGCGTCGGGTGCGATCCTGTCCTACATCATGTGCAAGGGCATGAACCGCTCGATCTTCAATGTCATCTTTGGTGGCTTTGGCGCAGAGGGCGAAGCAGCCGCCGGTGCGGGCGGCGATGGTGATCGTTCGGTCAAATCCGGATCGGCCGATGATGCATCCTTCATCATGAAGAATGCATCGAGCGTCATCATCGTGCCGGGCTATGGCATGGCCGTCGCACAGGCACAGCATGCGCTGCGTGAAATGGCTGATATCCTCAAAGCCGAGGGTGTCAAAGTCCGCTACGCCATCCATCCGGTGGCAGGACGTATGCCGGGTCACATGAACGTGCTTCTGGCCGAGGCCAGCGTGCCCTATGACGACGTCTTGGAAATGGAAGAAATCAACCGTGATTTCGGATCGGCTGACGTTGCCTTCGTGATTGGTGCCAATGATATCACCAACCCGGCAGCCAAAACCGACCCGGCAAGCCCGATCTTCGGCATGCCGATCCTTGAAGTCGAAAAGGCCAAAACGGTCCTGTTCGTCAAACGCGGCATGTCAGCCGGTTACGCTGGCATCCAGAACGAACTGTTCTTCAAGGACAACACCATGATGCTGTTCGGCGATGCCAAAAAGATGTGTGAAGAAATCGTCATGCATCTCGATAACTGATCAAACCATCCGGTTTGAAAAGACAAAAGGCGGCTCCGATGGGGCCGCCTTTTTTTCGGCGCTACAACGTCTTATAGTTCTGTCATGCTTCGCCCTGAAGTTTTGGTTCGGAAGGTCGCATGTTTCGGTTAGTAAGGGTTTCTCTGCTTTTGGTGGTTGTGCTTGCTGTGGCGCTGGTTGCGTCCATGGGGCTGACGATCCTGACCTATGTCCGGCTGACAGTCGAGGAGCCGATTGCCAAGATGTATTTCGAGCCGCTTGAAGAGGACTTGTTCGAGGCGCATCTGGCGGCAGGCGAAGGCGGGGATGTCGGCATCTTTGAGATTTACGGTGATCAGTGGCGAATTGATGCCGAGTTCATCAAGCTGAAGCCCTGGGCCAATGTGATGGGCATGGATGCGCGCTATAAGCTGGTGCGTTTTGAAGGCCGTTACCGCGACATCAATGATGAAAACACCAAGCCGAAGATGGCCTATGATCTGGGGCAGGGCGATGTGCTTGATCTGGTGAACTATCTGGCGGAATGGAATTTCCTGGTCGATGCCGAATATGGCAGTTCAACCTTTACCGATATCGAAGAAGATACGCTTTATACCGTCTATCGTACCCAGTCGGGCATCATTGTGCGGTCTGAGCCGATGCCTGAACCGATTGGCTATGAGCCGACGATGATGGATGACATCCGCTCGTGGGTATCGGGCGACTGATACATCCGGGTTTCTGCGCGACACCAACGTGAGGTCCGAAACCGGCGAGCAACAATGGGCTCTGCCCCATATCCTTTTGCCATCGCTAACCGCACCACCCACTCAACCGGACTGGTGCCAGATGGATTGGATAGATCATGTTGCTTGAAGACAAGGTTGTTATCATCACCGGTGCAAGTTCCGGGATCGGCGCTGCATCGGCCAAACTGTTTGCCCGGGAAGGGGCAAAGCTTGTGCTTGCGGCGCGCTCGGAAGATCGGCTTGATCAGGTTGTGACGGAAATCAATGGGGCAGGTGGCAAGGCATTTGCCCTTGCCGGGGATGTCTGCGACGAGGCGTTTGCCAAGGCATTGGTTGATGCCGCGATTGGTGAATATGGCGGGCTTGATGTGGGGTTCAACAATGCCGGAACCCTCGGATCACCCGGTGCGCTGAGCGATATTGATGTTGGGGAGTGGGAGAAAACCATTCGAACCAATCTGACATCAGCCATGTTCGGAGCGAAATACCAGATGCCCACCATTGCCAAACGCGGTGGCGGATCAGTTATTTTTACTTCTACCTTTGTTGGACATACCATTGGCCTGCCGGGCATGGCGGCCTATGCGGCAAGTAAAATGGGCTTGATCGGTATGGCGCAATGTCTGGCGGTCGAATATGGCGGGGCCAATGTGCGGGTAAATGCCTTGTTGCCGGGCGGAACAGATACCCCGATGGCGGCAAGCTTTGCCAATGATCCGGAAGCACGGGCAATGGTGGAAAAGTTCCACGCCCTTGGCCGGATTGCCGAGCCAGCTGAAATCGCCAAAGCGGCCTTGTTCCTGGCGTCTGATCATTCAAGCTTTGTTACCGGCTCTGCCATGCTGGCCGATGGTGGCAACTCGATCTGCAAGGCCGCTTGATCAATTCTTGATCAGGTCATGATTGCGGCCAAGGCCCAGAAAAAACCAAACCCGCCCGGATTGCTCCGAGGCGGGCTTGGCGCACGGGTCCGAATTTAGCAAGCTAAATTCGATCGTACAGTCACGTTCGAGATACCCCGAAAGTGAAAAAGACTAGAAGCCTTCGCGCTCGATGCGCTTACGCTCCAGCTTGCGGGCACGACGGATTGCTTCCGCCCCTTCGCGAGCTTTCTTCTCCGACGGCTTTTCAAAGTGGCGACGGAGTTTCATCTCACGGAAAATGCCCTCGCGCTGCATCTTTTTCTTAAGCGCTTTCAGAGCCTGATCGACATTGTTGTCGCGAACGATTACCTGCACGGAAACCACGCTCCTTTCAAAAAAACAAAAACACCCGGAGTGCGGAATGCCCCCCGGTTGGATTTACGGTCAAACTGACCGTGGGCTGTATATAGTGCAAATCTGGCAAAAAGAAAAGAGGGAAGGGGATGTTCGCCTTTGGCGTTTATTGGCCGCGTTTTGGCGAACCCTTTGGGCAATTACCGGGTTTTCCGTTTTGGTTGCTTTAAAACCGTGTGGCGATAACCATATGGTAGAAATGCCTTAAAAGTTGTTATAATACTTTGAGATAACAACATCTATTGCCTGATCCTGATCGGGTAGATGATCTGGTTTCCCCGGGTTTCCGGGCGGGATATGCAAACAGCTCGGAGGATGGGAAATGGAAGGTGGTTTGCGCGAAACGGCGATTGCACATGCGCCGTTTTTTGTCACAGCCCCCGGTGAAACAGATGTTTTATTCACCATTGTTGTCTGGTTCGTGGTGTTGGCGGTGTTCGGTGCAGGGGCGCTTTATCTTAGCCTGCATGCACTTCCCGAACGCATGGCCCATCACGCCAACCATACCCAAATCCAGCTGATTAGTATCCTGACCCTTCTGGCATTGTTTACCCATAACAACCTGTTCTGGTTGGCTGCCCTTGTGATTGCGGTGGTTCAGGTGCCGGATTTCTATAGCCCGCTCCAGTCGATTGCCCAGTCCGTCAAGGCAATGGCACGCAACAGGGGGGCTGTCGACGACTCGCCCGTTGCGTCAGAGCCAGTAACGACGCAGGAGAATGCCAAAGATGTTTGAGCTTCTTTTGTGTTCGCTGTTCACCATCCTGCCCGATTACCTGTTTCGCCGTTACAAGCAGGGCAAACGGATTGGCAAGGAAATCACCCTGTTTTCCGTCTGGTATGAGTTGCGCTACGGCATTGTTGGCTGTGCGATCCTGACGATCACGCTTATTGCGACGATTTTCTATTTCCATCCGTCGACCATGAATGTGTCGTCATTTTTCAGAACCGTGACTATCCTGCCGGAAAAGGGTGGGCGCGTGGTCGAGATTTACGTCGATAACGATCAGGTCGTGGCGGGTGGCGATCCTCTGTTTCGTATTGATAACCGGGTCGAACGCGAAGCCGTCGCCATGGCCGAGCAACGCATTGCCGAAATCCTCGCCCAGATGGATGTCACCCGTGCTGACCTTGCCGTCGCCGAGGGCAATGTTGAACAGGCCCGCGGTGCTTATAATCAGGTGCGCGACGAGCTTGAAGTCAAAGCCGATCTTTTGTCGCGCGGGAACAATGCGGTTTCGCGCCGCGAGGTCGAACGCCTGGAAGTATCGTTGACAACCCGGCAAGGCGGGCTGAACGCCGCCCTTGCAAGCATGACGGTGATTGAAACCAAGCTTCAAAGCCTGCTTCCGGCGCAGCTTGCCAATGCGCAAGCAGCATTAAGGTCGGCAGAGGCAGAGCTTTCCAAAACCGTGGTACGTGCCGGTGTGGCCGGAAAGATCCAGCAATTTGCCCTGCAAGTTGGTGATTATGTCAGTCCGGTCCTGCGCCCGGCGGGAATCCTGATCCCGGAAAAGGATGGCGAGACGATCTATCAGGCGGGCTTTGCCCAGATCGCCACACAGGTGGTCAAGCCCGGTGTGATTACCGAGGTGACTTGTGCCTCATTGCCGTTTGAAATCATCCCGATGGTGGTCACCGACGTGCAGCCGGTGATTGCCGCTGGCCAATTCCGGCCAACGGACCAGTTGCTTGATATCACTGATCGCACAAGGCCGGGCACCTTCCTGGCCAAGATGGTGCCGCTTTATCCGGAAACGATCCGTGATGTGCCGCTTGGCAGTAAATGCGTCGCCAATGCCTATACCAACACCCATGATCAGCTTGAAGATCCTGATATCGGAACGGGGCGCTGGCTGTTTTTGCATATGGTGCAAACAGTGGGTGCGGTGCATGCCATCCTGTTGCGCGTGCAGGCATTGATCTGGCCGATACAGACTCTGGTCTTTGCGGGACACTAGAGGCAGGGCATTAGGACTTTACAGCCGGTCGTTTTTGGTTGGATATAGGGCCATGTCGATCCTTAAAATTGCCCGGATGGGCCATCCGGTTCTGCGCCGTGTCGCAGACCGTGTCGAAGACCCGCTAGATCCTGAAGTTCAGCGCCTGATTGCTGATATGAAAGACACCATGAAGGATGCCGGGGGCGTTGGCCTTGCGGCCCCGCAGGTGTTTCAGTCATTGGCGATCATGGTCTATTACGTGCCGGCCCTTCGCAAAAGCGATGATCCTGACGATGGCGAGGTGCCCTTAAGTGTCCTGATCAACCCGGAAATCGAGCCGATTGGTGATGAAATCGTTGATGGCTGGGAGGGATGTTTGTCTATCCCGGGCCTTCAGGGGGTGGTGCCGCGATGGAACAAAATCCGTTACCGCGGGTTAAATGAGAAGGGCGAAGCTGTGGAACGCACCGCCGGTGGCTTCCATGCCCGCGTGGTTCAGCACGAATATGATCATTTGATCGGGGTTATGTATCCCGAACGTATGGAAGATATGTCGTTGCTTGGTTTTAACGAGGAATTGCGCGAAAACCCGCCCGAGACTAACTTTAGACAATCGGCGACAACTGACGCAGCATCTGATGACGAGGAGGCCTGAATGTCTGTTACTGAAAGCATGACCCGTCTGCAAGCCCAGCGCGAAGCACTGGTCGAGGCAGCCCTTGAACATGTGCCGTTCGATGGCTGGACCAAACAGGCACTTCATGCCGGGGCAGAAGACCTTGACCTTGCACCGGGCGAGGTGGATCGGTTGCTTCCCAACGGCATTCGTCAGGCCATCGTTACGTATGTCGAAATGACCGATCGCAAGATGATCGCGGCCCTTGATGAAAAGGGCCTTGAGAACCTGAAAATTCGTGACCGCATCGCAACCGCGGTCAAAACCCGCCTTGAGCTGGTCGAGGGGCAAAAGGACACTGTTCGTGCCGCCCTTGCCTTCATGACCCTGCCGCAAAATGCCGCCCTTGGTCTGAAACTGACCCATGGGACGGTGGATGCGATGTGGGTGGCAGCGGGTGATACCTCGACCGATCATAACTGGTACACCAAGCGCATGTTGCTTGCTGGTGTCTATGGATCAACGCTTGCCTATTGGCTGGATGACACATCCGAAGGCCATGCCGATAGCTGGGCATTCCTGGATCGCCGGATTGGCAATGTCATGCAGATCCCGAAAATTACCGGCAAGATTGGCAAGGCTGGCAAGTTTGCCGCCGCCCCGTTTAAAATGGGGGCCAAGATTGCGCGTTGCATGCCAACGCCCGGCCGGATGCGCCGCCAGTTTGGTGGCTGATACAAAGGCCGTCAAAAAGCCCGCTGAATACAAAAACGCCACCGTGCATTGTGCCGGTGGCGTTTTAGGGTCAGGACCCATTAATTTGATATCAATGGCAGACGTTATATTTGTGAAATCCAAGAAAAATGCCGTAGAGCGGGGTGGTTCCCCGCGCAAGGGATTTGACGCCGGAGTTTGCAAATATAACGTCTGCCATTGATATCAAATTAATGGGTCCTGACCCTAAGTTTTGAGGGAAGGAAACTTTTTCGGACGCAGTGATGCGGCCTGATCAGAAGGTATTGGTCAGGAAGCTTAGGAGCGTCATATCTGGTTTGTTGGCTTCTTCCATTTCAGATGCCAGATCAATCTCGATCGGGTTTTCCGGGCGCTGTGGTTCAAGCTCATCCTCAATCAGGGTTTTAAGCGCGTTGGCATCATCGGCTTCCTGAAGGTCATATTTTGCCGGCTTGGCCGCAAGCGCGACCAGTTCGGACGGCGGTGTGCCCATCCAGATGCCCTTTTTGTTGTCCTTGGCGAACTGCTGATCACGCAAATACGTGGTGCAGCTCGGATGGGTGTCGCAGCTGACCATATCAACCATCGCCCAACCGGCGCGCAGGATCAGACGGTTGAGGTCAACCTGACCCATCTGGCATTCGGTCAGCATCGGGAACAGTTGAACGTCCGAAACCTGCTGACATTTGATCGCATAGTTTTCGATGATGCGATCAAGCGCCTGGGCAGCCGCCGCACCACACTGAAATTCGACCGAACCGGCCCGGCAGATCATGCCGGGTTTTGGCGCGCGAATGCCAAACAGTTCGACAATCAGATTGCCAAAGCGCAGCTTGTCGCCTTCGATCACATCCGGGAAGCCTGCGGCCCCCGGTGTGGCCGTAGCTTGGTTCGTGCGGCTTTCAACGGCGATCAGGCCAAGGGTCAGTGAAAGAATGATCAGAAGTTTTTTCATCACATGTCATCCGTAAAGAGTTTCCTGTCCTGACAACAGCAAACCGGATGCCAATCAACTGGGCATAAAATGCCAGTCGGATGATGTTGTGTGTAACGTTATGAATCACATACGAAAAAGCCCCGGACACGCTTGGCATCCGGGGCTTCTTGTTGTTTTGCTTGGGCGTTGGGGATGCCTTATTTCGGCAGAACCCAGGTCACATGGCCCATCTTGCGGCCGGGCTTTGCTTCGGCCTTGCCGTAAAGGTGCAGTTTGGCATTCGGCTCGGTCAAAATTGCCTGCCAGTCATTGATGTCATCCCCCAAAAGGTTCTTCATGCGGGCCTTGGAATGATGGGCCGGATCGCCCAGCGGCAGGCCGCAAACAGCCCGGATGAACTGTTCGAACTGGCTGGTAATGCAGGCATCGATCGTCCAGTGACCGGAATTGTGCGGGCGCGGGGCAACTTCATTGACCAGAATGTTGCCATCAGAGGTGACAAACATCTCAACCGCCAGAAGCCCGACAAATTCCATCGCGCTGACCAGTTTGATCGCAATGTCTTCGGCCTTCTTGGACAGGTCGTCTGCGATTTCCGCCGGGGCAACGGTGACATCAAGGATGTGATTGGTATGCACGTTCTCGACCGGGCAGAAGCAGGCGGTGTCGCCTTTTACGCCACGGGCAACAATCACGGAAATCTCGCGCTCGAACGAGATGAAGCCTTCAAGGATGGCCTCGGCCCCGCCCATTTCAGACCAGGCCGCGGCAAGGTCGGTATCAGCAGCGATCTTGACCTGGCCCTTGCCGTCATAACCCAGTTCAGTGGTTTTCAGAACCGACGGACGGCCAAGCTTGGCAACGGCGGCTTCAAGATCGGCAAGGGATCGAACCGCCTCAAACGGCGCGGTGCCAATGCCGTGATCATTGCAGAAGGTCTTCTCGCGCAGGCGATTTTGCGAAATGTGCAGGCATTTCCAGCCCGGACGGACCGGCACAAGATCGGCCAGCAGTTTGACGCTGTCATGCGGGACGTTTTCAAATTCAAACGTCACGACATCGACATCCTCGGCAAAGGCGCGGAGCGCATCAAGGTCGCTGTAATCGGCAACGGTCGCCTTGGCGCAGACCTGTTCGGTCGGGCTGTCGGCACCCGGGCCAAACACATGGACCTTATAGCCAAGCTCCGCCGCACAGAAGGCAGCCATGCGGCCAAGCTGGCCGTTGCCCATAATGCCAATGGTGCTGCCCGGGGCGATAATGCGCGTGTCGAAATCCGTCATGTATTCCTCGATCAAAACTCGCCCATCTGTCGGGCAATCGTCAAATCTGGTGCAATCAAACAAAAACGCGCCCCGTCGGGGCGCCTTTTTCAGATCAGGAGATCAGGGTGCCGGGTCGACCGGCTCGTCTGCGACCGATGCGGTCTGGGCTGCGCGCCAGTCATCAAGGCGGGCGGCAAGGCCATCATCCATAAGCGCCATGATTTCGGCTGCCATCAGACCGGCATTCTTGGCGCCGGCAGAACCGATGGCAAGGGTGCCGACCGGAACGCCGCCCGGCATCTGAACGATGGAAAGCAGGCTATCGAGGCCCTTGAGTGTACGGCTTTGAACCGGAACACCCAGAACCGGAAGCGGGGTCATGGCCGCAGCCATGCCCGGAAGGTGAGCCGCACCACCGGCACCGGCGATGATGACCTTAAGGCCGCGCGACTTTGCAGTCTTGGCATAGTCATACAGGCGATCAGGCGTGCGATGGGCGGAGACGATCTTGGTCTCGTACGCGACGTTCAACGCATCAAGGACATCTGCTGCATTTTTCATGGTTTCCCAGTCTGACTGGCTTCCCATGATAATGCCGATGACCGGGGTTTGATCGCTCATAGTGGCGGCTCCGTTTCGGGCGGTTTCATGAAGGCCCGCATTATATGCAGCAAGTTCTATCATGCAAGCTTGCTTGCGGGATTGTCTTATCGGGAAAAGCCTTGTATATGATGTTGGCCTTATTAAGAAATTCATGAAGTAATGGCAAATCGCGAATAATGTCACTCAGGATTGAAAATCTTGATGAATTAATTGCGTTTTTGATCTATTGTTTACCATTGCCTTATATAACTGTGCAGGTAGCACGCGAAGGTCAGACATGAAAGTCACAAGACCAGGATCAATGACACCCTTTATGGGGGGCGGGGATGGACGATATCCATCAAGCCCTTACGGGATTCTTGCATATGGCAAGGATGCGGGCCGTCGTCGTGCGCCAAATCAGGACCATCAGGTTGATATCGACACCGACGCCATACCGGATCCGGTCGACAAGATACCCTATCATACCCCCGATATCGCAAACGTTCTGGGTATTCCGGACCAACAGGTGACACCTGCGGTAGAACAGGCGATTGGTCGCCTGATGGTGCGCATCAACGGCTTGACCGAAAATCTCAATGAACTGAAGCAACGCCAGGCCCATCTGGCCCGCAATGAGGGCCGCGATCCCTTTACCGGCGCGATCAGCCGGCCGGCCTTCATGCAGATCCTTGAAAACGAAATGTCACTGGTTGGCGCGGATCGGACAAGCCGGATGGTGTTAATGTGCGAACTGGCCAATCTTGACGACATCCTGCAACTTCACGGGCAGGACTGCAAAGACGGTCTGTTTAACTATGTCCGGCGCATCATGGCCGATTTCATCATGGCGCCGCATCATTTGGGATATCTCGGCTGCAATGACTTTGCCGCCCTGATGTACAATGTTGACAAGGAAGATGTCTGGCAACGCGTTGACGCCATCACAAGATGGCTTGATCAACATCCCTATACCCACAAGGGCAAACCGATCCCGGTTGTGCCGGTATTCGGCCTTTATCACGCCCAAAGCGGCGATACGCCGGCCTCGGCCCTGAAGGCAACAGATGCGGCCCTGCGTGCGCACAAGGAAATGTATCTGGCCCGGCTGGATCGAATTCCGCAGGGCATCTGATTACTTCCCATTTTACATCAGGCAGAGTTTGACGTGGCCGACGGTAAATCAGGCGATAATGTCTGGGACCAGCTGCGACTCGATATAAAGGATTTCGTCCTTTAAGGCCAATTTGCGCTTTTTCATGCGGCCAAGACGCAGTTGATCATGATGGGGGGCCTGAACCATTTGTTCGATGGCGACGTCCAGATCACGGTGTTCCTCGCGGAGCGAAAGAAGTCTCTTTTCAATCTCGATCTGATTGATTTCGTCCATTTTTGATCCAGCTTAATAACCAATGCGAGGGGACAGTGATAATACCAGATATCATGTTGGCAACCCATATGATTTGTACCACCCTGTAAAACAAATTTGCCACGATCGGGAAGGAAACAAATGCGCATCGGAGTTTTGACCAGTGGCGGTGATTGCGCCGGATTGAACGCGGTTATTCTTGCGGTGGTCCGCCGTGCGGTTCTTGGCTATGGCTGGGATGTTGTCGGTATTCGTCAGGGAACCCATGGCCTGATGCAGGACCCGCCCCAGGCCATTGACCTTAATGATCAGGTCAATAGTGACGGGTTGCTGCGTCTTGGCGGTACGATCCTTGGCACGGTGAACAAGGGCGATCCGTTCCATTATCCGATGCCTGATGGCAGCTTTGCCGACCGATCAAGTGAAGTCATTGAAGGCTATCACAAGCTTGGTCTTGATGCCCTGATTGGCATTGGTGGCGATGGCAGCATGGCGATCCTGCATCGTTTGGCCAAGATGGGCGGTATCAATCTGGTGGGGATCCCAAAGACGGTTGATAACGACCTTGCCCAGACGGAATATTCCATTGGCTTTACTACGGCGGTGAATGTCGCAACCGACGCCCTTGATCGTTTGCAACCAACCGCGGCATCCCATGAACGGATCATGATCCTTGAGGTTATGGGCCGTGATGCCGGGCATATTGCCCTGTTTGCTGGGGTTGCGGGCGGGGCGGATGTCATCCTGATCCCGGAAATGGATTATGACCTTGATGAGCTTAGCCAGCATTGCCTCAATATCCGCAAAAGCGGCCGCAACCATGCGCTTGTGATCGTTGCCGAGGCGGTCAAACGTGATGATGGATCGGCGGTAACCCTTGGTGATGATGGCCAGAAGGTCCGCTATGGCGGCATCGGCCATTGGCTTGCCGATGAACTGGGCGCGCGAACCGGCTGGGAAACCCGTGTGACTGTGTTGGGGCATGTTCAGCGCGGTGGCACGCCATCGCCACGTGACCGTGTGATTGCATCGGCCTTTGGTGTGCATGCGGTGGATTTGATCGCAGAAAAGAAATTTGATCGTGTCTGCGCCTGGCAGCAGCGCAAAGTCGTCGATGTTGCGATGGAAGATGTTATTGTCGGCCCGCGGCTTGTGGATACCCAAGGCACGATGGTCTCGACCGCCAAGGGGCTTGGCGCCTATATGGGGCATCCGCCGAAAGTCGCCAGAACGGCCAAAACCGTTTGATATCCAATAAAAGCACAGCAGGTTGGGAATGGATCAGGAAGAAGTCTGGGCCTTTACTGTCGCGATGTACGGTCGCGATGGCGTCGCCAAGTTGTGCCTTGATCTTCAGGAACGCTGTGACCTTGATGTGAACATGCTGCTTTTCATGTTCTTTCTGGGCCAAAAGGGACTAGCACCGCTAAGCATTTCAGCACTTGAGGCATCTGTGCGTGACTGGCGCGAAAACGTGATCAAGCCACTGCGCCAGACACGGCGACACCTGCGCGATGATCCGCGTACCAGTGCACAGGAACTGCGCCAGAAGGTCAAATCAGACGAATTGCAGGCCGAACGCATCGAACAGCACATCCTGTGCGACGCGGTTGATGCCGTGCCCAGTGATGATCCGATGGCCGCCGCCCATGCCTATTTGTCTCCCAACCGGTTCGCGTTGGATCAGCAGGCCTGTGACAAGGCGCTTGGCGACCTGACCCGGATGATGGGGATTGCCTAGCGCCCGGTTATCCTATTCGCGCGTTTTGGGTTTGCCGGTGACCGGGATTGGATTGGCGGCCTCGGTATCGCCCCAGCGGGCTGTTTCGGGCAGATCAATCTCAAACAGATCAAGAATGCGACCGCAGCTTTGCGTCACCATTTCATCAAGTGATTGCGGCCGGGCATAGAATGCCGGGACCGGCGGGGCAATGATCGCGCCGTTTTCTGTTGCCAGCGCCATGTTGCGGATATGGCCGGCATGAAGCGGTGTTTCACGTGCCATCAGGACAAGACGCTTACGCTCTTTAAGGATCACATCGGCGGCACGCGCGATCAGATTATCTGCGACTCCGCTTGCGACCTCGGCCAGCGACTTCATCGAGCAGGGGGCAATGATCATACCGCGGGCGCGAAAAGAACCGGATGCAATCGAGGCACCGATGTCGGCATTGTCATGGACAACGTCAGCCATCTCCTTGATTTCGCGGATTTTAAAATCGGTCTCATAGGCGATGGTGCGCTCGGCTGCTTTGGAAAGAACCAGATGAGTCTCGATTGGCGTATTTTTCAGCAACTGTAAAAAACGTATGCCATAAATCACGCCCGATGCGCCGGTTATGCCAATGATAAGTCGATCTTTTTGCGTCATGCCAATCCTTGCCGGGCTGTGTTCTTGTTCACGTTTCTGATCGAAACACTGGAAATCATGTTACGAAATTAATACCATCTTGTTGTGGGCAATGTCAGATATAAGGAGTAGGCGAATGAGCGTTCAAAGCCATATCGAAGCTCTAACTGCCAAACATGCTGCACTAGAGCAGGAACTCCACCTCGAGACGCGCCGCCCGGCGCCCAACGATTCCGTTGTTGCAGACATTAAACGCCGCAAGCTTGAAATCAAGGACGAGATAAACCGAATAACCCATTAGCCGTTGTGGCATGGCCAAACGCGTGATCAAGAACACGCGATCCCCCATGCGAACGGTTTGACGACCTCAAAGATTTCCTAACTCTTGCTTTTGCCGCCTCATCTTAACGCCCACGCTTGAGGCGGCAACTTTATGTCTGCACTTCAAAATCACGGGCAACTTCCCACATTCATCATATCGCTGCAAACAGATACGAAACCCCTGACTGAGGGGATCAATCGCGTGTCTGTTTTGAGTAATTGTAATCCGCAGAAACCAAGGATTACAGGGCGCTACCAATGTCTAAGGGGTATGTGTAAATTAAATCGGTATTATGATGCCGATTTACGAGCATATAGCTCCGCATGCGTCCGAAATGGACGCCAGACCAAACGCCGCGGGAGGGTATTTCACCAATGACCGGTCGCTATCAGGAAATCTACGAACGTTCGATCGCCGACAAGGAGGGCTTTTGGGCAGAAGCTGCTGGAAACATTTCCTGGTACAAGAAATGGGATCGCGTTCTTGATGACAGTAACGCGCCGTTTTACCGCTGGTTTGTCGGTGGCAAGGTCAATACTTGCTATAACGCACTGGATCGTCACATCGAAAACGGCCGCGGGGATCAGGCAGCTCTGATCTATGACAGCCCCGTCACCAACACAGTCCAGACATTCACCTATTCCCATCTGCGCGACGATGTTGCCCGCCTTGCCGGGGCGCTGCATGCGCGCGGGGTGACCAAGGGTGATCGGGTGGTCATCTATATGCCGATGATCCCGCAGGCCGCGATGGCGATGCTGGCCTGTGCGCGGATCGGCGCGATCCATTCTGTTGTGTTTGGCGGTTTTGCGTCCAACGAATTGGCGACCCGCATCAATGACGCCAAACCAAAACTGATCCTGACCGCAAGCTGCGGCATCGAAGGATCGCGCGTGATTGAATACAAACCGCTGCTGGATAAAGCCATCGCCATGGCGGATCACAAACCCGAAAGCGTCATTCTGTTCCAGCGCCCGCAAAGTGATGCTTTGCTGATGGATGGCCGTGATTACGACTGGGAAGTCGAATGTGCGAAGGCAGCACCGTCTGACTGTGTCCCGGTTGATGCCACCGATCCGCTTTACATCCTTTATACGTCTGGCACGACCGGCCAGCCCAAGGGCGTTGTCCGCGACAATGGCGGCCATATGGTGGCCCTCAACTGGTCGATGAAGAACATCTATGATGTTGATGCCGGTGATGTTTACTGGGCGGCGTCTGACGTTGGCTGGGTGGTTGGCCATTCCTATATCGTTTACGCGCCGCTTCTGGCCGGGTGCACGACGGTGATGTATGAAGGCAAACCGGTCGGAACGCCGGATGCCGGGGCGTTCTGGCGGGTGATTTCCCAGCACAAGGTCAAGGTGCTGTTTACCGCCCCAACGGCGTTTCGTGCGATCAAACGCGACGATCCCAAGGCCGCGCATATGGCCAATTACGACCTTGGCAGCCTTGAGGCGCTGTATCTGGCGGGTGAACGTTCTGATCCCGATACCCTGCAATGGGCGGAAAACAGCCTTGGTGTGCCGGTGATTGACCACTGGTGGCAGACAGAGACTGGCTGGTCGATCTGTGCCAACCCGCGCGGAATTGAATTGCTTCCGATCAAGTATGGCTCGCCGACGGTGGCGGCTTGCGGTTGGGATGTGCAGGTTCTCGACGAGGCGGGAAAGCCGCTTGAACGCGGTCAGATTGGCGCGCTTGCCGCCAAATTGCCGCTGCCACCGGGGACGCTTCCGACCCTTTGGCAGAATGATGACCGGTTCAAGTCATCCTATCTTGAAGAATTCCCGGGCTTTTATGCCACCGGTGATGCCGGCTTTATTGACGAAGATGGCTACATCTACGTCATGTCGCGCACTGACGACATCATCAATGTTGCCGGGCATCGCCTGTCGACCGGGGGGATGGAAGAAGTGCTTTCAAGCCATCCAGATGTTGCCGAATGCGCTGTGATTGGTGTGCATGATGATCTTAAGGGGCAATTGCCGCTGGGCTTTATCGTGTTGAAGTCCGGGGTCACCCGCCCGCACGACGCGATCCTGGCCGAAGTCGTTGCCATGGTCCGCGATCAGATTGGACCGGTGGCCGCATTCAAGAAGGCAACTGTGGTCGAACGCCTGCCCAAGACCCGATCGGGCAAGATCCTGCGCAAGACCATGCGTTCCATCGCCGATGGTGAAAGCTATAACACCCCGGCAACGATCGATGATCCGGCAATCCTTCCCGAAATCGCCGAGGTCCTCAAAGAAATCGGTTATGCAAAATAGATAGACCCGTCCATCACAGATGCAAACTCCCGCTCCCAACTTAACGGAGCATCCTTGCACCCGCTTTTGAAAGCAAAAGCGGGTGCTTTTTTAAAAGGATCAAGTTTTGGGAATGATCGGGCTGTCGTCGCCCAGTGGCCGTTGCATCAGGACCGAGTCTAGCCAGCGGTCAAACTTGTAACCGACCTTTTTAAACGTGCCGACCATTTCAAAGCCAAGGCGTTGATGCAAGCTGATCGACGCCTTGTTGGCACTATCCCCGATCACGGCAACCATTTGGCGCCATGGGCCGTCTTCGCACCGTTTAATCAGGGCCGCCATCAGAAGGCTGCCAACCCCCTGGCCAACACAATCATGGGCCACATAGATCGAATTTTCGACCGTATGGCGATAGGCCGTGCGCGGGCGATAGGTGCCAGCGTAACAGTAGCCAACAATCGTATTGCTGCGGACGGCAACAAGATAGGGCAGGCCTTTATCGCGAATGGCGGCGAACCGATTGGCAATTTCGGCCTCGTCAGGTGCTGTTTCCTCAAACGATGCCGTGCCATGCAGAACATGGTGGCGGTAAATCGCCGTGATGGCCGGGATGTCTTCAAGTCCGGCGTCGCGGATGGTGATGTTGGGTAACAGGGCTGTGGCAACGTCTTTGGTCGCGGTGTTCGAAGGCATGTTTTTTATCCGGCATGATGATGTTTGAGCTGACATTACGCTCAAATAAAGAATAAGTTTAGCTTTGATAAATTATGCACAGCATAAGGAAAAGTTTGGTATGCGTGCACTTAACCTTGATCAGCTTCATGCCTTTGCCGATGTTGTCGCACTGGGAAGTTTTTCTGCCGCAGCCGATAAGCTTAATCTCAGTCAGCCTGCCATCAGCCAACAGGTGCGGCAGCTTGAAACCCGCATGCGTGTCAAATTGATTGAACGCGTTGGCAAACGTGCCGAGGCCACACCGGCGGGGTTGGCCCTTTTGGCCCATATCAGCGATATTGATGCATCTGTGCGCGCGGCCGAGGACGCCGTGGCCGGATTTTCAAGTGGTGCAGCCGGTCGCGTGCGGATCGGCACCGGGGCAACAGCCTGTATCTATTTCCTGCCGGCCATTCTGGAAAAGCTTCAACGCAGCTTCCCAAAACTCGAAATCATGGTTCGTACTGGCAATGCTGGCGATATCGTGCGTGCGATTGAGGATAACAAGCTCGATATCGGCCTTGTGACCATGCCATGCAGTGGGCGGAGCCTTTCGGTAACGCCGATCATGACCGATCCGTTTGTCGCAATCTTTCACGCAGATGCCGATGTCGGGGATGTTATTCGCCCTGTCGATCTGGAAGCGATGCCGCTGGTGCTTTATGAACGCGGCGGATTGACGCGCACATTGGTCGATGACTGGTTGCGCAAATCCGAGGTTAATGGTCGTTCGGTGATGGAACTGGGCAGTGTGGAGGCGATCAGGGAACTTGTCGGGGCAGGCATCGGTGCGACGATCCTGCCCGAAATGGGCGCAAGACCAGATCGAACCCAGTTTCCCATCAAGACCCGCCCATTGTCACCGCCACTTGTGCGCGAACTTGCGCTCATCATGCGTCGCGATAAAACTCTAACGCCGGGGCTACAGGCTGTCTGCAATAGCCTGAAAGCAGCCGCTGACAGGCGCAAAACTGAACCGCAAACCGGTCAATCTTCCTCAGAAATGAAGAAGGTTGGAAAATCCGCATCCGGCTCCGGCGCGTGAAGCGCCACACCAGCCGTCGTGATCATTTCGGCGATATGATCCGGCGGCGGGCAATCGGTGAAGAACGCGCTGACATCGCGGATGGAGCCGCCGCGGACAACGGCGTTGCGGCCAAACTTGGTGTGATCGGCAACCAGATAGGATTTCCGGGCGTTTTTCAGGATGGCAGATCGGGCGCGGACTTCCTGTTCATCGAAATCAAGCAGGCTGCCATCCGGATCAATCCCGCCAACGCCAAAGATGCCGTAATCAACCTTGTAGCTGTTAAAGAACGCCTCGACCTCGGGACCCAGGACATCCCGGTCACGATTGCGCAGGCGTCCGCCAATCAGGGTCACCTCAAAGCTGTCATTGGTGGCCGCGACATAGGCGACATTGAGGTTATTGGTGAAAATCCGAAGATCACGGTGTTGCAACAGCGCGTTGGCGACAAGTTCCGGGGTGGTACCAATCGAAAAGAACAGTGACGCCCCGTTGGGAATTTCGCGCGCTACCAGGGCCGCGATCTTGCGCTTGTCATTGACGTTCAGAACCTTGCGCGCCCGATAGGCGATGTTTTCATGCTCAAGGGCTGGTTCAACACCGCCGTGGCGACGGCGTAGCAGGCCCTCATCGCACAGCGCATTCACATCGCGCCGAATGGTTTGCGGGGTGACGTCAAAGCGTTCGGCAAGTTGTTCGATGGTGCGAAAGCCATCAGCACGGACAAGTTCGACAATGCCTGCCTGGCGTTCGGTTGGGCGTTTTTGCATGGAAACGTGTCTTCGGTGTTGTTCATTTGAAAAGCAGGCGAATGGTATGTCGCGACCATGTCGGTTGCGTTACCGTTTCGCTGCATTACTGTGAAACAAACCTTACGCAAGCAGGGCGTAAACCCCAACGAAAAAGGCCGCCCGGTGGGCGGCCTTTGAAATTCGATCAGGATTTGAAGAGGTTTTCGGCCGCTTCCATGTAATCGGAAGTTTTCGGCTCGTCTTTCTTCTCGTCCTTTTTCTTGCCCGGATAATCCGGTTCCGGATTGATCTGCAATTCTTCTGGCAGCGGATCCGGCTCGACATCCTTGGCGATCTTTTCCGGGTTCTTCGAACGTGCAATCACGACCTGTTTTTCAAGGTCAAGCTCGGTGCAAAGGCCCATGGTGACCGGGTTGCGCGGCGTCAGGTTGGCCGAGTTCCAGTGCGAACGATCACGGATCTTGCCAATGGTGTCCTTGGTGGTACCGATCAGCTTGCAAACCTGCGCATCGGAAAGTTCCGGATGGTGTTTGAGAAGCCATGCAATTGCATTCGGGCGGTCCTGACGTTTGGAAACCGGGGTATAGCGTGCACCCTTCGACTGCGCGCGCGGGCGCGGCAGGTCGGATTTCGCCATTTTCAGGAATTCGCGCGGGTCTTTTTCGCAACGCGCGATTTCTTCTTTGGTCAGCTGACCATTGGCAACCGGATCAAGGCCAACAATACCCTGGCCGACGTCGCCGTCTGCAATGGCCTGAATTTCAAGCTCATGGAGTTCGGTAAAGGCAGCAATCTGCCGGAACGACAAGCCGGTATTGTCGATAAGCCATACAGCGGTTGCTTTGGGCATGAGGGGCTGTGCCATATTTCCTCCTGTTTCCTTCTTTCTCTCTGGAGACCGGCGATGGGTATAAGGCCCAAAAAGCGCGGGAATGTCTGCCCCAGAATATAATCTCTTTAGGTGGTCCGGCAATGCAGCAAGGTCAACCGCGGGGGTTGCTGCGCATCATCGGATCCGCAATTGCGTTCTTTTCGATCAATGTGCGGGTAAATGCAACAATCTGTTGCGGTGTTCTGAAAAGAATATTTCTTTCAGGACCGCAAGCATAGCAATGTTGCCTTGGATCGGTCAGATAAAACTTATCAGACCTTCGTCCATACGCGATCAGTCGACTTCCAGTATCACTTTTCCGATGTGCGCGCCACCCTTCAATGTGGCATGTGCCTCCGATGCCTGTTCAAGCGGGAAGGTCTTGTAAATTACGGGGGCGATTTGACCGGATTCCAGAAGCGGCCAGACTTTTTCGCGCAACGAATTGGCAATTGCGCCTTTGTTGGCAACTGGCTGCGCACGCAGGGTTGATCCCATCAGCGTCAGACGTTTGAGCAACAGCGGGGTAAAGTTGGTTTCCGCCTTGGGTCCGCGCAAAAAGGCAATGATCAGAATGCGGGCTTCAAAGGCAGCTGCCTTGAAATTCCGACTGACATAGTCGCCTGCGACCATATCCAGAATAACATCTGCGCCTTTGCCATCGGTTGCGGCTTTGACTTCTTCGACAAAGTCCTGGGTCTTGTAGTTGATCGCAACATCCGCCCCCAGATCACGGCAGGTCTGACATTTTTCGTCCGTTCCGGCGGTGGCAATCACCCTGGCGCCAAATGCCTTGGCAAGCTGGATGGCGGTGGTGCCGATCCCCGATGTGCCACCATGCACCAGAAATGTCTCCCCCGCCTTCAGATCAGCTTTGTCAAAGACGTTATGCCAGACCGTGAAAAAGGTTTCGGGTAGGCCGGCGGCGGCGGTCATGGACATGCCTTTGGGCACCGGCAGGCATTGCGCCGCTGGTACTGCGGCATATTGGGCGTAGCCGCCGCCGGTAACCAGTGCGCAAACCTTATCCCCGCATTTCCAGTCGGTGACGTTTGATCCAACGGCAACAATTTCGCCCGACAATTCAAGCCCCGGGATTTCTGACGCACCGGGCGGGGGCGGATACATGCCGGCAACTTGCATCAGGTCCGGTCTATTCACCCCACTTGCCGCAACCCGCACCAAGACATCATCCCGGCCATGGTCCGGCACCGCGACATCACCCAGCACAAGGGCAGGGGGGTCGGTGTCTTTCGTGATCTCGACGGCTTTCATCTTTTTGGGAAATTCTGGATTGGACATCGGGACCTCGTTGGCGAAAACTGCGTTTTATACCTATCTAGGACATGAAGGAAATTCAATGCCCCTGACCTGACAGGGAATAATGGAGGATGATTGTGGACGAAGAAGAGTTTGCTGTTCTCAAATCGGGTGAATTTGGCTTGCCGCGCAATCTTGAAGGAATGTCGGTCACCAGTCTCAAAGACTATCGCGCCGCGCTGGAGCGTGAAATTAAACATGTGGATGAGACGCTCGAACACCGCAAAGGTGTGACCGAGGGTGCAGAAGCATTGTTCAAGAGCTGAAACCCCATCTGGATGCTTCGGCGCAGCATGTTCGATTACTAGACGTGAGGATGGTTTTTTTAAACCTGCGGTTAATTGAAAATTAAACTTGCCGTCTTATATGTGGAATAGAGGGTCATCTGATGGCTCTCTTGTCGAACGTGATGTTTCGATGCCTCCCTGTTAAACTGAGCCGCCCTTTTTTGGGGCGGTTCTTTTTCTTTGTGATTGATTTTTCGTGGCTTAGTGGCCTGCCAATTAAGGCAGTGTGCATCTGCGTGTCGGTATTAATCTGCAAAAGGGTACGGGTTAATACGTATTGTCACATTTGTGCCATGAATAGCCTTGACCGCCTCTTAAGCGCTGGCTAAAGTTCGCACACAACAAAAACAAAACCAAAAAAAGTCCGGCAAGTTTAGCAGGTTGAGGTGAGACCGCCCCGAAAGTGGGCGGTCTTTCTATTTGCGAAACTTTCGTCTTGAAGCCGCTTAAAACCTTCCCAATATATTCAGGATGACTCACGAGCATCCCCCGACGTCAAAGGCGGCGTCGTATCAAAGCAATTTCTCGGTTGTTCATTTTTCGCGTACCTACGATGAAGCCTTTACACTGCTGATAGAGGCACGGAATTACCTTTCCGCCCATCGTGGACAAAGCAAGAAACAGGGCAGTCGCGAAGCCGTTGCACAATGCGTCGAAGAGATGCGCATGACCACGCGATTGATACGGGCAATGGCGTGGCTTCTTGCTGTGCGTGCTGTTGAAGAGGGGGAAATCCCCTGGGATGAGGCTGTCGATATCGACGATCTGATGGTCGATCTTCGGGTTTGTACGGTCAATCCGCAGGAGGAATATGGTTTCCTCTCGCCCGGTCTTCTCGATCTGATGGGGCGTGCGCATTCACTTTATATGCGCACCGCCCGTATGGAATTGCAGGTCGCCGCACGCTCCAACGGCTAAAAGACAGCAGCCTTACCCGAACATCGTTTTGCCTATGCTGGTAGCGGCACGGTTGGTTGATAACGGCGCACAGCGCATTATTGCGATCACGGGATTTAGGGGATGGGACAAAGCTCAGCTGCGGGCTTGAACCTGGAAGACCTCAATCGGGTCGGAAAAGCCCTTCATCTGGCGTGTGCCTTGCGAGACAAAGCTTGCCCGACTGCCGCTATAGGTATTCTTGACGTTTTCCGAAACCAGCGTTTCGTCACCGCCTGCTTGTGCACAGACGCGCGCGGCAAGCTGCACCACACTGCCAAACAGGTCGTTTTCCTCGGCAATGGCTTCACCGGCATTGATGCCGATGCGGATCTGGAATTTCAAATCCTGGCTGGCATTATGGGATGCCATGTTTTTTTGGATTTCAATGGCGGCCTCTACCGAACTCGCCGAGGACGGGAACACGGCCATGATGCCGTCGCCCATATGCTTGACTTCCTTGCCATAGTTGTTGATCAGGGCCGTGCGCACGATCTGGTTATGGATATGCACCATCTGCTGCGCGCCATGATCCCCCAGTTCCTGGGTTTTGGCTGTGGAATTGACGATGTCGGTAAACATCAGGGCATGAAGCTTTTTTCCACCGGCACCTTGTGGGCCAGCCGCGGGCTTGTCGCTCCAGTCATTGATTGCTTTGGCAACCGATGACGTGATGCTCTTTTCATCTTTGATATAGGCGTCCATCGACTGGCGGCCCGCGCCATACATATCCTTGTATTTCGGCTCAAGAATATAGTCGTCGACATTCTTGCAGAATGTCTCGGCCATGCTTTTGTTTGCGCCCATCGCCGAAATGCAATCCCGCAAAATGACGCGCCCGTCTTTTTGATCCAGTGCGTGTTTTTCACTGCATGCATCACAGGCCCCGGCGACATAAAGGTTCACGCCAAACTTGTGATAGGCATCAAGCGAGGTCACTTTACGCTGAATGGCTTCGATCGATCCTGTGATGAAGTCGCGCATCTGTTCGCGCGTCGCCCGCATTTCGCGTGTTTCGACCAACGGTTTTTCCGGCGTATCGTCAATCGGCTCCGGTGCGGCCGCTGCCGGTGTGTCGTCCTGCGCGTCTTCTGCGACCTCTACGTCCGTGTCGCCATCCTCACGGGCCATTTCGGCCGCCATTTCCGCGGCTGACTTGCGGCGCACATCCGAACCAGATCCCTGTGCGACGCCCGGGCGATTGCCGGCGCGGGCCGTTTTCGACCCTGTCGAACGAAAAGACGCCATCGACGATCTGCGGGCACGTCCCTTGAATTTTTTGGTCAGCGCCATCAGCATCGGTACGACGCTGGCCAAAAAACCAACGGTAAAGGACAGGAAGTTCGCCTTGTCGTAAAAGCCCTGACTGATCTTGAGCCCCATCCCCGGCAGGAATTCAAGCCCTTTGGCTGCAAGCAACATGGTCGCAAGGCCAACGGCAATCGCAACGCAGAAGGCGACCATCATCTTAAGGCCAAGACCAATAAGGGTCTGGCTTTCTGCAACCGATGCAGATGGGCGAACAGCTGCGGGTTTCTTTTCGCTCGCAGGTGCCGCATCGTTGGGCTTATCGGCAGATGTATCTGCCTTTGGCATCATTGGGGCGGGGGCAGGACGCTGGGCATCGGCTTTGGGCGGGGCTGATCGCTTTGGTTTTGCCTGCGGGTTGGTGTTTTCCAGTCTGCCCTGACCGCGCGTTTCGTAAATCACATACTCGTCAGAGCTGTTGGTTGCGTGGTCGTAAACCTCGCGAATGACTTTGACGCCTGACACGTGATTGGCGCGCTCGATCTGTTTGGCTTCTTCTTCTGCCTGCTTTCTTTGCGCACCAGTAAAGTGACCGTGGATCTGCCACCGGCCTGAACGGTCTTTAACATAGACCTCATAGCTAACCTGGTTACGTGCTGTCACTTGATTCATCTAAGAGCCTGATCATGCGTTCAAGCAGAACAGGGCAGCAGAATCGGTGCCGCCTTATCCTAACGAATGGGATTATGGCAAAAAAATGCCGAAATCACCATCAGATATGCTCAATAACAGCCGAGAGTTGTTCCAACCATAGCTTTTTGCCGTCGGCAGCTATGCAGATTCAGGGTTTAGACAAAGAAAAACGCCCGCGGCATCAAGAAGATGCGACGGGCGCTGATCCCACAGAACACAGAAGCGTGTTCTTTGCTTAGTTGCCGATATTGAAACCAGCGAAGCGCTTTTTGAACTTAGCAAGCTGCCCGCCGCTGTCCAGAAGACGGTGAACACCAGTCCAAGCCGGGTGGCTTTTCGGATCGATGTCGAGCTTCAACACATCGCCCGGATTGCCCCAGGTCGACTGCGTGGTGAAGGTGCTGCCGTCAGTCATCTGAACGGTGATCTCATGGTAATCGGGATGGATATCTTTTTTCATCGCCTATCACTCCGGAATTTGAAGCGCGGTGTATAGTGTAAAAAATCGGCTCGCGCAACCCCTGTAACCGGTAATTATCCGATTAACGCCAAATGAGGGGAGTGCAGTAGCGATCAGGCGGTCGTTTAGCAGTGCTTGCCCCATGTTACAAGCTTTTCTCGCACCCGTGCTTATGCATACTTGCACAGGTCTCTTTATATAGTATGGTGCGCCAACAATTGATTGTCGCCTTGCCGGGGCATTGGACCCCGATGATAGACGGAGAATATGACTGTGGCCCTTGAGGAAACCCGCTTCCATCAGCTTGCAGACGAAACCATCGAAACGCTGTCTGATGTTATTGATGATGCCTTGGGCGATGACCTTGATGTTGATCTGCAGTCCGGCATCCTGACCATCGAACTCGATTCGGGCGAACAATTCATCATCAACAAGCATGGTCCCAACCGTCAGGTCTGGCTTTCTTCGCCAGTCAGTGGGGCAAGCCACTATGACTTTGATGAAGACAACGAAACCTGGACCTCGACCCGCGGTTCGACCACGCTCCATGATCAGCTTTCGGCTGATCTTGCTGTCAAAACCGGGAACAAGCTTGATCTTGGCTGATCTCTTTATATCGGCCGCGTGGTTACCACTGCATACGGAATAAAGTGCCTTGGCGCGTACACCGACTTCTTCTGCAAAACTCACCGATCGTGAAACCAGCCGGAACCTCTCGTCGCTCCGTGCCATTGTCCCGTTCGTCACAAAATACCGTTTGCAGCTGTTCGGCGCGCTGATCGCACTGGTGACAGCATCTGGCACCGTACTGGCGCTTGGCAATGGCCTGCGCATGCTGGTTGACGAAGGCTTTGCCGAAGGTGACGGCTCGCTGCTGGACCGGGCATTGTTCGTTCTATTTGCGGTAACCCTGTTGCTGGCGGGCGCAAGTTACATGCGCTTCTTCCTGGTTTCCTGGATCGGGGAACGTGTGGTTGCTGATATCCGTTCCGCCGTATACCGCCATATCATCCGGCTGGACTCAGCCTTCTTTGAAGTCACAAGAACCGGTGAAGTTCTTTCGCGCCTGACAACCGACACCACGTTGCTTCAGGCCGTCATTGGCTCAAGCGTCTCGATCGCGCTTCGCAATGCCCTGATGTTTGTCGGGGGACTGACGATGTTGGCCATCACCAGTCCCAAGCTCACAGCTCTTGTCTTGCTGGTTGTGCCGTTGGTGGTCATTCCGATTGTCGGATATGGTCGACGCGTGCGGCGTTTGTCGCGCGAGTCCCAAGATCGGGTTGCCGACGTCAGCGCCTTTTCCGAAGAAACTCTCAATGCGCTGCGCACGGTGCAGGCCTATACCCACGAAGAAATCGAAAGCCAACGTTTCAGCGGCCACGTCGAAGGGGCCTTCAGAACGGCGGTTGCGCGTATTTCTGCCCGCGCCCTTCTGACCGCGATTGTTATCGTCATGGTGTTTGGTGCGGTTGGCACCATCCTGTGGATTGGTGGGCATGATGTGCTGGATGGCACGATCTCGGCCGGGGAACTTTCGGCCTTTGTCTTTTATGCTGTGGTAGTTGCCGGTTCCGTTGGCGCCATCAGTGAAGTGATCGGTGATTTGCAACGTGCGGCGGGGGCGGCGGAACGCCTGGTTGCGTTACTGTCGACGGAACCTGAAATCAAGGCACCGGAAAACCCCGTCGCGTTGCCGGTACCCCATCAGGGGCATGTCAGTTTCGAAAACGTCACCTTCCATTATCCTGCCCGCCCAGATCGCTCGGCCCTTGAAGGTCTCAGCCTTTCGGTCAAGCCGGGGGAAACGGTTGCACTTGTTGGCCCTTCGGGGGCGGGCAAGACCACCGTGTTCCAGCTGCTGCTGCGCTTCTATGATCCGGCAAGCGGTGTGATCAAGGTTGACGGGGTTGATATCAAGACGGCCGATCCGGTCGCAGTACGTGAACGCATTGGTCTTGTCGCACAGGACCCGGTGATCTTTGCCGCCAGTGCATGGGACAACATCCGCTATGGCCGTCCGGGGGCAAGTGATGCCGATGTGCGTGCGGCTGCCGACGCTGCGCATGCCAGTGAGTTCCTTGACCGGTTGCCGGATGGCTTTAATACCTTCCTGGGTGAGAAGGGCGTGCGCCTGTCGGGCGGTCAGCGTCAACGCATTGCGATCGCGCGCGCGATCTTACGCAATCCGGCCATCCTGCTTCTGGATGAAGCCACCAGTGCGTTGGATGCCGAAAGTGAACAGGTTGTTCAAAAGGCACTTGAAACCATCATGAAAGAGCGCACCACGCTCGTGATTGCGCATCGTTTGGCAACGGTTCTGCATGCAGACCGGATTGCTGTGATTGATGATGGCAAGCTGGTAGCAGTCGGGACGCATCAGGAACTGCTCGAAAGCTCCCCGCTATACGGGCGCCTGGCCAAGCTGCAGTTTGAACGCGACGCAGCCTGATCTTGGGCCAAAGCCAAAGCGTGCTGTATGGCTGTCCTCTATTTGCTTTCTTTATTGCCACATTCTCCCGACCCAAAACGCTGAGCCTAGGCTTCAACAGTGCAGACATCTGTCGTGATGTTGCAGAAACAAAAAACCCGCCACAAGGGCGGGTTTTTGATTTTGGACCAGTCGGGGTCTTATTCGGCGCTGGCGATCTTGCGGTTGCCGATTGACAGTTCAGCATACTGTTTGCGCAACACATCAGAATCCGCAAGGAAGCGATCAAGCTCTTCACCCTTAAGCGTCTTGCCACTCGGCATCTTCACGCGGATCGGGTTGACCTGTGCGTTGTTTTGCAGGATCTCGTAATGCAGGTGCGGACCAGTGGAGCGACCGGTTGTGCCAACATAGCCGATGATATCGCCCTGCTTGACCCGCGATCCCTGCTTCAGGCCCTTGGCAAAACCATTCATATGGGCATAGGCGGTGGCATAGGAATCATTGTGGCGGATCTGGATGTAATTGCCATAACCGCCATTGCGGCCAATCTTGGCAATCGTGCCGTTACCGGCGGCAAAGATCGGTGTGCCGGTCGGGGCTGCGAAGTCGATCCCCTTATGCATCTTGGTATAGCCAAGGATTGGGTGCTTGCGTTTGCCATAACCCGATGACAGACGTGCGCCGTTGATCGGTGTCCGCATCAGTGCACGGCGATAAGATTCGCCCTTCTGGTTATAGAAGTCGGTTTCGCCGTTGCTGTCGGTATAGGAATAAAGCCGAACCTCATGGCCGCTGAGCGTCATGCTGGCATAAAGCACATCGCCATAACGCACCCGTTCACCGGCATCGTTTTTCAGTTCCTGATACATGATCTCAAAACTGTCGCCCGGCTGAATGTCACGCTGGAAGTCGACTTCATAGGAATAAAGTTCGATCAGTTCCATCAGAACCGGGATCGGAACGCCGTTGCGTTCCGCTGCCAGAAACAGGCTTTGCTCGATCGTGCCCGACGCTACATTGCGCGAAGGTGTCAGTTCGATTTTGTCCGAGGATGCCTGATAGCCGTCATCAGTGCGCGAGACTGAAACAATGGTTTCCGGGTCCGGCTGGAAGCTCATCTGGTCCAGAAGTTCGATATCGTCCTGCCCGTCCGCAGCATAAACAAGGTCGAATTCCTGCCCGGCGCGCAGTTTGCGCGGGTTGAATACATCGCGCAGGGCTTCGATCGCGTTATAGGCAGATGTCCGCTCGAGGCCTGTGGCGGTCAGTGTCGCCATCAGGTTGGAGCCCTTTTCAAGGACAACCGTCTCGCGGCGTGGTTCAAGATCCGGGATACTGGCGGTTTCGGTGACGTCCGCGTCACCCCCCATAACGAGGCTCTCTGCAGCGCTGGCAGACAGGGCAGTATCCGAGGCGTTCGAATAATGATCAGATAGCAGATATCCGGTTGTTCCCCCCAGAATTACCATCACGCTCGCAATAGAAACCAAGTCTCTTCCGGCCATTGCCGCAGAACTCCCCTAAAAGCCATTTGTCAGTTCACCCGGGCCGTCGCTCTTGTTGGCAACATCGCCAAGAACCTTATACATAAAAGATTTGGCGATGTGAAATGCGAATTGCCGCAGGTAAAAGTGGAACCCGTCCCGACATAATGGCGCGATTTCCTTTACGAACCGTTGAGGGAATCCTGCTGCCTTGGTCGTGATGGGCGGCGATCATGTGCCAGCCCACAGTGGCAAGAACATGGCAGCCGAAAACAAAATGAAATCCAGTTCACAGGGCCGCAGATCAGGTGCGCGATATGACATATATATATATGTATCGTTATCTGACTGTTCTTGATGTGGGCAAACGACGACTTCTGATGTGGTAAATCGGCTATATGGAATGGCGGGCATGTTGACCGGTCTGATCCATGTTCAACCACGGTTTCTCAACCACGGGATGAAGGGTGAACTCCCCCGGTTCCGGCCAGTTTTAGCCCTTTTTACAAAAATGTCTTTTTCTGACGTTTTTTCTCAAAAAAGGGTTTGACAGTTTTGGGAGTGGGGCCTATAACCCGCCTCCACCGACGGGGTGCGGCGCCAACGAGACGGCGACGCGGACTGAGCGGTTCGGGGCTTCGGTCCTAGAGTTCTTTGACATTGTAGATCAGAAGGAAGGGATGCGCGGGCAGC